>WRAB01000016.1 GCA_009780435.1 Oscillospiraceae bacterium | reverse complement strand
GACATAGTTTTCTGATGAAAGCTACGCCCTCACGGCCATACAATCCTGTTCTTGCGCCAGATTGAGAAAAATGCTATACTGGTGCAAGCGGTGGGGCCTGAGGTCATGCATGGGTGTCTGTGCACCTGTGACGGCAGGAAGCGCGAACTTGCCTGTCGCCACCGCTACCGACTTTGCTTCAATCGGCTTGGGTATATTGTATCATATATTTTCCAGAATGCAACAGGGAAATGAGAGATATTTTTCTGTCCGGCTGTGGCTAAAAGATGGGTCCCTATGAGTGACACAGGTAAAGAAATTTAAACGACAACGGACGCACAAAAAATACACACAATCAAACGGAGTGAATCACATGACTGTATTTGAGGAACTAAAAGCCAGAGGGCTCATCGCCCAGATGACGGATGAGGCGGAGATTCAAGAATTATTGGACAACGGCGGGGCGAAGTTTTATATCGGGTTTGACGCCACGGCGGACAGCCTCCATGTAGGGCATTTGCTCCAGCTCATCATTATGCGGCACCTCCAGTTGGCAGGCAATATACCTGTGGCCCTCCTGGGCGGCGGCACCACCATGGTGGGGGATCCGTCGGGGCGGTCGGATATGCGGCAGATGTTGACGCCGGAGGAGATCCAACACAACTGTGACCGTTTCAAGGCGCAGATGGGCAAACTCCTGGACTTCTCCGAGGGCCGTGCCGTGATGGTTAACAACGCCGACTGGCTGTTGGATCTCAAATACGTGGATCTGCTCCGGGAGGTGGGGGCCTGTTTCTCCGTAAACCGGATGCTCTCCGCTGAGGCCTACAAGGCCCGCTGGGAGAAAGGGCTTAGTTTCTTAGAGTTCAACTATATGATCATGCAGAGCTATGACTTCTACAGGCTTTTCATCGAACACGGCATCCGCCTCCAATGCGGTGGAGACGACCAGTGGTCAAATATTCTGGCGGGCACGGAGTTGATCCGTAAAAAGACCAGCGAGGATAATCGGGCCGGGGAGAACGCCTACGGCATGACGTTTAAACTGCTCCTCACCAGCGAGGGGAAGAAGATGGGCAAGACCCAAGCCGGCGCCGTGTGGCTGGATCCGGACAAGACCTCACCCTTTGAGTTCTACCAATACTGGCGCAACATAGACGATGCAGACGTGCTCTCCTGTCTGCGGATGCTGACCTTTCTGCCTCTGGCCCAGATTGACGAGATGGACAAGTGGACAGGGAGCGAACTCAACCGGGCCAAAGAGATTCTGGCCTACGAGCTCACCGCTCTGGTGCACAGCCCCACAGAGGCGAGCCAGGCGGCGGAGACGGCAAAAGCCCTCTTCACTGCCGGGAGCACGGCGGATATGCCCACAGTAACCCTGGCTGACGCCGATCTGACTGACGGTGGGATCGACATTTTGGCCCTGCTGGTCAAAACAGAACTCTGCCCATCTAAAAGCGAGGCCCGCCGCGCCATCGAGCAGGGCGGCGTGGAGGTGGACGGTGAGAAAATTGACAATTTCGGAGTCAGCTTCACCGCCGCTGAGTTACAGGGCGACGGCGTAGTCCTGCGCCGGGGGAAAAAGAAATTCTGCCGGGTTGTACTGGGATAATCAATCAATACAAATTGGGCTGATGCAGGTTATTTGCATCAGCCCGATTTTTGTGTGTTGATTTGCCTGTAAAGCGCTTATCTCGGCGAGACCACCAGATGGTCATCTCTGCTCTCAAGCGCCAGCAGGAAATAGGGGTCCTCTCCGTCGACTTGATTTTGAATGATGGCAAAATAATGCCGCTGGCCGTTTTCGTCAAGAAATGTAATCCCGCTCCAGGGGAGCGTTCCCACCCCCATATAGGAGTGGATGATAAAGGCTTCCCCCGGCAGGAAATTTTCCACGGTACCAAAGGATTCCAGGGGGAAGAAGATAATCTCATCGTTTAACGCATCATTGCTCATGTTGATGACGGCAAAGTCACGCAGGGGGGTGTAGGTCTGGATCATCAGGGTGTCGCCAAACTCTGCGTCCCCGCGCAGTTCGCTGTAGTCCAGCATATGGGTAAAGGTGACGTGCTCCAACGGGCCGGGGCCGTCGCCGTATTCTAACCGTGTGATAGTGAGACCCAAAGACTCTCCGCCTGTGCGGTGGTCTGTAACGTCTTCATCATTTTCTTCCTCTTCTTCATAGGGCTCACAATCCTCTGGCTCCTCTTCGTATTCTGTTACAGGAATATCAATATCCGGCGTTGCAACAGGGGGCGGCGGTGCCGCCGGTTGCTGTTCACTGTCGGTGCATGCTGTGAGCATGAAGATGAGACAAAGGGCAAGGAATAGCACGATACTCTTTTTCATTTTCTCTCTCCTGTGTTATGGATTTCTTTTGCACAAGTCATTTGGTAAGACGAAAGATAGTCTGATTTGTTCCGTTGCGGGAAAGGATTATGCGCTTCCCCATCTGCTTGAGAGGAACATCCCCAGGATAATCACAATGCCGCCAAGAAAAGCAGACGGTGAAATCCTTTCGTTTAACCAGAGAAAAGCAAACAGGGTGGCCAAGAACGGGATCAGATAGAGAGACATTGTCACATGGGCAGTACTTCTTGCCTTTGAAAGCGCATATGCCCAAAGCAAGTAGGCAATGGCGGCGGGGAAGGCCCCGAGATATACGGGAATCAGGTTGACCATCAGTGGTACGCCCGGCATCTCCCTGAGTAAGCCCGGTAAAAACACAGACATGAACAGCGTTCCGAAACACACAGTGTACACTGTCGCTTCAAGGGGGGTGTACTTCTTTGTGAGCCGGCGTTGTACAATGGTGTATACGCTTGTGGCAATACTGGCCCCCACGAGTAATACGACGCCCATATTCATAGTAAACCCGCTCATTTGGCTTGCAGTTATAATCAGCAGGCCGCAAAGACTCACCGCCATTCCTATCCAGGAAAACAGTCTAACTTTTTCTTTTAAAATGGAGACCGAGAGCAGTGCAGTAAATACCGGGGCAGATGCAATCAAAAAACTGCTGACTCCAGACGGGACTGCGTCCGTGCCGGTGATGAAGAGCCACGCATAGAGGAATATGCCCACAAAGCCCCCGAGTGCAAACAGGGGGAGGTCTTTTCTCTCGGGTAGCTTCACTTTTTTGACGACTGCAACAATCAGTAGCGTCAGCGAAGCGATAAAAAATCGAAGTAGCATGATGGACTCTGCCGAATAATAGTCAAGCAGGTATTTCACAGCAGGAAACGCCGACGCCCACAAAAATGCGGTAGCTAGTGCCGCAATCGCTGATCTCGTTGTCTGTTGGGTTCTCTCCATGATGTACCGCCGTTTCTGTGTCTATGGGGGCGAGTTCTATTGGCCCTTGCAGAATATATCATACATCACGGCCATCTTCAACGTTTTCTTTGAAGACAGACAGCGCCCCCGGCGCTGGTCGATTGCGATTGGCACCGGGGACGGTTTTTGTGTTTAGCGATCCGTCATGTGAAGTTCTTGCTTCAAAGCCGCTTGCAAGACTGCGGAGACGTTGACCCCGGCCTTTTCGGCCTCAACATTCAGCCAGGAGGGGAGGGTTACATTGCGCCTGACAACACGGCGTTCATGGGTACGGCGATATTCTGCAAAGTCGATATCAACCAGAGAGATAAACTCATCCTGTGTACAGGTCCACGCTCTCCACGGCAGAAGGCACCGGTAGAGGTTTCTTTTCATCTTCCAGATCAATTCCCATGATCCCGATGGCATCCCGTGCCATTTCAATCGCCTCTGTAAGCGTATCGCCCTGGGTGTCGAGGGGGAAATCCGGCACATGGATGGCGTAGCCATCGTCTACTTTTGTGAATATTACCGGGTAAGCGGCTTTCATGTTCATACCTCCGTTTATTTTCATTTTAACAGGGATTATTTTAGGTTCCGCCCGCTTCATATAACTTTTTTCCGCACCCCTATTGCACTCCCCGCCAAAATCGGGTACAATTTCATCGACAATTGAATAATGGGAGAGGCATTATTTGCTAAGGAGATTGGTATAACATGAAAAGAGGCTTCAAAGGCTTTGCCCTTTTGGTGTTAGCACTGTTTGCACTAACTGTTGCACTGGGCGGATGCGCAGGCGATAGGGGAGTTGCACCAGAGGATAATAATGGCCCTTCCGAAACCGGCAACATGCCCCCCGTTGGAGCACCGATCCAGGGCGGGGAGATTATTGTCGGCATCGCACAAGACCTGGGAAGTAGTCTTGACCCACACCAAATGGTTGCGGCAGGAACTGCGGGAATAAGGGAAGTGTTATTCAACGTCTTTGAGGGCTTAGTCAAGCCCACACCGGACGGAGAATTGGTTCCGGCTGTCGCCGAGGAGTTCACCGTAGACGGCACCCTCTACACCTTTACATTACGGGACGGGGTGACCTTTCACAACGGGGATCTGGTGACAGTGGACGACATTGTCTATTCTATCAAACGCAGCGCTGATGCAACAAGTGCAACCACTTTTGTGTCAGCGCTTTCTGTTGTGACCAGAGTGGAGGCCGTGGACAATCGGACGGTGGAGATCGAGATCGCCGAGCCGGACAACGAGTTTCTGGCCCTCCTCACGGTGGCCATTATCCCGTCGGGCCACGGGGATCACGCCAGAAACCCCGTTGGCACGGGGCCATTTCGATTCGTGGCCCACACGCTGGAGGAGAGCCTGGTGATCGAACGGTTCGACGACTACTGGGGGACGCCCGCCTATCTGGATCGAGTCACCTTCCGAATCTTCGCCGGGGGCGAGGCGGTGGTCATGGCCCTGGCCGCCGGATCCATTGACCTGGCATCCCACCTGACGGCGGACATGGTCAGACAACTTCCGCCGGACTACTACTATCTGGTGGGGGCCATGAATCTGGTACAGGCCCTGTACCTGAACCACGCCGTGGAGCCGTTGGACAACCTGCTAGTGCGGCAGGCGTTGAACTACGCCGCAGACATTCAGCAGATCATGGACATCTTGTCCGACGGCATGGGGCATCCCGTGGGGAGCAGTATGTACCCGGCCTTTGCCCGCTATTTCCACGAGGGGTTAGTGGACTTCTATCCCCACGATCCGGAGCGGGCCAGGACACTCTTGGCCCAGGCGGGATTCCCCGACGGGTTCGATCTGACCATCACGGTACCCAGTGTCTACACGCCCCATGTGATCACGGCGGAGGTCTTGGTACAGCAGTTTCGGGCCGTGGGGATCGACGCCGTCATCGAACTGGTGGAGTGGACCTGGTGGCTCTCCGAGGTCCGGGGCAACCGGAACTTCCAGTCCACAGTCATCGGGCTGGACGCTCGCAGTATGACGGCCCGGGCCATGCTGGAGCGGTTTGAGACCGGGGCAGGCGGGAATTTCATCAACTTCTCGTCGGAGCAGTTCGATGAGACATTCGCCCTGGCCCGTGCCGCCACCGACAGCGACGAGCAGGTACGGCTCTACCGGGAACTCCAGGAGATTCTGGTCGAGGAGGCGGCAAACGTCTATCTTCAAGACCTGGTCAACCTAGTGGCCATCAATGGCAGACTGACGGGATTTCAGTTCTACCCGCTGTACGTGATGGACATGTCCACAGTACACTTTGTGGAATAGGGTCTGGCTGTAGACCCCAAAAGGGTGTTGGCAACGGGGCGTCGAGGGCGCCGCCGGGGTACGAGGCGTAGGGGCCGACGCCCTCGGCGGCCCGCTTGTATGGGCTTTGGCTCTGCCAGGGAAATGAAATGAAAGGAGGAATTCGAGGATGAAACTAATTATGCGAAAGCTATTTACTCTCATTGTCACATTATTCATTGTCTCCATCCTCGCTTTCCTGGCCTTTCAGGTAATCCCCGGCGATGCGGCGGTGGCCCAGTTGGGTGTAGACGCCACGCCGGAGAGCTTAGCGGCCCTCCGGGCGGAGATGGGATTGGATCGGCCCCTGCCCGTGCGGTATGCGGACTGGCTGGGGCAGTTTTTATTCGGAGATATGGGCAAATCCCACGTCCATGACCGGAGCGTGACGGAACTCCTGGGGGATCGGCTGATTATCACCGGGAGTCTCATGGGGTTGAGCTTTTTGTTCACGGTGGGAATTGCCTTGCCCGTCGGATTATTTACGGCAAATCGCCAGCGGGGATCGATCCACTGGGCGGTGACGGCGGCGAGCCAGGTGATTATGGCGGTGCCGCCCCTGTTTCTGGGGCTGGTGCTGACTTTTTTATTTGCCGTAGTGTTTCGCCTGTTTGCCCCCGGCGTCTTTGTATCCCATCACGACAATCTACTGGGCTATCTGGGCTATATGCTCTTTCCGGCCCTGGCCATCGCCCTGCCCAAGAGCGCTATGACTGTTCGATTGATCCGCTCCTCTGTGGGGAGCGAACTGGGGAAAGACTACGTCCAGACGGCGGTGAGCCGGGGGCGGGGGTCGTCGGCCATTTTGCGCCGGCATATCCTGCCCAATATTGCCGTACCCGTGATCACCTTTTTGACCCTGACGTTGATTATGACCATCACCGACGCCATTGTGGTGGAGCAGGTGTTCTCCATCCCCGGATTGGGGCGGCTGTTAATCAGCGCCATCGAGAACCGGGATTACCCCGTAGTCCAGGCCATTGTGGTGATTATCGCGGCCTTTGTCATGGTGCTGCATTTCCTCTCAGATATCCTCTGTCGGGCCATTGATCGGAGGATTGTGCTATGAGACGGCGGAATATTACCCTAATCGTCGGCGGAATCCTCACGGCGATACTGTTGATTCTCATTGTCGGCGGGAACTTCTTCCGACCCTTTGATCCCAGTGCGCTCAATGCCGGACACCGGCTGGCGGAGCCGTCCATCCCCCACCTGCTGGGGACGGATCACATGGGGCGAGATGTGTTCAGCCGGGTGTTGGACGGTGCGGGGACGACCCTGCTCATCGCTTTGGGTGTCGTACTGATCGGTGCCGCAGGCGGCCTGCTGATCGGCGGGAGTGCGGGATATTTCGGCGGCTGGTTGGACGAGATCGTCATGCGGTTCTTTGATGGGGTGACAGCCTTTCCGTCGGTCTTACTGGCTCTGGTGGCCGTGAGCCTCACCGGGCCGGGGACGGGGAATGTGATCGTGATCTTGGGGGTATTATTTATACCCAGCTTTGCCCGTGTGGCCCGGGGGGAATTTTTGCGGTGCAAAAACTTGGACTATGTAAAACGGGTTCGGCTCATGGGGGCATCTCCCCTGCGGATCATGTTCCGGCATATCTTGCCCAATAGTTTGCCGGTATTTTTAGCCGCTGTGGCCATCGGGTTCAACAATGCCGTCCTGGCGGAGGCCAGCTTGAGTTATCTGGGCATCGGCGTCCAACTGCCCCAGGTGAGCCTGGGCCGGATGCTGGCCGACAGCCAGGGCTATCTGATCACAGCGCCTTGGATCGCCCTGTCCACGGGACTCGCCATCGTGCTCCAGGTGTTTAGCGTCTCCCTATTGGCCGACGGGTTGCAGAGGAGGGAGGATTGACATGCTCTCTATACAAAATCTGACCATCCGCTTCGATGATAGAGCGGGCGTAGATGAGGCCGTCCACGGGATCAGTTTCAACATGGCGGCGGGGGAGATTTTGGGTCTCGTGGGGGAGTCCGGCTCCGGCAAGACAGTGACGGCCCGGGCCATCATGGGGCTGCTCCGGCGGCGGGATGTCACGGTTGCAGGACGGATATTGTTTCACGGCAGAGATTTACTGGCCCTGGGGGACGACCAACTCAGGCAGGTGCAGGGCAGGCAGATGGGCATGGTGTTTCAAGAACCCATGTCCAGCCTAAACCCCCTGATGAAAATCGGCAGACAAGTGGAGGAGGCCATGGCCGTCCACACAGACGCATCCCGGTCAGAGCGTAAGGCGGCGGCCATAGAGGCCATGGCCGCTGCAGAATTAAAAGAGCCGGAGCGGCTCTATGGGAAATACCCCTTTGAACTCTCCGGCGGAATGCGCCAGCGGGCCATGATCGCGGCGGCGATTTTGATGAATCCTGACCTGCTCCTCTGTGACGAGCCCACCACGGCGTTAGACGTGACCATCCAGGCTCAAATCCTGGAACTGCTGCAAAAGTTGAACCGGGAGACGGGGATGGGGATATTACTCATCTCCCACGACCTGCAAGTGGTGCAGAAGATCTGCACCAGGGCAATTGTCATGGAGGGCGGATATATCGTAGAGGAGGGGGCGGTATCGGCCCTGTTCTCCCATCCCCAGGCGGACTACACTAAGAAGTTGGTCGCCTCGGCACGGGGAAGGGGGCGGCGGCATGGGTAATCCGGTGCTGGAAGTGCGCAACCTGGACGCCTATTACCGGGAGGGTAGCCGGGGTAGACGGCAGGTGTTGCATGACGTGTCGTTTTCTCTGATGCAGGGTGAAATCCTAGGCCTGGTGGGGGAGAGCGGGGCAGGGAAAACCACCCTGTCAAAAGTGGTCTTGGGTCTAGAGCGGGATTACACCGGTGAGGTGACCCACCACACAATATGGCCCCAGATGGTATTCCAGGATCCCTACGGATCGCTCAATCCCCGCATGACCGTGGGGCGGCAAGTGGAGGAGCCGCTTTTGCTTACCCGCCAGTATAGTCGCACAGAGCGGCGGGAGCGGGTGGAGGAAATGTTCCGCCTCGTAGGACTGGACCCGGCGTATCTGACCCGCTATCCCCGGGAGCTATCCGGCGGCCAGCGGCAGCGGGTGAGCATAGCGGCGGCGCTGATTCAGCGCCCCAAACTGCTTATCGCAGACGAGCCCGTCTCGGCGTTAGACGCCACCATCCGGGCGCAGGTGCTGGAGTTGTTACTGGATTTGTATGAGCAGTTGGGGTTGTCATACCTGTTCATCTCCCACGATCTGTCCGTGGTGGAGCAGATGTGCGACCGGGTGCTGATTATGCAGAGTGGCGTGATTGTAGAGCAGGGGACAGTGGCGGAAGTGTTTGACGATCCCCAGCACGAGTATACGAAGCAGTTGCTCGGGGCGATGGAGTAGGGCACACATCGACCCGAAAGCCTCCTTTAAAGATAAGCCATCAAAATCTCAAATAGGACACCGCTTTCGCCGCCTACATAGCCCCTGTCTCCGTGGGGACCATATGTGCCTGTGAAACGAAAAAAATCCAGACCGGTTTCTGTGGACAAAATTTCTTCAGTCCCGCCATCTACAAATGTGATTGAAATCACAAATAGGGGCTCGCTCTGCTGGCTTTGATTGGGATACGGCTCTAATAGTTCTTCAGCCTCCATGGTAGATAAAATTTCAAATACTTGCAGTGCAGCTTCGGCACTTAATACGTGGGGATCATCTGAAAAACCTGAACTGACTGTGATGGACTCCCATACACGCTCTGGATCTATTAGGATTCCAGTTGTTGCGGTGCCGGGAAGTGCAGTTGGTGCGTGAATTTCTATTTCATCTAAAACAAGCGTACCGCCATCGTCACTTTGACGGATCGAAAAAAGCCTCTGCTGATTTTCTTCGTCTGTAAATAAAATGCCCCTATGGGGTGTGGTGCCCTGGTGCGCCCATGTCACCACAAAAGGCGTTTCGGGTTGTAATTGTTCTTGGTAATGCAAGGAAAACGGTATAGCAGAAGAAGAGCTTTCGTCAAACTTTAGTTCGACAAAGCTAAAATCCAAGATGCGTGTCTCTGTTGTAATGGCGATTCTTTGATGGCCGCCCCCATCAAATTCGACAAATTCATCGTAGGATCCAAAGTGAGAAAGCAGCGCCTCCGTCGCAAGGCGAACTTGCACATTGGCAGACGTTACGCCTGTGGCCGATGGAAGAGTTTCTTCCGGTTCAGGTATTTCCTCTAGGACAGGCATTTCGGTTGAGACAGGCGCTGCGACTTCCGGCGCTGACGTTCCGGTGCAGGCGGCCAGTATTCCCACTAAGAACAACAGGGCAAATAGGATTGATAATATCTTGTTCATTTTTATTTCTCCTCAATTTAATCATAATTTATATACAAATATACGCCTTAAAAAAAGAAAAAGTTCCCTATTGATTTGATTAAAAAAATAATAGGTTTACATGTTGCTCTCTTTTTTCTCTTTTATAACTGAAGCGTGCGCACCGCTATCAAAAAAAGGAGAAATTAAATATGGCAACGATTGTTGACTTAGGATTTCAGTTTGTCGAACGCAATAGTGCGGGACAAATAGTAAGAAGGTTTCCCGCCTCAGGGCTTCCCACTCGTGGAGGTACTAGCAGAATTATTATCCATCATACTGGTGGTACAGGGAATGCCGCGAGCGTACATGAGTACCACCAAAACGGGCGTCGTTGGATGGGCATTGGATACAACTTTATGATCGAAAGAAATGGTCGGATCGTCCAGGGACGCGGCTGGAACGCCGTCGGGAGCCACAGCCTGAACCAAAATAATGAAAGTGTTGGAATTGCTCTTCAGGGGTGTTTTCACACGCCCGGTAGCACTATGCCAACCCCAACGGAAGAGCAGCTAAGGTCTCTAGTAGCGCTCCTAAATGTAGCGTTTACTCGCTGGCCAGCCATGCGAAACTCCATGAACAACCATGGGGGACATAGAGATATGCCGGGACACGCAACAAACAACTGTCCAGGAAATCGCTTTCATTCACAAGTGCGCCATTTGCTAAACTGCGGACGAGATTTCGCAAATGTAGTATTTGCGCTAAACACACTAAGATCCAGAGGCGTTATTAACGATCCGAACTATTGGCGCGATAGCTTCCATCAGCTAGAGCACTTGAACACGCTAATTATACGTTTTGGAAATACCCCTGTGGCCAACACACAAGTTAGAAACTTTACGAACGCCAGAGATGCAATCAATCACCTGGCCAATAGGCGTATTATTGACAGCCCAGCTTACTGGTTGAGCAATTTCCACCGTGTACGATTTTTAGATTCTTTTTTCATCCAATTTGCAAATCGTATACACTAGAACTTCCTCCTGCCCGAATCCGAAACTCTCCTCTGTGTGGCTGCCATACAGGGGAGAGTTTGACCTTTCATTCTATTCGCTACCCGTAAGGCCGCGCCCTCCGAGGCCGCGCCCTCCGAGGCCGCGCCCTCCGAGGCCGTCGCCTCGGCTTCGCACATGAGCTAGGAGCACATCCCGCTGATTATCCGCCGGGTGTTGGAGCACGTGATCCAATAATCCATCCAATATCTGACCAATCTCCGTGCCGGAACGGTCCAGGGCGATCAAATCGCTGCCGTCTATGGCCAGTTGGCGCAAAGAGAAACAGTCTCCGCTGGACAACACGGCCTCTAGTTGCGAGAGGCTGTCTTCGCAGCCGAAGAATGCGGCAACTTCCGCCATACAGCGGATCACATCCACGCCGTACTCTGCCAGGAGCCGCTTACACGCTATAGCATCCACGGGTATCTGTTCGGAGAGGGCCAAGTCAGCGCCATGGGCCGCGACGCGGATGGTTTTGTTGTCTAGCCGGAGTGCCCGCAAGAACTGGGCCGGGGATATAATCGTCCCGCTCTGTTTCAGGGCGGCGGAAAAGGCGGCCCAGCGATGATATCTGTGAGAACTCACCTGCCCCAGTCGGTTAATCTCGCCCCGATTCGCAGTTGCATCCGTGGTATAGGCCGCCAGGAGGCCCAGCTCCAGCCCATCGGCCAAGACTTCAGGCCGATTGGAGCAGAGCATGTGCTCCACCTCGTCCCGTACCCGCTCGGCGGATAAGGTCTTGGCCAGATATGCAGACGCTCGGATGCCCCGCAGGGTCTCCGGGTGGATTGCAAATCCCAGCTTGGCGGAAAACCGTAGCGCACGGAGCATCCGCAGGGCGTCCTCAGAGAATCGGGCCGCCGGGTCACCCACACAGCGGATGATTTTTTGTGCAATGTCTGAGGCCCCGCCAAAGGGATCGACGAGATGGTCGTCTGGGGAGACGGCCATGGCGTTCATAGTGAAATCCCGCCGGGCTAAGTCCTCGGTCAGATCCGAGACGTAGGCGACCTGCTCCGGGCGGCGGTGATCCGTATACGGCCCCTCTCGGCGCATGGTGGTGACCTCCACGTGGCCCGCCGCCGTGACGACGGTGACGGTGCCGTGGCGCAGGCCCGTAGGCGCTGTCCGGGGAAAGAGCGCTTGTACTGCATCGGGCCAAGCGTCGGTGGACACGTCCCAGTCGTGGGGTGTGCGGCCCATGACCATGTCCCGGACGCATCCCCCCACCAGATAGGCCCGGTATTTCTGCTGTTCCAGGGTCTTTAAGACCTCTTGCACGTAGTCCGGCGGTCTAATCATGTCTTCCCAATTGGAGGACGAACTGGCTGATGCGCTCCACCGCGTCGGGATGGGCGATGAGGGCGATGGCCTCGCGCATCAGCGCCAGACGGCCCGGCGTCTCCAGAATATAGTGGATCGCCTCGGCGACGGAGAAATATTTGTTCACTAGAACCGCCGCCCCGCTGTTGAGCAGAAAACTGGCGTTTCGATCCTCCTGGCCCGGAATGGGCGATGAGAGCACCATGGGCAATCCCTTGGCCAGAGACTCGGAGGTGGTGAGGCCCCCCGGCTTTGTGACAATACAGTCCGCCGCGTCCATATAGAGATCTACCTGATTTGTAAAACCCTTCAGATGGATGGGGTTGATGGTCTTGAGCATCCCCAGCCGCCGATAGAGCCGCTTATTGTTGCCGCAGATACACACCAGTTGGTAGTTTCGATCCATGGCGTCGATCCGGGCCACATTGCGGAGCATGTCGCCGTGGCCCATACTGCCGCCCATGATTAAAATCGTGGTCTGGTCCTCGTCCAACCCCAGTTGTCGGCGGGCCTCTTTTTGATCGCGTTTTTTCGAGAACCGTTCCGCAACGGGAATTCCAAAAGGGAGTAGGCGATCCGGCGAGATGCCCCGGTGCTCCGCCGTGTAGGCGAAAGATGTGTTGGCAGTGACAATATACTCCACCGAGGGGACCTCTTCCCAGAATGGATGAATGCAGTAGTCAGTGATAATGCCCATCATGGGTACCGCCAAGTGCCCCTGCCGCTTGAGGACGTCTAGCACTTGTGCCCCAAAAACGTGGGTGATGACGATCAGATCCGGGGAGTAGTCCTTGAAAAAGCCCGCCAGACGGCTGGCGATAAACCGGTTGTCGTTGAGGAGCCCGACAATTTTACGGGGGGTCTCATAGCGCTCCATGGTGGAATAGGCCCGGCCAAACTGTCGTGGCATGTGTTTCACGGAGAAGAGATACCCCTTATCCACCACGTTGTACAGCACACGGCTGATATATTTGTACATGTCCAGCACGGACACATCAGCGCCTCGGGTCCGCAGAGACTCCTCCACTGCGGTGGCCGTGGAGTTGTGTCCGTTGCCCGCTGTCACCGTGAGAATCAATACACGCATCCTGCGCACCTCCTCGTTAGGGAGTAGTATATCGGTTTGGGTTGGGAAAAGCAATAAAAATGGAGATATTTCCCTTGCGCTTTCGTGTTGTTTTGCATTATAATCAAACTTAGAGAAGTATAATATGCTTTCAATCCACAGAAATCTTAGAAAACATAGATTTTTTAGAAATAAGGAGGAAACGCAATATGTTGGGGAAGATGAGAAAAGGTCTTGCGGTGTTTTTGGTATGTGCGATGCTGGTTACGCTGGTGCCGGTATCGGCGACGGCGGCGACGGTGGTGGAGACCGGCACCGTAGGCGACGGCGGTGCGCCGTGGCGGTTGTATAGTGATGGGACGTTGGTTGTGGAGGAAGGGTTTATTTGCTGGGAGGCAGATAATGAATGGGATCAGCCAAGCGGCCCATGGGATGCTTATCGGCCAAATATTCAAGAAATTATATTTACCGGCCCAATTACCGGGGGGCTATCTTTGCGTGGACTATTTATTAGGTTAAATGCAATGTCAATAGAGGGTCTGCATTATTTTGACACCAGCAATGTGGAGAATATGAGCTGGGTGTTCGGGAATGTGCATGGTGTAACGAGCCTGGACTTATCTGATTGGGATACCGGCAATGTGACGGATATGAGCGGCATGTTCGCAGTTGAACCTGTTTTCGGAACGAACCTAACGAGCCTGAACCTATCCGGTTGGGACACCCGCAGTGTGATAACTATGAGCGGGATGTTTAGTGGCACGGCAAGTCTAACAAGCTTAGACCTATCTGGATTTGATACGAGCAACGTGACGGATATGAGCGGCATGTTTGGTGCGGCACATATTGGTTCAGGTAGCTTAACCAGCTTGGATTTATCCGGATTTGACACGGGTAACGTAGAGAATATGAGCGGCATGTTTGCTCGAGGGGGCCTGACAAGTCTGGATCTATCCGGATTCGACACGCGCAATGTGACGGATATGAGTTTTATGTTCTCTTCGGCAACAGACCTAAGGAGCCTCGACCTAACTGGTTGGGATACGAGCAATGTGCAAAACATGTTGAGTATGTTTGGTGGTGCTGGTAATCTAACGAATCTTGATCCTTCCGCTTGGAATACCAGCAGAGTAACAAATATGGCTGGGATGTTTAGCGGCACAAGCAGTCTAACAAATCTTGATCTTTCTGCTTGGGATACCAGCAGGGTAACAAATATGAGTGGAATGTTTGGTGGTGCTGGCAATCTAACAAATCTTGATCTTTCCACTTTAGACACTGGCAATGTACAAAACATGTGGGGGATGTTTCGTAATGCCAGTAGCCTGACAAGCTTAGACCTGTCCTCTTTTGATACATATAATGTGACGGATATGGGCGCAATGTTTAGTGGCGCAAGCGCTCTGACAAGCTTAGACCTGTCTCATTTTGACACGCACAATGTAAGGTCTATGGAATGGATGTTTGCGAATGCAAGTAGTCTAACAAGCCTTGATCTGTCTGGATTCGATTCTCGTAGTGTAATGGATACTGACAGCATGTTTCGGGGGACATATTCTCTGCGCCAGCTTTCATTGGGAGAGCACTTTAGATCTGCTAGGCATTTTGGATTTTGGCCAGACCCGATGCTGCCAACAATCCCGCAAAACGATACATGCACCGGCTACTGGCAAAACGTCGGCACGGGAACCTTTGCCAACCCCCAAGGCGAGTTTGTTTTCACCTCAGACGAGCTAATGCGCCAACTCCGTGGCCCCACTATGGCCGATACATGGGTCTGGCAACCACGGACAGATGCTCCCGCACCCCTCCCCTTCACCGATGTCCCCACCACTATCTGGTTTCACGACGCCGTGGCGTTCGTATACAACGAAGGCATCATGCGCGGCGCATCTGCCACCACATTCGACCCAATGGCTGATTTCAACCGGGAGCAGGTAGTCGCCACCTTGTTCCGCATGTATCACGGCAGACCCGCAAACGCCAGCGATCCCGCGGCGACACCGTTTGCCGACGTGGACCCGGAACAGTGGTATGCCCCGTATATCGCATGGGCATTTGGTGCGGGCATTGTCACTGGGCAAACTGCGACGACATTTGGCACAGGTGACCCGGTCACGAGACAGGACTTTGCCGTGCTGGTTCACCGGTTTGCCAACTTCACGGGCGCAGATACCAGTGTCCCCGGCGGCTTCACGCCGCAATTCCCCGATGCGGACACTACCGGAAGCTGGGCGGAAGACGCCCTGGCCTGGGCGGTCTATACGGGGCTGATTAGCGGGACAGACCGCAATGAATTGCTGCCCTGGGGCTCTGCCATCAGAGCGGAAGCTGCGACGATCCTCATGCGGTATGTCCAAACAGTTGCAGATTAGATAAAAAGAAAATCCCCGCCGAGCATCGCACCAGATGCCCGGCGGGGTTCCTTTTAGAAAGCCTCCTTTGAAAAAGGAGGTGGCAGGCGAAGCCTGACGGAGGATTGCGGCGCTTTGGCGTGGGTGCGTCTCCCTGGGGCTGTATAGTAGGTATAATTTCGCAATGAACGATCATCTCTCTTGTACTTTGTAAGTTTTTGTATTATAATAGGTGGTAAATAGAAGCAATGTATGTTTCGACCTGTGGAACATGCATGAAAAAATACCCTGGAAGAGGAGGAAAAACAAATGACCGAAAAAATGAAAAAAGGATTGGCGCTGTTGCTGGTCTGCGCTATGTTACTTGCGCTGTTACCGGGACAGGCGCTGGCAACCGAGGAGGTTCCAGAGGAAGATGATCGCACCTCTATAATCGATGAACTGGCAGCTCTTATTGACGAGGCAATGACCCTCGTAGAGGCCAGCACAGAGACCGACTACACCCCGGAGAGTTGGCTGGCGCTTTTAGAGGCGATCTTAGAAGCTACTCTGCTAGTTGCCGACGGCGAGGCGACGCAAGAAGAGCTCGAAGCGGCTCTTGCCGCCCTGGAAGCCGCTCTGGATTTGGTGATTGCCGTTTATGGCATTGCGCTCTTGGTTCACGGTGAGGTTCCTACTCTGGCTGAGTTCGGCCCGATAGTGGTGGGGAACGTAGACACTCTGGAGCCATTGGAAGTGACAATTGAAAATACCGGCAATGTAGAAACCGGTGAACTGACGGTCACCCTGTCTGATGCAGGCGCAGACAGTTTTGTGCTCTTGGCCGAAGAAGTGGAAGCGGCGGCAGAGCGCGCCAACGGCGAAGAGCCGGGTGGCCCCGTGACGATTTCCAGCATCCCGGTGGACGAAACAGCCACCTTCACAGTGGTACCCTATGCCGATGCAGATCCCGGTGTGCACACGGCCACCGTGACAGTCGCGGCGGCGGCTACGGCGGCTGTGGAAGAGATTGAACCCCAGACCTTTGAAGTGCGCCTTATCGTGCGGCCCAGCAGAGCTGCGCTGGAAGGGGCCTTGGAATCTATAGATCAACTCTTAGAACATAACTACACCCAGCAGAGCTGGTGGCGGATGATGGTCGCAGTGTCTCTCGCAGAGTTTGTGATGCACAATGAGTTTGCGACACAAGAGCAGATCAATAATGCATATGAGGCCCTGGTAGCGGCCCGGGATATGTTAGTTCTGGCACCGCTTCCGTTTACAGATGTGGCGGGCCATTGGGCGCTAAACAATGGAAGCATTGAGTTCGTGTGGAGACACGGCATCATGACAGGCACATCCGCTACCCTCTTCGCACCGGAAGATACACTCACCCGCGCCCAGTTTGCACGGATCCTCTGGAACATGGAGGGCCGGCCGGAAGCGGAATTCAGCCCGGTGTTTAGCGATGTGCCGGATGAAGCGACCTCGGCGTGGTACAATATCGCAGTCCTTTGGGCCTATGAGCACGACATCGTGCGGGGCAGACCCGGCGGACTCTTTGCCCCCCACGACATTGTGACCCGCCAGGAGATTGCGACTATGCTCCACCGCTATGCGCAGTGGAAAGAACTGGACGTGGAGATCCCGGCAGACTTTGACCTGACGAACTTCCCGGATTCTGACCAGGTGGTCGATTGGGCGGAAGCGGGGATGCTCTGGGCGGTCTACAACGAGATCATCCGCGGTGCGGACGGCGGGGCACTGCTTCCCCTCGCAACCGCAAACAGAGCGGAGTGCGCAACGATGATACAGCGGTTTGCTGTAGCGTTTGCCGAATAGCACAAACAACTAAGCGATCACACTGCAAAACGCCGCAATCCCTCAACGGGATTGCGGCGTTTTGGATATGGATGCACATCAGCAGAGCAGTGTGGCGATGAGTGTTTCCAGCTCCTCCGCGGTACAGGCCTTCTCCGCTCCGATCCGATTGCAGAGATTGGCCGTCCGTAAGCACTTTGTCCGGGCGGCGTGGTCGAGGAAACAGATACTGACCTCGCTCTCCTCCAGGCACAGTTGGCGCAGGGTGTCCAGGCAGGTGCATATGTAGGGACAGGTGGGGCTGGGGCGGTGGGTTTGGCCGGTCAGGATGAAAAATGCCGCCTTTAATTCGCATACCTGCCGCCGCTCGGCCCGGACGAGGCGGGTAAGGGCACAAGTCACCTCACAGCCCCCACAGCATTGCATTAGCATACAGTAGAGACGGATATTTGCCGCCCCACGGTCAATGCCTGCCCGGAGAAAGGCCGCATCATCGCAGGGGGATATTGCCACGCTGTTTTGACAGCGGATTTTGTGGTTTGACATGGTGGTACCTCCTTTGCAATATCATATGAAAGCCGCCGGAAAAGTGACAGTCTTTCCATCCGTTGGAGTTTGTGATAGAATCGTCAGGAGCAAGTTTCAGTAAAGAGGTATTCCCATGCCCAGATTTTTTGTCCATCCCCATGCGATTGCAGACGGGACAATTCAATTAGATCAAGAGAGCTTAGCCCACATTCGCGTCCTGCGCCTTGGCCCGCGAGAGACCTTTGTCGTCTCCGATGGATCCGGGTTGGATTATCAGTGTATTTTGGCGGGAGATCGGGCCGAGATCGTCTCTGTGTCGGACAACTTGGCGGAGCCCACGGTATCCTGTGCCGTCTATCTGGCCTATGCCAAGGGGGAGCGGATGGACTACGCCGTCCAGAAATCCGTGGAATTGGGGGCGGATCGCGTCTGCCTGTTCCCGTCGGAGCGGTGTGTGGTGAAGGTGGACGAGAAGGGACTTCCCAAGAAGCTAGCCCGCTGGGGGAAGATCGCCCTGGAGGCGGCGAAACAGTCTGGGCGTGGCAAAATACCCCCGGTATACGCCGTGCCGGATTATCAATCCGCCATCACCCAGGCGGCGGAGGGGACAGTGCCGCTATTTCTCTACGAGGGGGAGGATCGGCGCGGTCTCCAGGCAGCGCTGGAGAAGCATCCCCGGCCTGACACCGTCAGCCTCGTCATCGGCCCCGAAGGGGGATTCACCGAGGTAGAGGCGACCCGGGCTCAGGAGGCGGGGCTCTTATCTGTGAGCCTGGGCAAGCGGATTCTCCGCTGCGAAACCGCCCCCGTAGCCGCATTGGCGGCGGTGATGGTGTTGACGGGGAATTTGTAGAGATGTTGCAAGCGAAGCCTGACGGAGGGAGGGGCAGGGCAATCCTCAGTCAGCTTCTCCCTCCAGGGGGCCTTCTCTTGCCACAGGGCGGCAATTCACCTTGTGACAGTTGTACCCCAGGCACCCCTTCCGCTATGCCAATCGCTTTGCTCTCGGGGCGTCAGTTGCAAAAGGAGCTTATTTTACACAAAGGAGACCTTCCATATGTTTTATATCGGCTCTCACCTCTCCTCTTCCAAAGGCTTCCTCGCCCTGGGCGAGACAGCGCTGTCCATCGGGGCGAATACGTTTCAGTTTTTTACCCGCAATCCACGGGGATCACAGGCAAAAGAGATCGACCCGGCGGATGCGGCGGCGCTTGTGGCGCTCTTAGAGCGGGAATCCTTCGGCCCGGTGATGGCCCATGCGCCCTACACGCTGAACCCCTGTTCGGATAAGTTGGAGACCCGGGAATTTGCCCACATGACCATGGAGGACGACCTCCGGCGGATGGAATATCTGCCTGGAAACCTCTACAATCTCCACCCCGGCAGTCACAAGGGGCAGGGGGTGGAAGTGGGGGTCCAGTTGATTGCCGACCTGCTCAATACCCTGCTCAAACCGGAGCAGACCACGACAGTGCTCCTGGAGACCATGGTGGGGAGAGGCAATGAGATCGGCGGAGAATTTGCCCATCTGCGGGAGATTCTAGATCGGGTCGATCTCAATCATAAGATGGGCGTGTGCCTGGACACCTGCCACCTCTTCGTGGGTAATTATGATATCGCAGATAATCTGGATGGGGTATTGTCGGAGTTTGACCGGGTAATCGGGCTCTCTCGTCTGGGGGCGATCCACCTCAATGACAGCAAAAATCCCCGTGGCAGCCGGACGGATCGCCATGCGGGGATTGGAGAGGGCTATATCGGGCTGGAGGCCATTGTGCGGATCATCAATCACCCGGCTCTGCGGAAGTTGCCCTTTTTTCTGGAGACTCCCAACGAACTGCCGGGGTACGCCGCAGAGATTCGGCTCCTGCGCAGCCTGCGAGAGGGCGATTAGCGATTAGGCCACCTGGATATTATGTGTCCCCCGCTGTACCACTTCGCCCACGACAGTGGTGGGTAGGAATGGGACGTCAAGCTTTCCCAAGGCCGTGCGCAATGCGTCGGCGTCGTCCGGATGGACGCTCAACAGCAAGCCGCCAGAGGTCTGGGGGTCAAATAAAATCTCCTCCATAGCCATATCCAGGTCGTGAAACGCCACTTTTCCGGTTAATGCGTTCCGATTTTTCATCCCGCCGCCGGTGATGAGAAATTGTTCGGCCAGTGTCCGCGCTCCCGGGATATACGGCACGTGGTTCGCCGTCACATGGATAGAATAGGCCGGGGTGACCATCTCGTTGAGATGCCCCAGGAACCCAAACCCCGTCACGTCCGTGGCGGCGTGAATTCGGAAATTCCGGGCGGTGTCCATCGCGTATTGATTCAATGTCTCCATGCTGGAAACGGCATGGAGATAGCTTTCTTTTGCGGCCTCTCCCAATCCGTAAGCCGCCGTGATTAGGCCGACGCCCAGGGGCTTGGTCAGGATGATCTGATCCCCGATCCGGCAGGTGTTATTTCGCAAAATTCGATCCGGATGAGCCGCCCCCGTGACGGACAGGCCGTATTTGGGCGTCTTGTCCGCAATGGAGTGTCCGCCGCAGAGGAGGCCACCCGCCTCCCGCACTTTTTCCGCTCCACCCCGGAGGATTTCCTCCAAGACCGCCGGATCCATCCCCTCCGGGAAGGCGACAATATTGAGAGCGGATAAGACCTCTCCGCCCATGGCGTAGACATCGCTCAAGGCGTTGGCGGCGGCGATTTTGCCGAACAGATAAGGGTCGTCCACCATGGGGGGGAAGAAATCCAGGGTGTGGATCAGGGCGAGATCGTCCCGCAGTTTATAAACTGCGGCGTCGTCGGAGGTGTCAAAGCCCACCAGGAGATTGGGGTCAGACGCCGTGGGCAGATTGCCCAGCACTCGTTGTAATAAATCCTGAGACAGTTTGGCCGCACAGCCGCCGCAGGCGGTGAATTGGTTGAACTCTTTTATATCCATCAAAAAGAATCCCCCTCGACAAAATTCTCATGCGCAATCAACGCGTCGGACAGCACCTCATTAGCGCCAGAGCCAACCATAATGCCGATGCAGCACTGTAGCACATTCCGCTCTGGTTGCACTTCCAGTTGGGTTTAGGAATCCTTCTGCATCCCCTCTAAAGAATCCTTGGGAAACAGCCCAGAGCATTGCTGTCTGCGCCCAGTCACTCACCAAGTAGTGGTCTGGGAAGTGGGTTAAACTTGCGCCGCTTGGGGTCATTCCAAGCCACCCAAACATGCTGGCAACGCGATAGAACATTGTGGCCATTTCTTCACGCGTGATGTTATCATGGGGGGCGAAGCGACCGTCGCCTACCCCTTTAACAATCCCGTGATGTGCGGCCCAAGCCACGGCGTCGCTGTACCAGGTGTCTTCCGGTACGTCGATGAAGTTAGGGGGGGCGTAAGTATCAAATGGAGAAGCCCTGCGGTGGAGGATGGTCACCATCATAGCGCGGCTGAGTGGGATGTCTGGCGAAAATGTATGCTCTGATGTGCCGCGCATCAGGTTATCGTCATAGGCGTACATAACTGATATAAAGAACCAATGCTCTCTCGTTACATCAATGAATGGATTGACAAGCTCCCGCACCGGAAGAATCAGATCTATGTAGTGTGTGGGGATATGTTCGCCTGATATCATAACCCTTGCCCTATGTATTCCAGCCGGGGCGTCCTCTCGCACGGTTACGCCAAGATACTCCATGAGTCCCGGCTCGATGCTTGGGAGAGAGAATGAGAGCACATCATGACCATCCGGGACCAAAACGATGTCAGTTGCAGACGCAGGCAGACGCAGGCCATCAAAAGAAAACGCTTCGCTGCTGTTGCCCACAATTGATACGTGGACGGGCCCTATCGCTTCGGCACTCGTGTTACTGACCCGAAGCATCTCGACCGGCCTCCAGGCCCATATTAATATATCTGTTAGCGTTGGAAAGATGACAGTGCCACCTGCACATATGGGATATGTGATTGTCTGTCTAAAATCTGCTGCAAAGGGCATGGTAATCGTCCGGGGGCCATTTGTGAACGCGAGATTGCCCTCATACAAGCCGTCTGCCGCAGTTGCGTCAAAGCGCATTTGATAGGTATATGTATGGCTTGCCCCGCTGGTATTAGATTCGACCAAATGCAAGCTCACGTCCGTCTGACTGCTGTTCCAGTGGACAGAGGGTATCCAGCTGTCGATACCTGGATTATGGATTGTGACAGTCAGCGGAACGCTTTCCGTTTGTCTCCAGACACCGCCGAAGCTAAGGGACGCCATGGTCTCCTCTCGCCATGTCCGCCTGTCACCGTCTAACCACGGAATATTGTGACGCACAGTGGCAAACGAAGTGCTCTCAAAGGCGCGAATCGGATCTATGAAGCCTGCCCCTGCAGCAAACACAGAGCTTTCCCCAGAGGCAAGCGGTCTGGCAGTGTTCATCATCCGTGCTTTGGTCTCGGAGGGCGCAATGTCTGGGAAAGCTTCTAACATCAGTGCTGCAACGCCTGCAACTTGGGGCGCTGCCATGGATGTGCCGTCTTTGGATACATAGCCACCGCCCGGAACGGTAGAGATAATCCCTACCCCAGGGGCTGTGATGTCTGGTTTAATGTGACCGATTCCATCGATAGGACCGCGAGAAGAAAAGGCGGCAATTTGATCTCCATATTCGTTGCTTCCCCCCGCTGTGCCGGCGGCGACAGCGATGGAAAGACTGGCACTGGCGGGTGAGCCGACGGGACCCCATAAGCCCCTGTTACCCACAGAGTTTACAACTACGATGCCGTCTAACACAGCTAAATTTACGGCGACGTTTGTCGGGGCAAAGGGGTCTGGAGATGGAGAACCCAAAGAGAGGTTCATAATGTCCATCTGATCTCTATGTGCCGCCTCAATACCGCTTATCACCCAGGCATTTTCTCCCCGGCCCTCATCATCCAGCACTTTATAATGCCAAAGTTCTACATCGGGTGCAAGGGCAATCACAATGCCGGACACGTGGGTTCCGTGGCCATCGTGATCCATGATATCATTTGGATCGGCGCTTGTAGCCGGGTGGCAGTATGTAAAGTTTTGGCCACGGATGCGACCGGTCACAGGATTTTGGAAGCGTCTGAGTTCCGGATGGTTGTAGTCTACACCTGTATCCAAAACAGCTACACGCACACCTCGGCCTGTAAAGCCCAGCGTGTTGTGGATATGGTTTATCTGGAAGAGGTCCCAGGATTCACGCATAAAGTCGCCAGGGCCAAGACTTAGAGCGGTTGAAACTTCTCCCGCTGTGGTATACCGCAAGCTCGGCGTGACAGAAAAGACTTCCGGCAGCGCTGCAATCTGGGACACCATATGCGCCGGGACGCGCATGAACACACCGTTGAATAAGTTGTGGTGTTCACTGTAAACCTCAATACTTGTCGTCCGTGCACGTGTGAGCGGCAGGAGCTGGGTTTCAAATGCTGCGTGGGCTTCTAGGGCCTGTGCTTCGAAATCGCTTTCTGAGAATGGGCTGACCCCCGAAGCGTCTTCCGCAGAACGCAGTCGCAAGGCAACTGCTGATGGGGTCACAAATTGAACTGCGATGTTAACAATTTTGTCTGGATTCGCATCCCAGTCACCGTCAAAGCCGGACAGGCCCACAGGATCGCCCAGGGTTTGGGTCAAGATGTCGTGTGTTTCATCAGTAAAATTTGAATTGTCTCCACCTGCAAACGCCAATCCCGAAAACAGTGTGAACAGCATACAAACGGATAATAGGATACAAATACCTTGCTTCATTTTTCGCATCGTTGCCATATCTCCCTGTTCTTGCAAAATTATACTAGATTAACTTCAAAAGCGTTTCGCTTTTGAAGCGCAGGCGCTGGCCTGCTCGGCGCATAGCGCCAGTTAATCGCCGTGATACGTCATGTTGCGGCATATGCCGCATGGCAAGCTACGCTTGCCAAACTTAAAAACAGTAACACTGTTTTTAAGTTAAATGACTATATATAAAAATAAAAAATATTCTATATGATACTTCATAACATTGCAACTAATTTTTTATGCAACGCCCTCGACAAGACCCGTGAAAATCAGTGGTCGTTCGCCCTATATTTTGTGTCCATGCCGCCAGAGTTCTCCATTTTTTTTTCAAGATATAGTATATCCTGTTGGCGAGGACACAATATGTGCGATTTAGGGGTGAGTCACTTGCAATTGGTAAAAAAATATGGCCTCTATCAGACGGATCAGATATCCTTTCTGTCCGTGTGTGATATTGTGCCAAATCCAGCCCAGCCCCGGAAGACGTTTGACGCCACCGCCCTCCGGGAGTTGGCGGACAGCATCACTAGGTACGGCGTCCTTCAGCCGTTGACGGTTCGGTTCCATAAGCGGAAATACGAACTGGTGGCAGGAGAACGCAGGCTCCGGGCGGCCCGGATAGCGGGGCTCGCCAAAGTGCCTTGTATCGTACTGGATGTGGATATGGAGGACTCTTCCCTCATCGCTCTGGTGGAAAATCTCCAGCGGCGGGATCTCAACTACATCGAGGAGGCCGAGGGGTTGAGCCAATTGATCCAGGCCTTTGACATGAGCCAGGAGGAGGCCGCCCGCCGGGTGGGGAAGAGCCAGTCGGCGGTGGCAAATAAGCTACGGATTTTAAAACTTCCCCGGGAGATGCTCGACCAGATCAAGGAGGCGGGCCTCACAGAGCGCCACGCCCGCGCCCTGCTCCGGCTGGGCAGCAATCGGGAGCGATACGAGGTATTAGACTATGTCATCCAAAATGACCTCACCGTAGCGAAGACCGAAGATTACATAGACGAGTATCTGTCCGGCTTTCTCGCCATGGCGGAGGATGCCCTTCCGGAGCGAGCGCTACCGAAGATCATACCCGCAAAGCCCATGTACGTGATCAAGGATGTGCGCCTGTTTCTCAACGCGGTCAACCGGGGCATGGATATGATGAAACAGTCCGGCATTAACGCCTGCGTGGAGCAGGACGAGACGGAGACGGACATGGTGATCACCATTAAAATTCCCAAGACCAAACGAATCTAATCAGCGATGATCTCTGCCAGACCGAGGCGGGAGAGGACATCTGTGAAGTAATCTGGCAGATCGGTGGTGAGGGGCAGTCGCTCCCCGGTGATGGGGTGGTCGAAAATCAGGGTCCGGGCGTGGAGACACTGGCCGGAGATGCCCTTTTCCGGCTTGCCCCGCCCGTAAGTTAAATCTCCTAAAACGGGATGGCCGATGGCGGTCAGATGGGCGCGAATCTGATGGGTGCGGCCCGTCTCCAGCTCACATCGGATGTGGGTGTAGCCATTATACCGGGTCAGGACTGTGTAATGGGTGACGGCATCCCGGGCCACTTTGGCGGCGGTGCTCATCCGCTTGCGATCCGTGGGATGGCGGCCGATAGGGAGATCAATCGTCCCCGTATCCTGCCCCACCCGTCCGATCACTACGGCCTCGTAAATCCGGACGACTTTCCGATCTCGAAGTTGATCCGTGAGGCGCTGATGGGCCGGATCGGACTTTGCGACCAAGAGTAGGCCGGAGGTGTCTTTGTCCAGCCGGTGGACAATCCCCGGACGGATCACGCCGCCGATACCGGCCAGATTTCCGGCGCAGTGGTGGAGCAGGGCGTTGACCAATGTCTGATCCGGGTGACCGGGGGCGGGGTGTACCACCATACCCCGTGGCTTGTTGACCACGATGAGTGCATCGTCTTCATAGGCGATATCCAGAGGGATATCCTGAGGCGTGGCTTTCAGCTCCGCCGGGGGCGCCATATTGCAGAGAAACCGGTCTCCGGGGGAGACCAGATAGTTCTTCCTAATCTTACCCCCGTCGGCAAAGGTGATTTCACCCGTCTCAATAGCCCGCTGGATGGCGTTTCGGCTCAATCCTTCCAGTTGATCGGCGAGAAAGACGTCTGCCCGGATACTGGGGGCATCGGGGCCTGCGAAAATTTCTCTAGTCATCGGCGGATTCTGTGGACTGGGGCGGTTGGAGCGCTTTGCTCTTGCGCTGTTCCTCTATGAAAAAGGAGATCGCCCAAGTGAATCCGCCCAGGACGATGAACGTATCGGCGATGTTAAATACGGCAAAATTGATGAAGATAGGTTCGAACATGTCCACCACGAAGCCGTGGAGGAGCCGGTCAACCCAGTTACTAAAGCCCCCGGCCATGATGCCGACAATCGCCAGCCGCTGGAGCGGGTGGGCAATCACCCGCCGGAACAGGAGCACACCTAGGGCGAGGAGCAGAGCCGGGGTCAAGACAAGGGGAACCCACTGGTGGTTTTGTAAAAAGCCAAAGGCCATGCCCGTGTTTTGGAAATGGGTCAATTGGAGCACGTGGGGGATAAAAGGGGTGGCTTCGCCCACTGCAAAATTGGCTAGGATATGGTGTTTTAGCAACTGGTCGCCCAGGATGACGACTACAAAAAGGACAATGAGTGCCATAATGTTCTCCTCAAAGAATCAGGCGGCACGGGCGTGCCGCCTGATTATAGTCTGCGTTTCGACTAGTTGTCGTCTTCGTCACCAAAATTCGACCCAAATTGTAGATCGTCGAAATCGAATTTGGGCCGCTTGGTGGTGGGTTCCCCTTCGTCGTCCCAGAGGTTGTTGGGGTCTACTTTAAATTCCTGGGTGTCGCCGAGAGAGGCGGAAATATCCCGGGCGATATCGAGGGTCTCGGCCTCCTTGGCATCGAGCGCGGGATCGGCCACAGGCGGTGGTGCGGTCTGGGCGGGAGTTACCTCTTGTACCGCCTTGGTGCGGCTTTGCTGGAACGCCTCTTCTATGCGGTCTTGGTCGAACAGATCAAAGAGGTTCGTTGAGGTTGGCGCCTCTTTCTTTTGCTCCCGGAGATCGGTGGGGAGTGTGATGTTGAGGACAGATTCCGCTGGTTCTGTCGGATTGACAGGCTCTACCGGAATATCGGGTTCCACTATGGGTGCCTCGCTCTTCGTCTCACTCATGAGTTCTTCCGTCATGCGGCTGACCTCCTCGGCAAGAGATGCCTCTATAGCGGCTTGCATCTTATCCATGGGATCGGTGTCTTCGCTCTGGGACACGGGCGTGGGCTCTGGTGCGGTCACAGGTGGGGCGACGGGCGCTACCGGGACAACAGGCGCCGCCGGAGGTTCGGGTGTGGTCACTGCCGCCGGATCGGAGATGACCAGTTCCCCTAAGCGTTCGATAAAGTCTGTCTCGTCGGCGATGAGCCGGAGGACTTTTTTACTGAACTCGCTGGTGCGTTGTTCGGCGGTGGCCAAACGGGCCTCTTCTATGGCCAACTGCTCTTGTAGCTCAATGGCCCGCCGTTTGGCCTGTTCGTTGACCTCGGCCAAAATGGCGTCGCCCTTGGCGCGAGATTCCTCTAACAACTCATCCCCCATCTTCTGGGCGGTGAGGAGCGCCATACGCATGGAGTCCTCCGTGGAGCGGTATTCCTCCACTTTCTCTACCAACACCTTGAGCTTGCTTTTGAGGACGGCGTTTTCTTTGTAAAGAGCAGCGTAGTCCTCGGAGACGCTCTCTAAAAAATCGTCCACGGAGACCATGTTATAGCCGTTGAGTAACACGGTATCAAATTTCTTGTCCTTGAGGTCTTGGGGCGTCATCATAAGTTGTTCAACCCTTTCCCTTTTGCTGTTAATTATCAATGATCATCGCTCTGCCTTAAAAATACAGACCGTTGCTTTCCAACTCGTCAATGAGATCACCGAGAATATCTACATTGTAGGGCGTGATAATATACGTGCTCACCGCGACTTTTTTGATCTTCCCCTCCTGGGCGTAGGCGACACCGGAGAGAAAGTCGATTAAGCGGCGGGCAATCTCCTTTTGGGTCTGCTCCAAATTTAACACCACAGTGCGTTTCTCCCGCAGATGATCGGCAATTTCGGCGGCGTTTTCAAACCGCTCCGGCTTGACGAGTACGACTTGGAGCTGGGTCGTGGCGTGAATATTGACCACTTTGTTACTGTTTTTTGCCGGAGACTCTGGCGTGTAGTATCCGCCGCTGCCCCGCCGATCCCTGGAGTTCCGGTTTTCCGATGGAAAGGAGTCCCGGGGTTCTACGGGGATTTTCTCTGTGGCTTTTGGCGAGAAATCATCAAACTCCTCGTCATAGTCGTCGTCTGGGCGCACGAGCCGTTTCAGCTCATCCATGATTCCCATGTCAAATGTCCTCCTGCTTACTTTAAGTTCGACTATCAATAGGGCGGCTAGACACGGTCTCCAAAGATTGTACTGCCAACGCGAATCATGTTGGCACCTTCGGAGACGGCGGCCCGGAAATCGCCGCTCATTCCCATAGATAAAAAGTCCATGCCTATATTATCGTAGGAATTGTCCCGTATGTCAACAAAAAGCTGATACATTTTGGCAAATAACCGCCGATTTTCTGTAATTGGGAGAGAAAATGGCAACATGGTCATGAGGCCCCGCACCCGAATATGGGAAAATGATGCAACTTGTCCCAAGAATTCGTCCAGTGCATACGGGTCAATCCCGAATTTGGCGGAATCGTTTCCGACGTTGACTTGGATCAGCGTATCCTGGATGATTCCTCGTCTTGCGGCCTCGCCGTCGATGGCTGCGAGGAGGGCAGGGGAGTCGACAGATTGGATGAGATCCACAGTCCCTACCACTTTTTTAATTTTATTTTTCTGCAAGTGGCCGATGAAGTGGAGGGGAGCACCCACATAGGCCCCGGCCTCGGATTTTTCCAAAAGCTCCTGTACGCGGTTTTCTCCACAGGCGTCCACGCCCGCGGCGATTGCCGCTTGAACCAGCTCTGTTGGCTGGGTTTTGGTGGCCGCCACTAAGGCCACATCTGATCCGAGCCGGCCCGACTGCCGGGCGGCTGTGTCAATGGCCTCCCGCAGACGGGATACGTTGTCGGAGATACACATTAGCGGATCACTCTCCCGTCATAGAGGTTGCGGCCTCGGATGATGATGGAGTTGCCGTCCCGCAGGGCGGCGGGGGCGGCGGTGCGGACGAGATCGGGCTGTACCAGATAGTAGTCCGGACCCTGATAGATTACCGTGACATATTTCTGCTCGGCGGTACCCACGGTGAGAGTAAAGACATAGGCGGGGGTGATCCCTGTCTCTGGATCCGGTTCGCACCAGTGCAACGCGCCTCGAGGTACGCGGATGCCCGTAAAGGTGTTGTAGATAATCTGGGCCTCCGCCTGCCGGAGGGAGAGGGTTTCCATAAGGCCTGTGATGGAGGAGAAAACCGCCACAAACCGACCGTCCTCCAAGTCGCCCAGGGCATCAACCTGCATAGGTACATTGGCGTTGGTGATACCGGAAAAGATCACGGTGACCCGATTGGGCAAGTCGCCATATAACATCTCATATAATCGCTCCCACTCTGATTCAGGAACCAGGGCCGCGTAGCGCCAAGTGAAGCTGGTGACGAGTTTCCCCGCCCCCGTGTGTTCCGCATCGGGTCGCTGACCTAAAAGTTCCAACAAATCAGAGAGGCCTATCCCGTCAAGGTCTGCCGGGCCGATGTGCTCAAACCCGTCCACCCGGGAACTGTATACCCCGGCCAAGTCGGCGTATATGACCCGCATATCGGCGTTACCGGCTCCCAGGTCGGCGTATTCCCTGCGGAGATAATCAAGCCGCGCTGCAATTCCTGCAGCGTCTTCGGCCAGAAAGAGAGAACGTAGAGAGATTATTCGCGCGTCTAAATCCTCCAGATTGCCCTGGCGGGCGGCGTAGCTCAAGTCCCCAATCTGGCGGCGGATTTCCGCTTCTACGGAGAGTGCCTGGCGTAGGGGGTCATTGGGGGCCAGGTGCGTTTCCAACTGGGCAATTTCCTGCTCCAACTGCCTACGGCGCACAACCCGTTCCCGATCCTCGGCGCTGGCATAGGCCGTGAGATAGGCCTGTCCGGCGCTGACCCGCTCCCCCTCTCGCACTCGACTTGCCACAATGGGGTGAGCGACATCAATCACCTGCTCCTCTCGGACGATGAGACCGGAGGCGAAAAAACTCTCCTGGGCCTGAATGGTAATCGCCGGGGCCGTGGCCAGGGGATTGACCAGGGACTGGATCAGATAAATTCCCAAATAGAGGATTAAAAAGACAAAGAGAATAATACCGATGAATTTTGTTACAAAATTGGTTCGTCTCATACGTGCTCCCGATGTGCAAAGGCAAGCCGACAAGAAGCGGCTTGCCCAGGGTCTTTTTACGTGTATTTTTCTATGCGTCGCCTGTGTGCTGTGTAAAGTCGATGGGTCTGGTGGGGATGATGGTGGAGATGGCGTGTTTGTAGATCAGCTGCTGCTTCCCGTCGGTGTCCAGCACCACGGTGAAACTGTCAAACCCGGTGACTGTCCCTTTGATCTGGAATCCGTTGACGAGAAACACGGTGACTGTCATCTTGGATTTTCGCACCTGATTGAGAAAAATCTCCTGTAAATTGAGAGCTTTTTGCATAGTTTTCGCCGTCCTTTCTGATTTCTTTCGTAGAAAAACAGCTTATTATCTAAGTATATCACAACTCGCCGCTTTGCAAAATAGGTAGAATCACCAAACATAGGTGATATTTTATGTTTCTATTATACCGAAAGCGCGGCAGAACTCCGTCGAAATCTGGACGGCCTCGTTGATATCGGGTTCTTTGTCCCAACAAATCCAGCGGATTGCATTATCCCGCCGGAGCCAGCTGAGCTGACGCTTAGCATATCGGCGGCTCTCCTGTTTAATGGATTCTACGGCCTCAGCCAGAGAGAGTTCCCCGGAGAAGGCCTTTGCCATCTCCTTGTAGCCGATGGCCTGCATGGCGGTGCACGCAGGGGAGAGTCCATTTTGGATCAGTCCCGCCACCTCTGCCTGTAGGCCAGATTCCATCATGGCCTCCACTCGTTGATCAATGCGGCGATAGAGAGCGTCCCGATCCTTGGCCGTCAGGGCGATTTTCAATGCCTCATAGCGGGGCGGGATGGCCTGGGTCTCCTCATTATGCGCCGTAATGGTCTTGCCTGTCAAGCGAAAGACTTCAATGGATCGCAGAACACGTTTTTTGTCGTTGGGATGGAGTCGAGCGGCGGTCTCCGGGTCAATTGTCTCAAGTTCTTCCCAGAGGGCAGTGGCGCCCTCTCGCTCATAGCGCCGGATCAGTTCCTCTCGCAGGTGCGAATCGTCTGGCGACTGGGCGAAATAGCGGCCTGCCAGCAGGGAGTCGATATACAGCCCCGTTCCCCCCGCTAGGATGGGAATCTGCCCCCGGGCGAAGATATCTTCCACGGATGCGGCGGCCTCAGTCACGTAGCGGGCCACGCTATAGGGTTCCGCCGGGTCGGCAATGTCGATCATGTGGTGGGGGATCCCGGCCATCTCGTGCATCGACGGCTTGGCCGTACCGATGTCCATGCCCCGATAGATCTGCATGGAGTCGGCGGAGACGATCTCCCCGCCCAGGGTTTGGGCCAGACGGATGGCAAATGCCGTCTTCCCCGCAGCAGTGGGGCCTGTGATGACGAGTAGGGGTTTGGGCATGGCGGAGGCTCCTTTTGACTGATTTAACTTCCGAGATAAAAATGGAACGTTAAGCCGTCCCCCCGGCTCAAGGGCTGTGCATAAAATCAAGCCGTTCCCATTCGAGCAATACGCCGGGATCGGGCTTGTCCGGTGCATATTCACTATGCCCTATGATATGTGTACGGTTGGGTTGAATCGTGGGGTGCCGGGCCAGTATGTCGTTTATTAACCAGTTTAGAGAGTCGTGCTGGGCATCGGTAAACCCGATCAGGGCGGGGTCAAGGGCATTGTATTCATCGGCGGTTAAATAGAGAGACATCTCCTCTTGTGTACCAATGCCCAAAAGTTCAATGCCGATGGAATGCTGATTGAGATTGTTCTCATAGTCCGGAAAGCCATCAAGCGACCCTTGACCGGCGTGGAATGCAACGTGATGTTCTGGAACGACAGGATGTATTGTGCCGTCACGGTCTATGAGATAGTGCGCACTTACAGCGTAATCTCGAAATATTCTATGGATATCTTCCATGATATAGGGATTCGTGGGGTTTTCTATTACATTGCTGATAAAGTGTATGACGATATGGGTGAGTTCCCCTTGCCGCTCAAAGGGGCAGGGGTTGTCGTCTATCATGGCATCGTCGAAGCTGTCATAGACATCGTCGGGGATCAACTCTATGTGTTCATGTTCCTCTTGGGAAGTACCGCTGCTACATGCGATTAAAGTAAACACGAGCACGACTAATAAAATCATCCCTGCTATTTGTCTCATTGTGCCGCTACCTCTCTAGGCGATTTGTTCTACCCTGCATGTTTGGCATAGCGGATATTCCGCTAAAAATGGCTCCATTTTCTTTTTCATCTCAGAAAATGAAGCGCCATAGAAATAAAGGGCAGTATCTTGCGGGCCTTCCCAGTGACTATACATTCTGCCGGATTGCGCGAGCAATTCATTGATTTTTTCCACCACATAATTCACGTCGCTGGTCTCATAAATTTCGCTTGGCAACTCCGTGCCATTTAAGTACAACGCCAATCCCTCAAGCCGCCCCACGGGGAGGTTCAGACCATCCGCCTTTAAAAAAGAGCCTTTTGGTACGCCGAGTTCTTCAATAATGCACAACAAGGCATCTATTGTCTCTTTGTTACAGTCATTCAGGCAGATGTGGAGATCACAAAAATCTATCTCTCCGTTCTCCAGCATCCCGGTTCCGGCACCGTCAACAACGCCACAGCCACACGCTTCCAAAGCATCTATGAGGGGGGCTTCATAAATATCATCACGATCAAATGGTTGTAGTCGTGCATTTAGTTGGAGCGTTACGAAATACGCATCCCCTTGCTCCGACTCTTCTGTATTTGAATCGTTCTCGCTCTGCCTGTGTGCGGTTATCATGTTCAGAAAAGTCAGCAAATTCTCTTCCATTAAAGCAATTTCATAGGGATCGTGTGTGACTTGGTAGAGGTTTTTCTCTGTGTCCATGGCGATGAAATCGCCATCTGCCAAATCGAAAAGCCAATAATAGAGTTTATTGTCTAAATAAACCTCGCAGATACCGCATACGCCTAGGCGTATTAGAGGTTCTAACTCTTTTTGCTCTTCAGCCGTAAACCATGTCTCCCATTGGTGTATACGGTATTTCAGCTTGAGGTTTTTTACGCAGACCGTCTCTGGGTCTGCCTGTTCAAGCTGATCAATATCAATGCTAAACCCCAGGAGTAGCCCGTGATGAATTTCTATCGAAATCTTATGCTTCTTTTTCTCGAAGTCAGAGATGAAAATATGATCAATTATAAAATTTTTTTCGGAGCTGTCTGTATAGTCTGCATATTTCGCTTGTATACTTAGCGCTTTTGCAACGTTCAGAAAACCCTGATTCATTACAAGATTGTCTCCGAATGTCTGTACAAAAAACGTGCACCGGTCTTCGATTTGGCGGCGTATATAGTCAAATTCAACCGGGAGCGCTTCGCAAACAGCCAATAGGATTTTTAGAGCGGCGTCCTCTTGCTTCTTTTTTCTAAAAGGCCATTTCATAACAAATTTCTCCTATATATAATCGTGTGCGGGGACATTAACTCCCTCCGTCGGGCTTTGGGCTATGTACAATCGATTGTAGCGTTGCCCTCTGGCCCCCTCCTTTTGAGGGGGCAGTCAGGCGGAGCCTGACTGGGGGAGGACTGGGGGAGGGGCAACAGCTACCTACTCCTCCAACTGCCTCCGGCTCTCCTCCAGATTCTGAATCAGCGCCCGGGCCTTGTCCGCCTTTTCCTGCTCGGCGGTGACGACGGATTCTTTGGCCTTTGCCAGGAAGTTTTCATTAGTGAGCTTTTTCAAAATCCGATCCAGATTTTCCTGGGCTTTTGCCATTTCTTTGTCGATCCGCACCCGCTCGGCGGCCAGATCCACCAGTTCGGCCAGGGGCAGGAACATCCGGGCATCTTTTGTGACCACGGATACCAGGCCCTGTAGATCGTCCGGCGCATCCGCCGTGATGGTGAGTTCACTGGCATAGGCCAGCTTGCCAAAATAGACCTGGCCGGCCTCAAAGGTCTCCGGGTCTTCCGTTGCGATCCGCACCGTGCTCTTTTTCGAGGGAGGGACATTCATCTCACTGCGGCGGGTGCGGATGGCCCGGACGGCGGCCATGATCTTCTCGAAGCGGGCCTCTTCTACGGGGAAATCCAAATCCGCCCGCCAGGCGGGGTAGGACTCGATCATAATGGCCTCTCCCTCTACGGGGAGGGCCTGCCAGATCTCCTCGGTAATGAAGGGCATAAAGGGGTGCAGGAGTTTCAATACCTCCGTGAATACGTAGAGCAACACCCGCTGGGCGCCGATTTTGCCCGCCTCGTCCTCGCCGTTTAGACGGGGCTTGGTCAGTTCGATATACCAGTCGCAGTAGGTGTCCCAGATAAAATCGTATATCTTCCCGGCGGCGATACCCAATTCGTATTTTCCCAGGTTTTCATTGACCTCTTTCGCCACCTGATTGAACTGGGAGAGCACCCACTTGTCCTCTAACTCCAAGGCCTCTGGCAAGCTGTTATCTGTGATAGTCAGGTTCATCATGACAAACCGGGCGGCGTTCCATATCTTGTTGGCAAAGTTGCGCATGGCCTCACACCGCTCGTCGTGGTAGCGGATATCGTTGCCGGGGGAATTGCCCGTGACGATGTTAAACCGCAGGGCGTCGGCGCCGTAGGTCTCGATCACGTCGAGGGGGTCTATGCCGTTGCCGAGGGACTTGCTCATCTTGCGCCCCTCGGCGTCTCGGATCAGGCCGTGGAGCAGGACTTTGTGAAAGGGTACCTCCCCCATCTGTTCCATCCCGGCGACGATCATCCGGGCCACCCAGAAAAATAGGATGTCATAGGCCGTGACTAGGACACTCGTAGGGTAAAAATAGGCCAGGTCTGGCGTCTCCTCAGGCCAGCCCAGGGTGGAGAATGGCCACAAAGCGGAGGAGAACCAGGTGTCCAGCACGTCCGCATCCCGAACAATTTGATCACTGCCGCACTGTTCACAGGCCATGGGGTCCGTTCGGGAGACGGTGATGTGATCGCAGACCGTACAATTCCACGCAGGAATCTGATGTCCCCACCAGAGTTGGCGGGAGATGCACCAGTCGTGGGTGTTTTCCATCCAGTTGCGGTAGATCTTTATGAAGCGATCAGGGATGAACTCAATCCGACCGTCTTCTACGACCTCCAAAGCCTCCTTGGCCAGAGGCTCCATCTTTACAAACCACTGGGGACTGGTCATGGGTTCTACGGTTGTGGAACAGCGATAGCAGGTCCCCACGTTGCGGCGGTGGGTCTCTTTTTTCACCAGGAGCCCCAGGGCCTCCAGATCGGCCAGGACGGCCTTTCTCGCCTCCAGACGATCCAACCCCTGATATTTGCCGCCGTTTTCATTGATCCGGGCGTCGCCGTCTAGGACCAGAATCTGCTCCAACCCGTGGCGCTGGCCCACGAGGAAGTCGTTGGGGTCGTGGCAGGGGGTCATTTTGACCGTCCCCGTGCCGAATTCCATATCCACGTAATCGTCGGCGATAATGGGAATCTCCCGCTCCATAAGGGGCAGGATCACCGATTGGCCCACCAGATGGGCGTAGCGCTTATCTTCCGGGTGGACGGCCACGCCCGTGTCTCCCAGCATGGTCTCCGGGCGGGTGGTGGCGACTACGAGGAATGCGTCGGAGTCCTTGACGGGGTATTTGAGATGCCAGAGGCCGCCCTCCTGTTCCTCGTGCTCCACCTCCGCGTCGGAGATGGCCGTGGTGCAGGTGGGACACCAGTTAATGATCCGGTTGCCTTTATAGATCAGCCCTTTTTCGTATAGGGCCACAAAGACCTCCCGGACGGCACGGCTGCACCCCTCGTCCATGGTGAACCGCTCCCGATCCCAGTCGCAGGAGGAACCCAGGGTCTTGAGTTGCTCTATGATCCGGCTGCCGTATTGATTTTTCCATTGCCAGACCCGCTCCAAAAAGGCCTCTCGCCCCAGGTCGAACCGGGTCTTGCCCTCTGCCCGAAGTTGTTCCTCCACCTTGATCTGGGTGGCAATCCCCGCGTGATCCGTGCCGGGTACCCACAGGGCGGCGTAGCCCTGCATCCGCCGGGTGCGGATGATGATATCTTGTAGTGTCTCATCAAAGGCGTGGCCCAGGTGGAGCTGACCCGTGACGTTGGGCGGCGGGATCACGATGGTGAAGGGCTTCTTTTCCGGGTCGATCACACCTTTGAAATAGCCGCCTGCCATCCACATGTCATAGATTTTTTTCTCGACCACCTTGGGGTCGTAGGTTTTTGGTAGTTCTCTCATGTAAACTTCCTCCATAAAAAATAACACCCTGAAACAAACATAATTTGCTTCAGGGCGAACGATTGTCCGCGGTACCACCTGATTTCGGGGGCGCACCCCCGCACTCAAACGTCCGATAACGTCGGATCGACGCCACAGGTTACACATTGTTCGCCCGTGGTGCTCCGAGGCCACGTTCCGTCCATCCGAAGGAAAGCTTGCACCAACCGCTTTCTCTCTAAGGCTCCGGCAAAAGGACGTACTCCTCCCCGTCATTGCAGATATCAATAGTATATCGGAGTTAGAGCGCCTTGTCAACGTCAAAAACGACCCGGAGTGGCCAAATGCGCCGATACACTGTTTGCGCCGTAGGGGTGCACATTGTGCGCCCGCCGACCGCTACCGCAACCAATCATATGCAGAATGTTCCCAACGTCCGGGCGAACACTGTTCGCCCCTACATATAAATTCAACGCTATTCGGACACGCCCAAACGACCCGGATTAGAGCGGGAAATCCGCAATATACTTGCCGGAGAGACTTGCGATTAAATCCTCTTGCAGGGCATAAAAATAGTCGTGGAGCAGGCAGGTATCCACTGCGTTTCGGCTACAGTACCCGTCCTTGTGGAGACAGCGGTTGAGCTTGAGTTCTCCCTCGATGGCCAAAAACACGTCGTACAGGCTAATCTCCTGGGCGGGCCTGGCCAATTTATAGCCGCCGTTTCGGCCCTGGGCCGTTATGACCAAACCTTTCTGCTTGAGTTGGCTGGCAATTTTAATAAAAAAAGGATATGTGATGCCGACGGCCTGAGAAATGGTCATAGCGGTGGGTAGTTCGTCTCTGTGCGTGTGGAGATACTGCAGAATACGGATCGCGTAATCTGTGGACACTTGGAGTTGCATCGGGGACTACCTCCGTCTGTGGATTGTCGGCCTTGCTCAAATATAGCATATGTGTACGACTTTTACAAATCCCGCGCTACATGAGGTGCAACAACCGCAGGATCGTCAGGGCCGGGACGATGGTGAATAGGGCTGTGGCGTTGGAGAAGACCAGACAACTGGCCGCCAAATCTCCGTCGCCGCCCATGTTCTTGGCTGTGGCATAGGATACAATGGCCGTGGGGGAGAGGGCTGCGATGGCGACAATGGCCAGCTCCAGCTCTCGAAACCCGAAGAAAACCGCCGGGACAATCAGCGCTAAGGGCATCGCTACATTTTTGATAATCATGGCCGTGGCAGCTAATTTCAAATGACGCCGCACCTTATCCCAGCGCAGTGTGCCACCGATCCCCAACAGGGCGGCGGGGATGGTGATTGCCACCATATGGTCCACGCTCCGCTCCATCATCACCGGCAGGCGAAGGCCGGAGAAGTTGACCAAAAGCCCCGCCATAACACCGAGGAAGATGGGGGTTTTCAAAAGACCGAGCAGTATGGAGGGAATCATCTTGCCGGGGCTCTGTTTGTTTGTCTCCGCTGTGGAGATGAACAGGATGGCGGCCAGGGTGCTGTATGTAGAGACGAAGAAGGGGGCCATCAAAACGGCCTTTGGCAAAGCGGCTTCCCCCATCAAGAGGGCGATCATGGGTGTGGCCATGATGATGTAGTTGCCCCGGTACCCCGCTTGGACGACGGTACCCAGTTTGGCGCGTTCGATAAAACGGCCCGCCACAAGCCAAGTGATTAGAAAGGCCACCACCGTGGCGACCACGCAGTAGACCACCAGCTTGGGATCAAAGGCAGTAGTCAAGTCCGCCCGATAGAGATGTCCGAAGAGGTTCGTGGGCAAAAATACGAAGAAAACCAGACGGTTGAGACCGTCGATAACCTGGTCGCCCACCAGCCGAATCTTTACCACGCCCCAGCCGAGGGCCATGACAAAAAAGAAGGGCACGACGGTATTTGCAGAAATGAGAAAATGTTCCATTGTGTCTCCCTTTAGAATCGGTTTCTGTGTTTTTCCCCGCTTTTGAAGTTAATCTATTATAACTGGAATAGGGGGGTTAAAAGCGGAATTGTCACCATGGCCAAGACGGTGGAGATAAATATCCCCCGGCCCACTAACGCATGGTTGCCGCCGTATTGAATACAGAGCATGGGCAGGCTGGTGGCGACGGGCATGGCCGACAAGACCACCACAACGCTGAGGAGCATGGGGTCCGTGACAAACTGAATCAGAACCAGATACACCGCCAAAGGGACAAGGAGCAGTTTGATCCCGACAATGATATAGACCCGCCAGTCTTGGAATATTTCCCGCACGGGCATGGCCGCCAGGGTTGAGCCGAGCAGAAGCATGGCCAGGGGTGTGGTCATGCCGCCCAGGTGATCCATGGCGACATAGAGCATCTCGGGCAGACGGGCGCCCAGCAAAATGAGGATGAAGGCGAGGAGTGAGGAGAGCATCGGGGCGTTTAAAAACTGCCGAAACGTGACCTTTGCCGCACCGCCTCCCGCCACCAGCTTGATTGCCAGGGAAAACACCAGGAAGTTGAACACTACATTGAGCAAAACCGCGATAAAAAGTCCCTCCGGGCCAAAGAGCGCGTTGACAATAGGGAGACCCATAAATCCCACGTTGCCGAACATGATCATGGCGGTCACTGTCCCTCTGTCCGTTCGCGGTATCCGCAGAACCACGGCGGACAGGAACCCCAACGCGCCCTTGATCACAAACGCCAGAAGGCTTACCAGCATAAAGTAGAACAGATATGACCGCGGCAGATCTGTAGGGCCGCCCATTACCGCGGTGATGAGTAGGGCCGGTATGGTGATGTTGAGGAGGAGCCGGGTCAATAGGGTATCGGAATCCCCGTCAAAGACCTTGCACTTCCGTGCGCCATAGCCCACGGCGAGGAGCAAAAAAAGCACGAGCATACTGTGAATTGCGACGGTGATATCCATATGCTCCTCCTTCGGGTCGTCAAAACGTCTGTAAAGCCGAACGGGTGTAGTATACCACCTTTCCGCCACTTCTGCCAATGGGAAATCTGTAAATTCTTCCTGTTTCGGATGCAGGAAGAATCCGGGTACAATCCGCCGGGGCCTGACCGGTCAGAACCAAATGGTTTTTTGGGGAATACAATGGTGCGGGGGATCAATCACCCAGTTCGGCCCGCCGCTGGCCGTAGACAGCGGCGACTGCCGGCGGAGTTACACCCCTGGCAGTGTAATGGAGCCAATACCAATGAACAGATTCAAAGGAAACGAGCATGATCTACATCCCCACGAGCGCCCATGTCCGGAGCCCTGCGTCACTGTCTGTGGCCGTACCGGCCCCAGGGGTCCCCAGGGGCCGAAGGGTGAGCCGGGCTGTCCAGGGCCGCGAGGCCCAAAAGGGGAGCCGGGATGTCCGGGGCCGCGAGGCCCAAAAGGGGAACCGGGCTGTCCCGGCCCACGTGGCCCAAAAGGAGAACCGGGATGTCCCGGGCCGCGGGGGCCGCACGGCCCAAAAGGTGAGCCGGGCTGTCCGGGGCCAAAAGGCCCAAAAGGGGAACCGGGTTGCCCCGGTGCAAAGGGGCCAAAAGGGGAACCCGGCTGCCCGGGGCCGCAGGGGCCAAAGGGCGAGCCAGGCTGTCCCGGCCCACGTGGCCCCAGGGGGATTCAGGGCGAAGCCGGCAGAGATGGCAAAGATGGCTGCCCCGGCCCAAAAGGGGAACCGGGCTGTGACGGCAAAAACGGTTGCCCCGGCCCACGGGGGCCACAGGGGCCGCCCGGTCCGCGGGGGGAGCCGGGCTGTGACGGACGGGATGGCAAAGACGGCGCCGTCGAGACCTATGCCTACCTGTTCACCACCTGCCCGTTGGAGGAGTGCACCCTGGTGACCCTCCCCTGTGCTGGCCCCGTAGAGGGTCACATCCGGCCCCACGGCAAGAAGGTTTTGCTGGAGGAGAGCGGCGATTACGCCGTCTGGTTCACTGTGGACACGAAAGAAGTGGACTGTGTCACACTGGAGTTAAACGATAGACCTGTCCCCGGTGGAACCTATCCAGGCACCGGTATGGCCATCGTCAGAGCCCACGGCGGAGATTGCCTCGCCCTCTGCGTATCCGGCTGCGGCGAGTGTGGGCCAAACTGCCGCACGGAGCCGGTGACGGCATCCCTGCTGATCTTAAAGCTGGGCGGCAGACAGGAGCACGGGCATTGTATTGTGTGTGAAGAGATGGATCACTACGAGTAAGAGAGACCCTCCGGAACTTTTAAGTTCCGGAGGGCTTTTTTTGTTAGGTTGGCTACAACCCGATCCGGCGACAGATTGCCTCCACCTCGTGGAGAATCCGCCTCTTGTCCATGGTAGGAAACGCACCCTTTTCGTAGAGCACTTTTCCCCGCACCATGGTGAGTTCTACCTCGTGTCCGCCGGCGGAGTAGGCCAGGGCGGCCAGGGGGTTCGTGTTCGGCTGCATGTTGAGTCGCCCCAGATCCAACAGGGCGAGATCGGCATCAAATCCCACGGCGATCTGCCCGACCTTCTCCTGGAGTCCCAGGGCTTTTGCGCCGTTGACTGTGGCCATCTCAACCCCCTCCGCGGCGGTAATGAGCTGAGGGTCACCGGAGATGCCTTTATGGAGCAGGGCGGCGAGGCGCAGATCACCGAATAGATTCAATGTATTGTTGCTGGCTGAGCCATCGGTACCGAGAGACACATTGACACCGGCGGCGCGCAATTTCGGCACAGGGGCAATCCCGCAGGCCAGTTTGAGGTTGCTCACGGGGTTGTGGGCCACGGAGACGCCGTGTGCCGCCAGAGTGGCGATATCGTGCTGATCCAGATGGACACAGTGTGCCGCCACAGTCCGATTTGTGAGCAGGTTGTTTTCTGCCAGGAGCGAGACCGGGCTCTTCCCGTATTGGCTCCAGATCTCCGTCACCTCCCGCTGGCTCTCGGAGATGTGGGTGTGGATTCCCACGTCCAACTGTTTGGCCAGAGCTGCAACCTCCCGCTGATAGCCCGGATCACAGGTATAGGGGGCGTGGGGGGCCAAGAAGAAAGATATCTGCGGCTCATCTTTCCAACGGCGCATCTCCTCCTCCGCCTGACGGAGGTGCTCCGCCCCACCCTCGGCGACCAGGCCTTTGCTGAGGACGGCACGGCCCCCGGCGTCCCGGACGGCTTGGGCGGCGGCGTGGGGAAAGATGTACATGTCCAAAAAACTGGTTGTCCCCGTGGAGAGCATCTCCATGAGGCCCAGTTGTGTCCCCCAGTAACAGTCCTCCGGGGTGAGTTTTTCCTCCAGGGGCAGGATCGTCCCGAAGAGCCAATCGTGGAAGGTGAGATCATCGGCGGCGTTTCGCAAGATGGTCATATAGCTGTGGGTGTGGCTGTTGACGAGGCCGGGGATGAGCAATTTCCCCGCCCCGTCAATGGTGCGCGCCGGGACAAAGTTCGCCGGGGGTCGGTCAACCCCGGCAATTTTCCCATCCGCCACATAGACACTGGCAGTGCGCGGTGCGATCTGACCGTTCGCGTCATAGAAGAGACCGAGTACGTCACGAAATAGAATAGACATGGAAAACCCTCCATTTTATTTTTATCATTTGAGGTAAGCACACCATGTTTTAGATGCTCTTTCGCCGGGCGTCCTTTGCCCTGTGGGGAACAGTATACCATGTTTGCAGACGAGATGCTAGAGAAAAGGCCGACAGATATGTCGGCCTTTTCTCATTGTTTTCTAATGATATCTTCATGAAAATTTATTAAAATACCACTTGTTTGTGACCCTACGTAATAAGTTATACTACGGGCAAGAGGTGATTTTCTGTGGAAAAATATCGCGCAATTCCAGAGGGCTACATGACTGTGGGCGAGGTGGCGAAGAAGATGGACACCACTGTCCGCACGCTGCAATATTACGACAGAGAGGGACTGCTCTCCCCCTCTGCCGAGAGCGAAGGGGGCCGCAGGCTCTACACGGACAAAGATGTGGTCAAACTCCATCAGATTTTGTCCCTGAAATTTCTGGGGTTTTCCCTGGACGACATCAAAAACCGGCTCGTCGCCCTGGATACACCCCGTGATGTGGCAAACGCCCTGTCAGAGCACGCGGCGGCGATCCGAAAAAAGATGGAGGCCCTCATCGACTCCCTCAATGCCATTGAGGCCCTCAAAGAAGAAGTGCTACAAATGCAGACGGTAGACTTCAAAAAGTATGCGTCCATCATTGTCAACTTGCAGATAAAAAATGACTTCTATCAAATGGTCAAGCATCTCGACGACGACCTGTTAGAGCGTCTGCGCAGCCGTTTTGACAAAAAGAGCGCTAAGTCCTTTGTGGAACGGCTTACCCACATCATGGATGAGGCCTCCAGCCTGCAAGACGCCGATGTGCCACCGGAGGATGCGAAAGGCCTAACTCTGGCAAAAGCGTTTTGGGATATCATGCTGGAGTTTACAGGCGGTGACCTGAATATGATAGCGGCAATGGATGCCCTTTATGAATCCACAGAAGATAGCGCCTCAAAAAAACGTCTAACGCGCTTCCACAATTTCATGCACCCGGCCCTGGAGCTCTATTTTGCAACGCTCGACCATAACCCATTTGGGGAAATGAAAGAAGGAGATATGTAACATGAACTATGCAATCGAAGTCCGAGGGTTGAAGAAAAGCTACGGCACCAACAACGTGCTAAAAGGCCTAAACTTCAACATTGTAAAGGGCGAAACCTTTGCCCTGCTGGGCGTCAACGGCGCAGGAAAAACCACAACCCTTGAATGTATTGAAGGCCTGCGCAAGTATGATGACGGCAATATCGCGGTGGATGGCAAAATAGGAATACAGCTACAATCCTCCTCTCTGCCAAGCGCCATCAAGGCGATGGAGGCCGTAAAGCTTTTTGCAAAGTGGAACAAAACCAAAGTGAATGAGTCCATGTTGGCCACACTTGGGATCGACGAGGAATTTGCGAAAAAGCAATACGGCGCCATGTCAACAGGGCAGAAACGGCGGCTACACCTGGCCCTGGCCCTAATTGGCGACCCGGATATCTTATTTCTGGACGAACCCACCGCTGGGCTTGATGTGGAAGGGAAAATATCCCTGCACGAAGAGATAAATAAGCTGAAAGCGCAGGGCAAAACCATTATACTTGCCACCCACGACATGGCGGAAGTAGAAAGCCTGTGCGACCGCATCGCAATCCTGCGAGAGGGCAACATCGCCTTCATCGGCACGCCAGAGGAACTGACTGCCGAAATAGGCAGACACTGCACCATCAGCATCAAAACCGACCAAGGCGAAGAGAACTTCCCGTCTGAAAATATCGGCGACACCATGCTCAGTTTGCTCGAAGGCTATAGGAAAAAAGGCGTATCTGTGTTGGACATTAACATCAGCAGGGGAACGCTGGAGGAACATTTTATCAATATTTCAAGGGGGAATGGATCATGAACGCGTTTGCATATGGATTATTTTTACAATGGAAGCTAGATATACGTGGGAAGGCATTGCTGATTACCTGCTACGCAATTCCTTTGGCATTCTTTTTTATCATGGGTGCGGTGTTTTCGGCGATTATGCCGGAGGCGAGATATACATTGATTCAAACGATGATCATCCTCAGCGCAGTCATGGTCTCTGCGGTTGGCCTGCCTCAGCTTTTGATCGAAACCTATGGCAGCGATGTAAAAAGCGTTTATAAGGCCAACGGCGTCCCCTTGTATTTGGGTGTTGTCACCCACTTTATATCCGCTTTTATCCACTTGATGATCGTATCGGCGATTATGTTCTTCCTTGCCCCCATCGTGTTTGATGCAGCTCCGCCAGAAAATTTACCTGTGTTTGTTGTATCGCTTGTCTCCTTTGCAATCGTATCCCTCAGCCTCGGCAGCTTTTTAGGACTGACTCTAAAGGATGCGACGAAGCTTTCTATGGTATCTCAGATTATTATGTTGCCGTCTATGATGCTTTCCGGAATCATGTTTCCCGTTGATATGCTGCCGCGTGCGCTCGGATATGTCAGCATGATATTCCCCGCGACATGGGGGAACGTAGCCATGACTAACAATGCGTTTGAACTGGTGCCGTTTGTGGTGCTCGGGGGCATGCTTTTGGTTTTCTTGGTAGCATGCGGCGGCGCGCTGTCAAAGACGGTGAAAGAATAGGTTACTCATAAAAATCCAACGGACACCTGGTTCCAGGTGTCCGTTGTGCTGTACATGGAGAGCCGAAATCAAAGCAACCAATGGGTCAACCCAAATGCCCCCGCCGAGAGCAAAGCGCCCGCTATGAGATAACCCAGAGGCGGGATTCTGGCTAAAATCCTCCGCTTGTAGACGTTGTGCTTCACGTAGTTGTGGGCGACAGCTTGGGCCTCTTGTAACACCTTGTCCACATCGGCTCCGCCGACACTGACATCTTCTTTGACGATGAAAATTGCTTCTTCAAAATAGCGCGGATCCGGCGTCTTTACCACAATCACGCGGCGTGTCACACCTTTTACCATATCGTATTCACTCCATTAAGCAAGTTGTTTCGTAAGACAAGTCTGCCCGGATTTTTTTGGGAATATACAGTTGGATCAAGGTCGTTCTTCCAAGAAAATCGTCAGCACGGTCATGTCGTCCTCACTGCCGAATCGCTTCAGGGCGGCCTCTAAGATATGGCGGGCCAACTCTTTGGCGTCTGTACCGGTGTAGTCCGCCATAAGGGAGCGGAGCCACGTATCGTCTTCCGATTGAGAGATGCCGTCGGAGGAGATGACGGCGAAATTGCCCGGCTCTAAACGCATGGTGACCGTATCGGGCCGCCGCCCGTCGCCGGATACGAGCCCCGCGGCCAAGCTCTCTCCCCGGATGGCCCGGATGGCCCGACCCCGCTTGACATAGGTGGGGGCGGCGCCGTATTTGAACAGTTTGGTCTCGCCCGTAAAGAGGTTGACGCCCATGAGATCCACCGTGGCAAACCCCGGCGCCTGTCCGTTTTTTGCCTGGAGGGCGGTGTTCATCAACTTCATGGCCGCCGCCGGGTGGAGACCCGCTTTTAGAAACTGCTCTAAGATATGGATGGCCTGCCCGCTCTCTCTGGCGGCCCCGTCTCCCGTACCCATGCCGTCGGAGAGGATCACATAGAGGTTGCCATCGTCGGTTTTGAAGGAGGTCCCCCGGTCCCCGCTGACCACTTGTCCCTTCCGCTTGACAGAGGCGATTCCCACGGTTGCCGCCAGAGGTTCCGCTTCCATGAGGCCCATTGTCTGGCTGTTGGAGTCCACCTTTTTTCGCTTTTGGCAGAGACGCACGCCCAGGACGGCGGAGAGCTTGGCCAGATGATCCGGGTCTTTGGTGAGGGCGCTCAGACTGCCGGCTTTGACCTCGGCGTGCAGCCTCCCGTTTCGATCCCGGAATACCGCCGCCTCCGCCTCCATATCCCGACTGCGGAGATAGCGGTGGAGCCGCTTCTCCCGGAAGGGTTCATGGGTCAAGTCCGTGTCCAAGTCCCGGGCAAGGGTCTCTAGTATTGCGCCCATGTCCTGGTACTGCATACACATGGCGGTTCGGGCCTCTTGCAGGCGGCTCAAAAACTGTTTGCGATAGGTGAGGGCTTTCAACTCGTCGTTGGCGGCGGCGATATAGGCGTCGAGATTTTTGCAGTGTTCGGCGAAGTGCTGTGGGAAATCTTCCCGCTTCAATTGACCCCGCTTTAACATGGGGGCGGTGACGTTGTTCATCACGTCCACGGTGGACTCGTATTCTCGGTGCCAACAGATGGCGGATTGGGGACACTTGCGACAGCAGAGTTCCGCCGCCCGGTCAAACACGGTGGCGATGTCGTTGTCGTTGTTGCGCCAAGAAGTTGGTGTGTGCACCGTCTCATACAGGGCGTGAAAGGCCCGGCCCAGATGCCGCATCCGATCCTTGGCGTAGGCCTTGATTCGCACCCCGCCATAGTAGCTGGCGGTGTCCCCCAGATCAACTGTGAATTTGCCCAGGACATGGGCGGGGGATATGAGGAAAAAGGCCGAGATCAAAAAGACCTCATAGAGTGCCGCGGTATACAGGACGGTATCCCAAGTCCAGAGGACGGCCACTGTTTTTGCGAGGATAAAGCTGAATGTGAACAGAATTTTCCCGTGGCGGGCGAAGACACCGGATAAGAGGCCGGAGAAGGCGTAGGCCATGGAGAAGAAAGGCACCCCTCCCAACGCCGCGTCCATAGAGAGCCCCAGGGCCGCCCCTACGGCGCTACCGGAGCCTGCGCCGCTCCGATAGGCGGTGCTCATGAGGATAAACAGCGCCAAAAGCCGCCCCAGAGAGATCCCGGCCAAAAAAGTGACGGAAGATAGAGTGATCAAAACAGCGCCCATGAGGATCAAAATACTCACCGTCCGCTGGACGGCCCCCAAATCCTCCGGAATCTCCCGGCCCCAGCCGGACAGGGCGATCTGGAAGAAGTAGGCCCCGCCGCCCACCAGGGCCGTCTCCGTGAGGAAAAACACCGTGGCCTCGACAGTCCAGCCCAGGTCTTGGGCATAGACGAATCCCGTACAGGCGGCCATAAAGGCGGCCACGGTGGGCATGAACCAATTTCGTCTGTAATAGGACAGGTCGTGGAAGGTGAAACTGGCGGCGAATACCAGAACCGACATGGCCATGTACTTGAGACCCCAGACGAATTCATTCCCTATGTAGCTCCCCAGCACCACGCCACAAAGGGCCATGAGTCCCGTAAACCCCGGCCCGGATATGGCCACGATGGCGACGCCAAAGGGAGTGTAACCCCCGAAAATCTCTGCCTGGGAGAGGGTAAATGCCAGGAGAAACCGCACCAGGCACTGACCCGCCCGGACAATCTCCGGCCGCCCCAATACCACCTCCCCTTTGAGGGTCAAATCTGTACTGATCCGCCCCAGCCTGCGCTTTATAGTAGACATAAGTATTACCTCCGGAGATCGACATGCAACGATTGCTTGTCCTAAGTATACTTAGGTTACCATAAAAATGTAGTCATTCTCCGCTGTCCGATTGTCTATTTTCTCCACGGGAAAGGGGCGGAAATGTGGGAAAGGATGGACGCCCCTCAATCGGCGTGATATACTTGGCGTAGAAATATTTGCTACGCCCTGTGTGTAGCTAGATGGCGATGAGGCGTAATCATGTTAGATATTATATTGTCGTGGGAAGGTGCCTTTTTATTTTTATCTACACTTCTTGCGTTTTTTATCAAAGCAATCACCGGATTTGGGAATACACTCGTTATGGGTTCCCTGTTTTCTTTTGTCGTCCCCAATACTGTAACCACCCCTGTTGATTTGCTTATGAGCGTACCCACAAATGGATACATGGCCTGGCATGAACGCAACTCCATTACATTCAAGCGTGCGCTCCCCTTAGCTATTTTAATGGTAATCGGGCTGATTCCCGGGACATTTTTCTTGAAGATGGGGCCTGACTGGCTTCTAAGAGCCATTTTAGGGCTGGTCATTGTGGGAATGGCACTTCAAATTGCACACAAAAAGACAGATTCACAAGTGAAAAAGAACAATCGGGTTATATTGGCTCTTACCGGACTTGTCTCTGGCATTTTAACGGGCATCTTTGGTATTGGGGCGCTCGTAGCCGTTTATTTCAGTAAAACCACAGACAACAAACAGCAATTTCGGTCAAATACGTGCTTCGTCTTTTTATTTGAAAATGTATTTAGAGTTTTGTTGTACTGGGCAACAGGCATCTTCAACAGACAAATTTTTCTTATAACCATTGCACTGCTTCCCGCTGTAGTAATTGGAATGGCGCTTGGCAGAAAAGCAGATAAATATATTGACGAGGTCAAAATGAAACACGCCGTTGTCGCCCTGTTGCTATTGAGCGGCACTATGCTGGTTATAAGAAACGTATTCTTTCGTTAAAGAGCGGATGCCCCGCATTTTTTATCATTCTAAAAAACCGAGGTGCTTTATGAATAGAAAATGGATATGCCTGCTCTGTTCTCTCTTGTTCATTCTCTTTCTTTCCGCCTGTACAGCGCCGGAACCAGAACCAGTACCCGAAATAGAGCCAGAAATAGAGACAATCGCATACCATACGCTTACACTCGCACTTGTTACGGCCTCACCGCTTCATTCTTTACTCGCATCAGAGGTGGCGGCATTTAACTATCAAAATGAAACCTATCGCATTGAAATTTTAGAATTTTGTGAGCTTGACATTCCAAAATTGCAAGCAGAATTTGCAACGGGCCAGATTCCGGACATTATTTTTTATGCGGATGGTTGGTGTGTGCTCCGCCGTCACATCCCTTCCCACCGGCTCGCCACACGGGGCCTGTTGGCGGATTTATATGAGTTTATTGATCTCGACCCCAGCCTTGGCCGGGACAGTTTCCCGGCACATATTTTAGACGCCGTCAGTACAGGGGAATCGCTCTATGAACTGCCCTATTTCTTCCGCCTCAGCGTTGCCGTAGGGGACGCCGCTCGGCTTGGCACGGAAATGGGCTGGACATTCGATGATATGCTTAGAACCTTAGAAGAAACGGAGTTTGATGGATATTTATTGAACCCAAACATCGTCCGGTATTCGTTGTTACACCTCATGCTGGAATCTTTAATAGATGATTTTGTTGACTGGGGTACAGGCACTACATATTTTGACTCAGATGCCTTTCAAAGACTTTTGGAGATCGTAAAAACCTATGCGCCGCCACTGCCCTATGGCCTTGTTTTTGAGGCCGATTTAATTCAACAAGAACGGCAGCTTATGATGTGGCAAAGCTTTGCACAACCTAATTTTCTACAGCTCTTCGATTTTTATTTTGAACAGATGGTTCCCATTGGGTTTCCAGCGCCCTACGGGACGGGACATGCGATCCGATACGATGCCAGTTTTTCCATATCAGCTCTATCGGAACACAAAGATGTGGCCTGGTCTTTTGTTCGGCAATTTTATATGCCGGCGTTTTTTGAAGATTTCTTTGAAACGCATCAATTTTTAGCAGGCATCCCAATCCATATGGATGGGATAGAGCTTAATATTTCTATCGAGAATCCAGGTTTTACTTTGGGATTAGGTGAACATGATTCGCCAGATTTTTACGAGATTGTGGTCGGATACGCCACAGCGTATGACATAGAACGATTCCGCAGCATTTTAGAATCTGTCACCCGTGTCGCACGGCTGGATATAGATATTTGGAATATCGTCTCCGAAGAGGCAGAGGCCTTCTTCCAGGACAATAGAACGGCAGAAGCAACTGCGCAGATAATCCAAAATAAGGTGCAGTCCTTTGTGTCGGAACAATTTCAACCCGAATAAACATACACAGACAGAGCGGACACCCCGCAAAAGGCATCCGCTCTGTTTTGACGCAGCAGGGCGCATCAATTGATCTCAATGACCACCTCACCTGCCAGCTTACACTTTTTTAGGCTCTGCCCAGAGATGATCCGGAGCCTGCCGGTCTCGTGCATCCGTTCAAGCGCACTGCGGGACAGACCGAGTTGATCCCGCAGTACGGTTAAAATCTTGATCTCCGTCGGGTGCTCAGATCGGAGGTGGATGCGCACCGGTTCGGTCAGCTCCGTCGGCGGCCCCGTTATTTCAATGACGGGAAGCCTCGGCTCGCCGCCGTTTTGTCGGATGAGCGGCGTATCCAAGGCGTAACGCATGGCCAGATCGGGGTCGTTGTCCTGGAATCTTTGCAGTGTCTCCGGCGCAATCGAGTGGGGATTGATGCGGGAGAGAACTGTCAGGTTCCATGTGGTATCACAGACGCCGCACCGATAGATGAGCCAGACGTCCAAATGTCTCTGTTGTGCGTTGATGCGAAACAGATTGCTGGATACGAAGGCTGTTTTACATCCGCATCGCTTGCAGTATTTTTCCACTGTTGGCGCATGTTTGATCTGCGCCGTCCATTGTATGTGTTTCAAGTATCCTTACCCTTCCTGTGTTAAACATTACATACAGGAAGGCGTAAAAAGGCGGACTGTGCCGCAGGAATCTTTTCATCATAAAATAATAACCACCTTATTGATATAAATTTGTATTGCGTTGGCACTGTGTTTCCCCCGCCCCAGGCGGGGAAACACGAAATAACTTCACAAAAAAATTGCGCCCAGGCCATAGACCTTGACGCAATTTTGGAAAGACGAAATAAACCCTGAAATGGGCCGCAGTTCAAACCAAAAATCCGATTTTGTCCGTTACCTTACAAATTTGCCATCAGAAACAGACCGCATTGCGGCGGCTGAAACGGGAAGCGCTACCCTGCACTCCTTTGGCATATATTGTTTTGCTAACGGATTATAATCATTGGAAACCCTCCGGCAGTTTGAACTACTCTGTCAGTATACCGCACGATCCTCACGCTGTCAATTTCCCCTACCAGGGGGAGAACAAATTTAAATCAACGCTGTTTCCCTGCTCACAGCCAGGAGAAACAACAAAAAATAGCTTGGACACGGTGATGGTGTTGTGTTAGAATGATGCTATTAGAGCGGATTTACGCAGAGGATGGAGGTGCCATTGTGTCTGAAGTAAGCATAAACAATACGTCAATTGACAATCTCCGGATCAAAATCATCAACTGCGAAGAACTGTTAGAGAGCGCTGCGCTGGATGATTTGGTGCGCACGGTCAACGTGCAGCACAAGACCAAGTATATCCAGACGTTGATGAAAAATTTGGACAACAACTTCAAGGGATATTTCGCCGTGGCGTCAGCCGATGACGAGGTGATTGCGTGGACCTATATTTTCATCGACAATCATCTGGCCTTTCACGGGCTGTTTTCCGGGGCATTTGAAACAATCTATCGGATGTTCCCCGTCAAATTCAAAACGGCCTTTATCTCCTCTCCCGTCGCCGAATACAATGTGATCCACATAAAAGACGAGTGCGCAGGCCATGAAACTGCCATCATAGACGCCATGGTGGAGGAGATTCTCAAATTCTTAAAGACCCAGCGGGTCAAGCTTGTGATTATGAAAGATCACATTACGCCTTACCCCTCAGACTATTTGCACAAGAACTTTATCCACATGCACTTTATGCCCGGTACGTTTGTAGATTTAGAAGGCGTTCACGAATGCAATCACCTCTGCGAAGCCGAATGTCACCACGGCTGTGTGGGCTTCGATGAGTATCTCATGGGCCTAAAGAAAAAATACCGGGCCAATATCCGCAACAAACGCAACCGCCGCAAAGAGGATCTAACCGTCGAAGTGATCCCTGCATCAGACCTGACCTTAGAACAGAGCAACCGGTGCCACGAGTTATACCTCCAGACGAGAGATAAACAGCGCCTGATCCACGAGCGCCTGTCGCCGAGCTATTTCTACGAGTGTGGCAAAGAGCTGTGCGAATGCTGTAAGATGATGCTCGCAAAAACAGGCGACACGATTATCGGCTTTGCACAGCTGCTGGTAAACGAAGACGACGTAATCAACGTGCGCATGGGGATGGACTACGCATACAATCGGGAGTACAACCTCTATTATCATCTGCTCTATGAGAATATCATCTATTGCGTACGCAAGAAGAAAAAGCGCCTATACACCTCCCAGACCTGTTACCGGCCCAAGATGGAAGTGGGTGCAAAACTCTTGCCGCTACACTCCTATGTCCGGTTTCACAACCCGATTTTGCAGAAAGTGCTCGGCAAAGTCCTCGCAAAAACCTGCCAGTGCTACGCAGAACTCATCGAGGCGGAAAAACCCTCGGAAGTCTTGGCGAAACATAAGCTATCGCCGTATTAGAGACCAAAACTCTCCCCTGTATGACAACCATACAGGGGAGAGTTTAACGTTACACTGCTACTCGCCCGGTACCCGCAAGACGGCACCTTCCGAGGCGGAGGTGACCAGATGGGTATACCGGGCCAGCCAGCCCTTTTTGATCCGGGGGGCGGGGGGGGTGAAGGCCGCCCGGCGTTTGGCCAGAGTCTCGTCGTCTACCAGAAGGTTCAGTGCGTAGTTGGGGATGTCGATCTCGATTTGATCCCCCTCTTCCACCAGGGCGATGGTGCCGCCCACGGCGCCCTCGGGGGAGATGTGGCCGATGGAGGCGCCGCGGGTGGCGCCGGAGAACCGGCCATCGGTAATGAGGGCCACCTCTTTGTCCAATCCCATGCCCGCAATGGCGGCGGTGGGGGAGAGCATCTCCCGCATACCGGGGCCGCCCCGTGGGCCCTCAAAGCGGATGACAACTACGTCGCCGGGGTTGATCTCACCGCCGTAGATGGCGGCGATGGCATCTTCCTCGCTGTCGTATACCCGTGCGGGGCCCGTGTGGCGGAGCATCTCCGGGGCCACGGCGCTCCGCTTGACCACGGAGCCATCCGGGGCCAGGTTGCCGAACAGGGCGGCGATGCCGCCGCTCTCGCTGTAAGGGTTGTCGTAGGGCCGGATGACCGCCGGGTTCAATATGACGGCATCCGCCACGTTTTCCGCCAAGGTCTTGCCCGTGACGGTGCGCACAGAGCCGTCGATGGCGCCGTGGCGCAGGAGCTCCGCCAGAACCGCCGAGATACCGCCAGCCGCCATGAGATCCTGGACGTGGTGGGGGCCGGCGGGGGAGAGATGACAGAGATTCGGCGTCTTGGCGCTGATTGTATTGATATCATCCATGTGCAACGTGATGCCGCACTCGTAGGCGATGGCGGTCAGGTGCAGGATGGAGTTGGTGGAGCACCCCAGGGCCATATCCGCCGCCAGACAGTTCTCCACTACGGCCTCGGTGACGATATCCAGGGGCTTGATGTCTTTTTCCACCAAGTCGACGACTCGCATACCCGCCTCTTTTGCCAATCGAATCCGGCCGGAGTAGACGGCGGGGATGGTGCCGTTGCCGGGGAGACCCAGGCCCATGACCTCCGTGAGACAGTTCATAGAATTGGCGGTAAACATGCCGGAGCAGGAGCCGCAGCCGGGACAGGCGTTGTCTTCAATGGCCTGCAGGGTCGCCTCGTCGATCCGCCCGCCCTTGACGGCGCCCACGGCCTCGAAGACGCTGCTGAGGTCAATATCTCTGCCGCCCACGTTGAGGCTCAACATGGGGCCGCCGGAGACAAAAATGGCGGGGATATTCAACCGGGTGGCCGCCATGAGCATCCCGGGGACGATCTTATCGCAGTTGGGGATGAAGACTAGGCCGTCAAAGGGGTGGGCCGTGGCCATGCTCTCACAGGAGTCGGCGATGAGTTCTCTGGACGGCAGGGAGTATTTCATCCCCGGATGGCCCATGGCTAGGCCGTCGCAGATGGCGATGTTGTCGAACTCAATGGGCGTACCGCCCGCGGAGCGGACACCGGCTTTCACCGCTTCGCTGATGGTGCGCAGATGGATGTGGCCGGGGACGATCTCGTTAAAGGAGTTGGCGATGCCGATGAGTGGACGGCGTAGTTCCTCGTCGGTGTAACCCATGGCTTTGAGCAGACTCCTGTGGGGCGCACGTTCCACGCCCCGGGTCATATAGTGACTTCTCATAGGTTTCATAGGCTACTTTTCGCTCCAGATCATCTTCTCCCGGAGCTCGGCGCCGACGATTTCTACCGGGTGCTCCCGCTCGATGCGGCGGGTGGCTTCAAAGTGGATCCTGCCGGACATGTTTTCCGTAATCCAGTTGCGGGCGAAGGTGCCGTCTTGGACTTCTTTTAAAATCTGCTTCATCTCCTGTTTTGTCTCATCTGTAATAATCCGGGGGCCGGTGACGTAGTCGCCGTATTCGGCGGTGTCGGAGATGGAGTAACGCATGAGACTCATGCCGCCCTTGGCCACCATGTCGATGATGAGTTTCATCTCGTGGACGCACTCAAAATAGGCGCTCTCCGGCTGGTATCCGGCCTCGACTAAGGTCTCAAACCCGGCTTTCATCAGGGCCACCACGCCGCCGCAGAGGACGGCCTGCTCGCCGAAGAGATCGGTCTCGGTCTCCTCTTTGAAGGTGGTCTCCAGAATTCCGGCCCTGGCGCCGCCCACCCCGGCGGCATAGGCCAAAGCGACCTCCAATGCGTGTCCGGAGGCGTTTTGATAGATGGCCACGAGACAGGGGACGCCGCGGCCCTCCTCGTACTGGCTCCGCACCGTATGGCCCGGCCCCTTGGGGGCGATCATAAACACATCTACATCGGCAGGCGGGACGATCCGCCCGTAGTGGATGTTGAATCCGTGGGCAAAGGCCAGGGCCTTCCCGGCAGTGAGATGGGGGACGATGCTCTGATCGTAGAGATCTTTTTGCTTTTCGTCGTTGACCAGCAGCATGATGACATCTGCGGCTTTTGCGGCCTCGGCGGCGGTTTTGACTGTGAGTCCGGCGGCTTCGGCGGCGGCCCAACTCTTAGAACCCTCGTACAGGCCCACAATGACGTTGACACCAGATTCCTTTAGATTCAGCGCATGGGCGTGGCCCTGGCTGCCGTAGCCGATGATTGCGACGGTTTTTCCGTCCAATACGTTGAGATTACAATCCTTCTCATAGAACATGTTTGCCATAGTCGTACTCCTCCTCTATTTTATTGCGGTCATATATAGTGGTCGCCCCACGTTCCAGGGCAATCATGCCGGTTCGTGCGATTTCAAGGATCCCAAACTCGTCCAGGAGATTCAATAGGGCCCGGCTCTTGTCTCCGGCTCCGACGATGGATACGGTGATGGTGTACAAATCAATGTCGATGATATTCGCCCGAAAGACACCGACTAACTGGATAATCTCATCCCGGACACTGCGGGAATCGGCTTTGACTTTGACCAAAATCAGCTCCCGCTCAATGGAGTCATCCGGGGCTAGGACTTTGACCGAGTGGACGGGGATGAGTTTATGCAACTGGCTGGAGATCTGCCGGATGGCCGGGGCATCTCCCTGGAGCACCACGGTAATCCGGCTGATGGTCGGGTCATGGGTCTCGCCTACGGCCAGAGAGTCGATGTTGTACCCCTTGCGGGAGAATAGGCGGATCACTTGGCTCAATACACCGGCGGAGTTCTCCACCAGGATGGATAGGGTGTTATGTTTCATATTGCACCTCACTTTACGGCTTCACTTAATCCAGTAAATATTCGCTCAAGGGTTTGGCGGCGGCCACCATGGGGCGCACGGTGGCGTCTATGTCCAGGACGCAGTCCAAGACGGCGGGTTTGCCGCTTTTCAGAGCCTCGGTAAACGCCGCTTCAAATTCGGATAGATTGGTGACCCGATGCCCCGCCACGCCATAGGCCTCCGCCAGTTTGACGAAATCCGGGCCACGGTCCAGGGTGGTCTCAGAAAACCGGCCATTATAGAGCAGGGATTGCCACTGGCGCACCATGCCCAGGGTGCCATTGTTGAAAATCAACGTGATGACGGGGATATTGTAGTGGCTGGCTGTGGCCAACTCGTGGCAGTTCATACGGAAGCACCCGTCCCCCGTGGCGTGAACTACAGTGCGGCTCGGGTTGCCGACTTTTGTCCCCATGGCGGCGCCGTAGCCGAAGCCCATGGTGCCGAATCCGCCGCTGGTGACCAGTTGGCCGGGCCACTGATAGGTGAAGTGCTGACAGCTCCACATCTGGTGCTGGCCCACGTCGGTGACAATGTGGGTATTATCCCCTGCAATCCGCTGGACGGCGGCCAGGATATCACGGGGGTCCAGATAACCTGCGGCGGTGCCGGTGCGCTTTGGTGTGCGCTTGTCGTTGACCTCTGCCATCCAGCCGGAGAAATCATAGGAATCGGTGAGGGCTTCGTTTAAGGCCGTCAGGACTTTTTTCGCATCCCCCACGATGTGGTGGTCGGTGATGACATTTTTGTCGATCTCCGCCCGGTCAATGTCGATGTGGACTTTTTTGGCATAGGCGGCGAAAGAACCCAAGTCCCCCGTGACCCGGTCAGAGAACCGGGCGCCCACGGCGATGAGGAGATCACAGCGGGAGATGGCGTAGTTAGACGCCTTGGCCCCATGCATCCCCACCATGCCGGTGACCAGGGGGTGATCCCCGGGGATACTGCCCAGGCCCATGATAGTGGTGGCCACCGGTGCGCCCAATTTCTCCGCCACGGCCAGAAGTTCCTCTGATGCGCCGGAGCGGATCACGCCGCCGCCGATTAAAAGGGCGGGCTTTTTCGCCCCGCCGATCATCTCGACCAGCGTGTCAATTTTGCCGTTGGGAGAGGTTGTCATAGGCTTGAGCTTGGCCGGGATATCGTAGGGGATGGAGGTATATTCTGCGTATTCGGCAGTGGCGTTTTTCAGGATATCAATGAGGACCGGGCCGGGTCTGCCGGCGGTGGCCACGGCGAAGGCCTCCCGGATTGCGTCTGCGATCTGGTCTGCGTGTTTGACCATGTAGGTGGCCTTGGTGATGGGCATAGAGATACCGGTGATGTCCACCTCCTGGAAGGAGTCCTTGCCCAGGAGGGGCTCCGCCACGTTGCAGGTGAGGAACACCACAGGGGAGGAGTCGGAATAGGCCGTGGCGATCCCCGTGGTCAAATTGGTGGCCCCGGGGCCGGACGTGGCGAAGCAGACCCCCACTCTCCCCGTTGTCCGGGCGTATCCGTCAGCGGCGTGGGACGCCCCCTGCTCATGGGCAGTCAGGTAGTGGCGGATTTGATCCCGGTAGTCGTATAGGGCGTCGTAGACATTGAGGATCGTGCCGCCGGGGTAGCCGAAGATGGTATCTACGCCCTGTTCCAATAGACATTCGATGACAATATGTGCGCCGGTGATTCTAGCCATAGGGTGAATCGCTCCTTTCGGTGCAAGCGGGTAATAAAAAGCCCCCCGTCCTGACAATAGGACGAAGGGATCCTCCGTGGTACCACCTAAATTCACACAAGTTGTGTGCGCTCGTTAGCCCTGTAACGCGGGCGAGACGGAACAGCTCCCCGGCGACCTTCACCGTGCCTCTCATGGGAAATTTCCACCAGACATTCCCTCTCTGGATGTAAGGAGACGGCTACTCCTCCGGTTCAACGCCTTGATAAAGTATTGCAGACAATTGTACGCCACCGGAGGGCATTTGTCAAGATGAAATTTTGGGGATTGGCAATCCCAAGAAACCCGCCGGCTAAGCCGGCGGGTCTTCGGGTGCGCGTTTGCAGTTCTCCCGTTCTTTCTTTCTGCCCTTTTCACATATCCAAATGGCAAAAATCAAAGGGAGAAGCGTGAGGAGTGCCGCTAGGCCCAGAAGTAATTGGGGGATGATTCCGTTGATGATTATCATTTTCATCACCTGACAAATTTTATTCACCATTATTGCGTCGTTATGCCACCAAAACAATTGTGGCGCAATATTGACGTTAAAATTAAGTCTAAATAACGTCTGTGAGGGAGTTTGAGGAGAAAAACGGGAAAATTGACTTGAATGAAGGCGTGTAAGCATGTAGTTAGCGCGGCCTTGCGGCCAAACATGTCGCAGGGCCGTTTTCTATTCGTCGGCCTTGTTTGGGGCGAGGGATTGCGGTATACTATAGATGGTTTTAATTAGAAGAACAACAAGTTCGCCAAAAGGAGCCTGTTTATGACAAAAGTTGCCTTTATCTGCGTCCACAATTCCTGCCGCTCGCAAATTGCAGAGGCCCTCGGCAGGCACTTGGCAGGCGATGTGCTGGCATGCTACTCCGCCGGAACGGAACTCAAACCCAAAATCAACCAAGACGCCGTCCGGTTGATGAAACAGCTTTACGGCATCGACATGGAGCAAGCGCAATATTCAAAGCTGTTGGCCGATATTCCGGCAGTGGATATAAGTATCACCATGGGCTGTAACGTAGATTGCCCCCACTTACCCTGTCGGCATCGGGAGGATTGGGGGCTTGACGACCCGTCAGGACAAAGTGACGACGTGTTTATCCAGACAATCCAGACCATAGAAAGCAAGATAGTAACGCTGAAACATGCTGTAGAAAGAGGTGCGCTATGAAACCGGTAGTTTGCATCTGCCCTCGGCCCTGTGGCATATTGTGCCACGGGGCCGTTTTTTATTTTTTACAGCATATCGCAAAAAATACAGGCTTTTTTGTTGACCCATTTTATGATACAATCATGTAGTCAAGAATTCATTTAATTTCTTTCAAGGTGGAGGGTGGATTATGTGCAACAATTGTGCCGAACACAGCAAATATTGGAACGCCTTTGAAGATGTGATGGGAGACTATACAGGGGATTCCTCCCAGTTGATTCCCATTTTGCAAAAACTGCAAGAGGCCTACGGCTACTTGCCCCAGGACGTAATCGCACGGCTCTCCCAGCGAACGGGAATTTTCGTATCCCAGATCATGGGCGTGGTCACGTTTTATTCCCAGTTTCGGTTGGAGCCAATCGGGAAACATATTGTGAAAATCTGCTTCGGGACGGCGTGTCACGTCATCGGGGCGGAAAATATCGCGGACGCCATCTGCCGGGAGTTGGGGATTGAACTGGGCGGTACGACAGAAGATAACCTGTTCACGGTGGAGTCGGTGGCCTGTATCGGGTGCTGTTCCCTGGCCCCTGTGATTATGATCGACGAAGAGACCCACGGGCGGCTGACGCCGGATACGGCTCGTGGGGCCATCCGGGACTTCCGGGCAAGGGAGGGGGCAGCAGTATGAGGCAGATTATCATCGGCCTGGGCTCCTGCGGCATCGCCGCCGGGGGACTAAAGGCGAAAGAGACCCTGCAAACCCTGGCGGACGGGGCGAACCTGGGCCTCACCGTAGGGGAGACGGGCTGTATGGGCATGTGCTACGCCGAGCCCATGGTAGAAGTCCGAGATGAGGACGGCCAAAGAACCATCTACGGTGGCGTAGATGAGACAAAGGCCCGCGCAATATTTGAATCCCATGTCATGGGCGGCACACCTCTTGCCGATGCCGTGATCTTAGATTCCGCCGGGACGGGGTCGGAGGAGAACTTCCTTGATCGCCAAGTGCGGATCGTGTTGGAGCGCTGCGGAGAGATCAACCCGGAATCCATCGACGACGCCATTGGGATGGATGCCTATAGGGGACTGGAGAAAGCCTTGAAAGAGATGACGCCCCAGGCGGTCATCGATGAGGTGACTGCCTCCGGCATCAAAGGCCGGGGCGGAGCGGGATTCCCCACGGGGCTCAAATGGAAGTTTGCCGCCGGGAACGACGCAGATCAAAAATACATCATCTGCAACGCTGACGAGGGGGACCCCGGCGCATTTATGGATCGGAGCATCTTAGAGGGCGACCCCCACAGCGTCATTGAGGGCTTAGCCATCGGCGGATACGCCATGGGAGCCACCAAGGGGTATATCTACGTCCGGGCGGAGTACCCCATTGCCATCCGCAGATTAAAAATCGCCATCCAACAGGCGGAGGAGCGGGGATTTCTCGGCGAGAATATCCTGGGTTCCGGCGTGGAGTTCCGTCTGATTATCAAAGAGGGGGCGGGGGCCTTTGTCTGCGGCGAGGAGACCGCTTTGATCGAATCCATTCAGGGCAACCGGGGAATGCCCCGGATTCGCCCGCCGTTCCCCGCCGAGCGGGGGCTGTTTGACAAGCCGTCCAATATCAACAACGTGGAGACCCTGGCCAACATCGGTTGGATTATCAGAAAAGGCGCCGCCGCCTTCGCGGCATACGGTACGGAGACCAGTAACGGGACGAAAGTGTTCGCTTTAGCGGGCAAAGTCAAGCGAGGGGGTCTGGTGGAGATTCCCATCGGCATGACCGTCAACCAAGTGGTCGACCACATCGGCGGCGGGACGTTATCAGGCAAGCCCGCCAAAGCTGTCCAGATGGGCGGGCCGTCGGGGGGCTGTATCCCGGCGGACAAGATGGATACGGTCATCGACTACGCAGAACTGGCCGCCACGGGGGCCATTATGGGTTCCGGCGGGATGATCGTTATGGACGAGGACAACTGCATGGTGGATATTGCCCGATATTTCTTGCAGTTCACCCAGTCGGAATCCTGCGGCAAGTGTACATTTTGTAAAATCGGCACCAAGCGGATGCTGGAAATTCTGGAGCGGATCACCCGGGGCGAGGGTGTGGAGGGGGATGTGGAGAAACTGACCAGTTTATCCCATCAGATCAAGAAAAATGCACTCTGCGGACTGGGGCAGACGGCCCCCAACCCGGTGCTCACCACCATCCAATACTTCGGGGACGAATACACCGCCCACATCCGGGATAAGAAGTGCCCTACCTGCCAGTGTAAGGCGCTGATCCAATTTGTAATCGTACCGGACAAGTGCATCGGCTGTACGATCTGTGCCAAGAAATGTCCCGTGGACGCCATCCGGGGCAAAGTGAAAGAACGCCATGTCATCGAACAGGACAAGTGTACCAAGTGCGGGATTTGCAAGGCCGTATGCAAATTTGACGCCGTGGTCGTGGAATAGGAGGTGGATCTCATGTTACACATTACGATTAATGGAAGACCATATCAGGCGGTGCCGAATCAGACGGTGTTAGACGCCTGCCGGGAGAACAATGTGTTTATTCCCACTCTCTGCCACGACCCCCGGCTCAACCCCTTCGGCTCCTGTATGATCTGCCGGGTGGAGATTGAGGGCCAACGGGGCGTACCCTTAGCCTGCGCCACGGCGGTGGCGGATGGGATGGTCATCACCACAGAGTCCGAGGCCATCAATGCGGCACGGAAGACGTGCTTGGAACTCTTGGTCTCCCAGCACTACGGGGACTGTACGGCACCGTGTATGCTGGAGTGTCCCGCCCATATGGACGTGCAGGGCTATATTGCCCACATTGCAAACGGACGATATGAAGACGCAATCCGGCTGATGAAGGAGACGAACCCCCTCCCCGTGGTCTGCGGCAGAATCTGCACCAGGATTTGTGAGACCAAGTGTCGCCGCCGGAATCTGGAGGGGACCCTGGGAATCGCCTATCTGAAGCGCTTCGCGGCAGATATTGATTTGGCGAAAAAGCCCCCCTATCTGCCGGAGGTTTTGCCGTCCACGGGGAAAAAGGCGGCCATTATCGGAGCTGGTCCGGCGGGATTGTCCGCCGCATGGTATCTGGCCCAAAAAGGCCATGCCGTGACCATCTACGAGCGGCAGGAACACCCCGGCGGAATGCTCCGCTACGGGATTCCGTCCTATCGGATGCCCCGGGAGACCTTAGATGCGGAGATTGGGATTATCCAATCTCTGGGCGTGGAAATTTATTATAACGTGGACTTCGGGAAAGATATTACCGTGGAGAGCCTCAAGGCCGCAGGGTTTGATGCGATTCTCCTGGCAGTTGGTTCTCAAGTGGGCTATCCCCTGGGCGTTGCGGGGGAGGAGAACTGCCCCCATGTGCTCCGGGGCGTGGACTTTTTAGGCGCTGTGACCCGTGGCGTCCAGCCCGATTTTACGGGCAAGCGGATCGCCGTGGTGGGCGGCGGGAACACCGCTATGGACTGCGCCAGAACGTCTATGCGCTTAGGCGTGGAGCGGGTTGATCTCATCTACCGCCGCACGGTGGCGGAGATGCCCGCCGACGACATGGAGATCGAGGAATCTCAACACGAGGGCGTACAATTCGCCATCTTGACCAATCCCATCGGCGTGTCACAATCGGGGGATATGGTAAATCTGGAACTGACAAAAATGGAACTGGGCGAGCCCGATGCCTCTGGGCGGCGGCGGCCTCAACCCGTTGCAGGGTCGGAGCACATGGTAGAATATGACTACGTCATCTCCGCCATTGGCCAGACCCAGGATTTAAGCTTCATCGGCCCGGATTGTCCCGTAGAGACAGACCGCTGGGACTGTCTGACGGCAGACCGCCACACTATGATGACTAGCATGGACGGTATCTTCGCCGCAGGAGATGCGGTCTCGGGTCCACAGACCGCTATTCTGGCCATCGCCGGCGGGAAGCGGGCGGCGGAGGCCATGGACCGATACATGGCGGGGGAACCCATTGCCGCCATCTCTCACGCTATGACAGGGCCGGACTTCTATAACCACGTCCGGGCGAAAGACAACGCCGACATCGACGTGGAGACCTTGGCGGACGTAGAACGGGTGGAAAAAGTCCCTATGCCCGTGCTCACAGAGGCCCAGCGGCGCAATAATTTCAACGAGGTGGAACTGGGGTTCTCCGAAGAGGAGGCAAAGCGGGAGGCCGCCCGGTGTCTTGCCTGCGGCTGTGCCGACGTGGACGAGTGTAAGCTCCGGCAGTACGCCACGGTCTACGGGGCGGATCAATTCGCCCTGGCGGGCGACTTGACCATCCACCCCATTGACGAGAGTCACGCATATATCCAGCGGGATCGGAACAAGTGTATCCTCTGTGGCCGCTGTGTGCGGATTTGTATTGCGGCGGAGCAGGGGGTCCTGGGCTTTGTGGGCCGTGGGTTTGATACCACGGTGGAGCCGTCCTTCAGTATGCCCCTGGGTGAAGAGAAGAACTGTATCGACTGCGGGCTGTGTGTGTCAACCTGTCCCGTGGGGGCGCTTACGCCGAAGGCAGACGTGAATCTGCCAACTACGGCGTATCTGGATGCGGACGGGTTCTCAATCACCAGCATCGCCGATGCGGTGGCCCAGGCCAAGGCGAAACGGGTATAAGGGGGAAAAAACGCATATTATTACGGAGCTGCGGCGAAAACAGGACGTGTAGGGGTCGGCGCCCCGACGACCCGCTTTGCTGCAACCCCATACAGAGAGGAACTTGCTATGAGTCAATTTTTTCAGAAAAACGAACTGTTTCCCGCCTGGGAGCGGTTTAATACCGAGGGTATTTGGACAGATGAAGTAAACGTCCGGGACTTTATCCAGCGCAATGTAACGCCCTATCACGGGGACAGCGCTTTTTTGGTCGGCGCCACAGAGCGCACCGAAAAGCTGTGGGACGAAGTCTGCAAACTGACCCGGGAGGAGGGGGAGAAGGGCATCTTAGACGCCGAGACGAAAAAGCCCTCCACCATCACCTCCCACGGGCCGGGGTATATTGACCGGGAGCTAGAGCAGATCGTGGGCGTCCAGACGGATCGGCCCCTCAAGCGGGGGATCATGCCCCAGGGCGGCGTGCGGGTGATTAAAAAAGCCCTGGAGTCCTATGGCTACGCCTTAGACCCCGCGACGGAGGAGATCTATACCAAATACCGAAAGACCCACAATGACGGGGTTTTTGACGCCTATACCGAGGACATGCGCAGAGCCCGGGCGTCGGGGATTATCACCGGTCTGCCAGATGCCTATGGCCGAGGGCGGATCATCGGCGACTACCGCCGTGTGGCCCTCTACGGCACGGCATTTTTGATCCGGGATAAAAAAGCTCAATTGGAGCGGACGGAACTGCCTGCCATTGAGCAGGACGATATTTTAATCCGGGAAGAGCTCAACGAGCAGATTCGGGCGCTAAAACAGCTGGAGGAGATGGCCGCCTCCTACGGCTTTGACGTGAGCCAGCCCGCCGCTACGGCGAAAGAGGCCATCCAGTGGACGTATTTCGCCTTTTTGGCCTGCGCCAAAGAACAGGACGGGGCCGCCATGTCTCTGGGCCGGGTATCGTCTTTTCTGGATATCTACATTGAGCGGGATTTGCAAACAGGCGTCCTGACGGAATCCCAGGCCCAGGAACTTATGGATCACTTCGTGATGAAACTGCGGATCGTCCGTTTTTTGCGGACACCGGAGTACAATCAACTCTTTTCCGGCGACCCAACCTGGGTTACAGAGGTCATCGGCGGCATGAGCGAGAGCGGGGAGACCCTGGTCACCCGGAGTTCTTTCCGGATACTCAATACCCTATATACCCTGGGACCCGCCCCGGAGCCCAATCTCACGGTACTGTGGAGTGTGGATATGCCGGAGCACTTCAAACGGTTCTGCGCCCAGGTCTCTATTGATACCAGTTCCATCCAATACGAAAATGACGATCTGATGCGGGGCTACTGGGGGGACGACTACTCCATCGCCTGCTGTGTCTCCGCCATGCGGACGGGGAAACAGATGCAGTTTTTCGGCGCACGGGCCAATCTGGGCAAGGCTCTGGTCTACGCCATCAACGGCGGCAAAGATGAGATCACCGGCGAGCAGATCGCCCCGGAGTTTGCCCCTGTGACCTCGGAATATCTGGACTACGACGAGGTATTCCGGCGATTTGATCAGATTTTGGAGTGGTTGTCCCGGCTGTATATCAACACCCTCAACGTGATCCACTACATGCACGACAAATACAACTACGAGCGCCTCCAGATGGCCCTCCACGATCTGGATGTGATGCGCACCCAGGCCTGCGGTATTGCCGGCCTGTCCGTGGTGGCGGACGCCCTGTCGGCCATGCGATACGCCAAAGTGAAAACCATCCGCAACGAGGATGGCCTGGTGGTGGATTACCAGGTAGAGGGCGACTACCCTGCCTTTGGCAACAACGATGAGCGGGTGGATAAAATCGCCTATAACGTGGTGCGGCTCTTTATGGAGAAACTCCAGAAGCAGAAGACGTATCGGAACGCCGTTCCCACGTTGAGTGTGTTGACCATTACCTCCAATGTGGTCTACGGCAAGAAGACGGGGGCCACCCCCGACGGGCGTAAGTCCGGTGAGCCATTCGCCCCCGGCGCCAACCCCATGCACGGGCGGGATAAGAAGGGCGCCGTGGCCTCTATGGCCTCCGTGGCGAAGCTGCCCTATGCCTATTCCCTGGATGGGATTTCCTATACCTTCTCCATCATTCCCAAAGCCATCGGCAAGAGCGAGGAAGAGCGCCAGCAGAATCTCGTGGGACTCATGGACGCCTATTTCCACGACAACGGCCACCACATTAACGTCAATGTCTTCGACAAAGAGACCCTGTTAGACGCCATGGAGCGTCCGGAGAAGTATCCCCAACTGACCATCCGTGTGTCCGGCTATGCGGTGAACTTTATCAAGCTGACGAGAGAGCAGCAGTTGGACGTGATCCACAGAACCTTCCACGAACGAATCTAGGTCGGGGTGCGTATGGCATATATTGCGTATGACAGAGAACAGACAGGATATGTCCACTCGGTAGAGACCGGTGGCATGGTTGACGGTCCGGGCATCCGCTACGTGGTGTTTTTCTCGGGCTGTACCCTACGCTGCAGATACTGCCACAATCCCGACACCTGGAAACTCCGGGACGGGAAGCTGCTCTCTGTGGAAGACGTAGTCAAAGATATCAAAAAATACAGGTCCTATCTCCGGTTTTCCGGTGGCGGGGTAACCATCACCGGCGGCGAGCCATTTGTCCAGCCAGCGTTTCTGGTGGCGCTCTTAAAGGCGTGCAAAGCCGAGGGATTCCACACGGCTCTGGACACGTCCGGCTATGGATCCCTGGCGACAGCCAAGGAGGCGTTCCAGTATACGGATCTGTTGCTCTTGGATATTAAGACCATCAATCCAGCCGCCTATAAGAAACTGACGGGCGTCCCCCTGGACAAGACCCTGCAAATGCTCCAATTGGGCCGAGAGATGGACGTCCCCGTGTGGGTTCGCTTCGTCCTCGTGCCGGGCCTCACCGACGACCCGGCGGATTTACAGGCCCTGGCGGATTATTTGCGGGACTTTCCCAACATTGAGCGGATCGAAGTGATGCCCTTCCACAAGCTGGGAGAGCACAAATGGGCGGAGCTGGGTATCCCCTACACCCTGACAGACGTAGAAGCGCCCAGCCGAGCAGAACTCGACCAGGCGCGGGAAATCGTGGGAGATTTTAGGGCGGTGGAGATGAAGTAGGCACACATGGCGATAACAAGGCGATTTTCTCATTGACAGATACGTATGTGTGGGTATATACTATAGATACAAATAGGCGTTGCCGGTAAACGGTTAGCCTTTAAAAAGTAGTTGTTAGAAAATAACCGCTAGCTTCTCAGGGCTGTAGCGGTTATTTTCTGTCTAAGTAGTTTATTAGCATTGTAATCAATACCGCAAAAGCGAGCATTAATGATATAGCTTCAAATACTGACAAGGGGCCTCACCTCCTTTTACAGAGATGGGGCTAACCGCCTACCGTATGGGCAACGCCTAGATATATTGTACGTGTATGTGCATATTCTATCAATAGATGGAGGAGCACAAGTGGGCGGAGTTCGGGGCTAGGCGCGGGAAATCGTAGGAGATTTTAGGGCGGTAGAGGGGAAATAGGTGTGTGGATGATCCTCCGTTAAAATTCATAATGTGTCCAAAGGCTCAATATCGTCACTGCTTTTGGGTTCTCTGAAACTGTATAGACCAGTCGATGCTTGATATTGATTCGCCTTGAATATGCGCCCTGCAGGTCACTTACGAGTTTCTCATACGGCGGTGGCGTTTGATATGGAGTCTCTCTAATCAAATGAATCAGGGCCTTGGCCTTTCCGTCCAATTTTGCCGCTTTCAGCTTAGGGATATCTTTGGTGGCTGCCTTTGTATAGTAAATCTTGTACACTACCAGTCAACCTCTTCTTCCGGTATACATTCATCCAACGGGGTATTTAACCCGGCTACAATTTTTTCTTTCATTCCGGGAAGTGAAGATAAGTGCAGGGTTTCCATGAGGCCTCTGTAATCTTCTTCGCTAAGAATAACGGCGTTTCCATCTTTTGTGCTGATATTTACAGGCTCGTTGTACTTAATCGTTTGCTCTAGTAGACTAAAAATATTTTTTCGAAAATTTGTAATGTTGGTGTTTAACATACCAATCGCCTCCTGTGCGTACATTATAGCGTACACGATTTGAGTTGTCAAGTGTATTGTACGCAATTATGTACGCATATATCCACCTAAATGCTGCCTCACTGGGGGATTTTAAGGCGGCGGCTTTTACAAATCCGCAAAGCATGGAATGTCGGTGATAAATTCAGACGGCAGCCCCAACTCCGTAAAATAGTCGCACATGGCGATACAGGCGTATTTTTCAGAGGAGTAGTGGGTACCGCCCAAGAGGTTGATCCCGTGAATTTCCTCTAAGCGATGGGCTTCTTGAGAGTACGCATTTTTCACCGATAGCCCGGAGATCAGCACATTGATGCCGAGATCGATCAATTCGCTTATGACAGCCTCATCATTTCCGCCGCCTGCGCAGACGCCCACCCGGTTGTTGCATATGGCGGCGTCGCCGTATGGATAGAGCTTTGTCTCATGGCCGACCACCTGGGCGTATGTTTGATTTAAGGCGTAAATATCATCGCACTCCGTGGTGCCGATCACGCCGCAGGCCGCGCCGTCAAGTTGGGCAAAAGTGCCTTCGATCTGGATGCCCAGGGCCTCCGCCAATGTCTTGCTCGTGGCGTATGGGCCGAAGTTGTCCAGGGGGTAGTGGAAGTTGAACAGGGCGATCCGGCGGTCTTTGAGTTGTTTGAGCAGATCAGCGTTGATGGGGTGAAACGCACTGTTTGGATCACGGCTCAAATCCCACGCCAGGGGATGGTGGAGGAACAGCATGGCGTCGGTGGTGTTGTCGCTCAAAATCTTGTTGAGTGTGGCGTCGGATGGGAAGACGGCGGTGTAGACCTTGTTGATCTCCTCGGCAAAATCACAGAGCAGGCCCATACTGCGCTGTTTGTAGTTGTCGCAGATGTATGCCGTCATCTCTGGTATATCGGTCATATGGTCGAACCAATCTTCCACGATGTCGGGTTTGACGAAGTCGGTTTCCAGTTGGGCGTACAGGTGGGTGGCTCTCATTGTTCCAACTCATTCAACAGCGCAAGAAAATTCTCTGACGGTGTGAACTTGACCTTTCTCCCCGGCTCGAAGTCGAGGGATTCGTATTGTCCGTTTTGATACCAGAATATTTCCCGGCTCAAAGAGCCGGGGCCGGCCATGAAGCAGGCCGGGGCATTGTGGAAAAAAATATTTAACGCCTCTACAACGTTCAAATCGTAGATGGGATAGATCATAGCCGTGCTCCGGGTGGGGACGGCGACGATTGCCCCGCCTCTACCCACGAGTTGTTCGTTTTGCTCCAAGTCGAACAAGATATTGGAGGCAAAAAAGTGCTCCGTCTCGTAGAGAAAGAGTTTGTCGTCGCTGATGGGGATTTCTTGCGGTTCCAGCGGGCAATCCCGGCGGATATTGTCAATGCCCATGGCAAAGAGTTCGTCTTCTGCTTTGCCCCACTTCTCAGTATCCTCTGTGGCGATGGTTTGGATGCTGTGGGGGAAATTGAACACCAGCACGGAGAACAAGTCCCCCGCAAAGGGGCGGCGGATCATGGTATCCTGGCCCAAGTTGATCGCGTACTCCACGTAGTCCCTGTCGTACAGCCGGACGCCGAGATAGGGTTTGACTGATGCAAAATCGTCAAAATCAAAGCTGTTCAGAAAAGCGTTGCCCTCCGCGATTACCTGGAAGTGATGGGCGATCATCTCTGGATAGTCTTGCGGTTTGACCTGGGCGCACACCTGCACCAGATTATCCAGCCCGTATTGCCAATCTGCCTCCACATCGTCCATCTTCACATAGACGATGCCGTCCTCGATGGTGTAGGGTGCGCCTTGCGCTGTAAAGTGCTGCTCAACTGCCGATAAAAATGCGGCGTATTGCTTTGGCTTCAGCATACCGGCCCACTGGGGAACGGTGATTTTCTTGCGTCCGAACATGGTGGGGCCTCCTGTTGCTTTTCTTTTTTTGTCCGGCTTTGCCGGAGAGGTAGCTGGTGGAGAATTCAGCCTTGTCCAGCCTGCCGGCGGCGATACTTTTTTGCTTTCGCCCAAAAAAGTATCCAAAAAATGCGACTAGGGGGCTGGCCGCCCCCTAAGAACCCCCGCTACCCGCGTCGGAGACTCCTAGTTGCGCCGGTGCCGCCG
>WRAB01000015.1 GCA_009780435.1 Oscillospiraceae bacterium | reverse complement strand
GCGCAAAAGACAACAAGGACGCACTCCTATTTTTACAGTGGGATCAATATTATTTTTAGCGAGATAGAAGGTGATTTTGGGCCCAATGCCCGAGAGTTCCTTGACGAAGGATTTATCATGGAGCACTTTTCAGGAGAACAGTTGGAGCAATTAAAGGTGGAAAATGACTGGAACAAGGAACTGAACGAGGATAGGTTTTTCAGAGTGTCGATTTCGGATAGGAACAAAAGAAGATATCTAACGACGGTTTCTGAGGAAGCGCAAAGAGAAGCGGCTAAGGAAGCGTTTGAGGAAACACTTGGGGAAGCTGCTTTTGGAAGCGTGCTTCTCCTCCGGTCTAACATCCCCTTGACAATAGATCAAGATGGGAGAGTGCTATTTCTCCTAAGGGACGCCAGAACATTTTTACTCATGTTCGACAGCGACGGAAACCTAATCGAAGACACCGGGATTATGGAATTGTCAGACGAAAATCTATGGGACTACCGTGACCAACTACGGGAGTTCAAAGAAACAAACGGCTGGGCGTTTTATTACCGGGAGACAGAGGAAGAATAAAGCCAGGTTTGTAAGGGGCGGTGTTCGCATCGCCCTGGACTCTCTTACAACAACCCCCTTGTGAGCCGCAAAAACCCTGTCCGCACGAAAATACGTCTCAAAAACGAAAAAACAAGCGAATCCCGTCACAGAAATGCGGCGGGGTTCAACTATAACGTAGGGTCGGAACCAAATAGAAACAAGCCTTGCGAAACGCAAAAGTGGACATTGCGGCTACGTTGTGAGACATGCTATCTTTTGCTCAAAAGGGTAAGGAAGTTGGTACGCATACAGTAGATGGAAACAGGCGCATCTATATCGGGTATTGGGGGCGTTCTGCAATCACGGTGCGACCCGCCATATCCCAAAGCGGACAGTATCCCCCGAAGTGTCCATTTTGGGCTTGTTGTCTGTTTGCGTTTCGTCGGTAGTATTCTTGTCAAGGGAAAGGTGGAGATTTTCCGGTCTTGGGAAAATACTACCGACCTTGACAACGGCTGGAAGTACAAAATATAAAACGGTCTTGTGACATGAAACGTCACAAGGCCTTGATTTCAAAAATTATCATCCAATCCTTACACGTTTTTTACACGTTGAAGATGCAAAAAAGAAAATCGGGCAAAATCAAAAAAATCAGCTTTGATCGAAAATGAGCAGAAAAGCTAGAGTTTGCAATGGTTTAAGAGGGGGGTATGATTTTTCGTAAAACGCTCTGATTTGCGAAAAACAGGCCAATTTTGTTCCCTCCTTCTCCGCCAAGTGGAACAAAAGAGAACACCTCACCGGTGAAGATCGGTGAGGTGTTCTCTTTGTATTTTAAAACATAAAAAACAAATAGAGTATACTATAATTAATCAAATTTTTAAATTTAAGTTTGCTTAATAAAAACGCGGCTCTTCAGATGGATATTCCAGCATTTCCTTTACATAGGTCGGCAATTGGAACGTAGCGACGTGTAGGTCTGTGTTGTAGCACTTCGTCTCCAACCCCAGGTGGTTCCAGACTTCAAACTTGGCATCCCGGATGGGGTCTAATGTTTTGGAGGAAAATCCAAATAATCTGTACCCCGACGGGTGGCTTGGGATATGGGCTTGATACACTTTGGATATGGGGAAAGTTTTCTTTATTTCCCCGTGGACTTGCTTCATTTCGTATGCGGCTTGCGCAAAATATGGGTTTTCATGTTGGTTTATGAAGATACCGTCTTTTGATAAAATGCGAGAGCAGTTTTGATAGAATTCCACGGGGGATTGTCGGTTGCCAGAGGCTATAATAATTAAATCATAGGCCTCATCTTTTGCAGTTGCCACCCAGGTGGCTCCGTCCTCAAAATAGAAGCGAACCCGTGCGTCGGTTTTTACGGGGGCAATGCGGGGTAAAAATTGTTCGCAGGCGTGGACAACCTGTTCATCCAGTTCAACCAGATCAATTTGCGCAATCGTCTCGTAACGAGTTAGTTCCCGGACAACTCCCCCGCCGCCGTTGCCGATCACCAGAACAGTTTTAATCATGGGATTGGCACACAGGGCGGGATGGACCATCAAATCATGGTGGATAAATTCATCTCGCTCGTTGAACACCATGGACCCGTCCAAAGCTAAAAGGCGCCCGAATTCTTCGCTTTCAAAAACATCAATTTGCTGGAAAGCTGATGTTTTGCTGTATAAATGATTTGTTACCCTTATTGAAAGGCGAGCATTCTTGCTCCAGTTCTCCGCAAGCCATAAATCCAGCCCGCATCCCGATGTATTTTTATGAGAAGCCATAAAACTGAAAAATGCGTGAAGCCGCCCGATCAGTCGATTTTTTTTGTCTTTAAACTGCTCTGCCAAGGGCATGTCCAATAGTTTGCTTATGTAGGTCGGATGTATAAAGGCTCCGACGTGCAAATCCGTATTGTAATACCTGGTTTGCAATCCCAATTGATTCCAAACTTCAAATTTAGCGTCTTGGATGGGGTCTAATGTTTTGGACGCAAACCCAAACAACGAAAGGCCTGACGCATACGTGGGAGTATGGGCTTGGTAGAGTCTCGCTATAGGAAAAATTCGCTTGATTACGGTATGGGCCTGTTTTGCTCTTGCGGTATCCCACGCAAAGCAGAGGCTGATTTGTTGGTTGATCAAAATTCCATTTTCAGATAAAATCCGGAAGCAATTTTGATAAAACTCTGTAGAAAACAGCGTTTTCCCCGGCCCCACAGGATCTGTAGAGTCGACAATAATGAGATCATATTCGGAGTTTCCAGTATTTTTGACCCAGTTAATTCCATCCTCGAAATGTAAATTCACCCGTGGATCTTTAAGCTTCATAGAGGTAATGGGTAAAAAATGCGCACAGACGTGAACAACTTGCTCGTCAATTTCGACCATATCAATTTGCTCGATCGTCTGATAGCGCACTAGCTCACGCACAGTTCCGCCGTCGCCGCCGCCAATTACTAAAACCTTTTTAATCATGGGATTGACGCACATGGCGGGATGGACAATTAGGTCGTGATAGATAAATTCATCCTTTTCCGTGACCATCATTAGGCCATCTAAGGTTAAAATACGCCCGAATTCTTCACTTTCCAAAATGTCAATTTGCTGAAAGGCAGATCGTTTGCTGTATAACAGTTCTTTTACTTTAATTGAGAACAGCACACCGTCCGACCAGTCTTCTGTATACCATAGTTCGATATTGTATCACTTCGTTTCTTTGTTATTTATCCGCCAAACCCGCCGCCGCCCCAGCCGCCTCTGTAGCCGCCGCGGCCCCTGCCGGCGTATCCGCCGAATCCGCGATAGTTTTTCTCTCGATCTTCTTTTACAAGTTTCTTCGCCTGTTGGAACGCGGCGTCAGAAACGCCCCGCAACTTTGACCAGGCAATTGCACCTGGGATCAAAAAGCCTAAGATCACAACAGGGATGCCTAATTCAATAATATCAAATGCATAGAGGCCGTAAGATACTGCGAAAGCAAAGAGCGCCAAGGTATCGACGGCAAAGAAAATCGCACCGAATGTGAGAAACTCCCGCTTCTGTTTGGACAACAGATAGAACACCAGATAGATGACCGGTATGGCAACTGCGATAGGATTTGCAATTGCATCCTGGAAAACCGTATAGACAATCCACAGTAGGCCAGGGGACGTCCAAATCAGAGGTTCATCAATGGGAGTGAACATGACGAAGAGTTGGAGAAATGAGAAAACAGCGAAAATCCACAGACAATATCTTGCGTTTTTAAAATTGCGCACATTTTTCCACATATCATCGGATATAACAGTCTGCCCGTTGGGTTCAGATATAACATCCCGATATTCGCCGTGCCTGGATAAACTTTGCCCACGATAAATGAGCACCTCAATCCCGCTGCCTTCATATGCGGATATAATCGGTAGCAGATCTTCTTTGACCTCGGTATCGGTCCAAATGACCAGTTTATTGATTTGATAGGTACGCATATATTCTGCCCGGGGCATGTCTTCTAGCATAAGACTCCATCTATTGTCGTGTAGGTCGTCACTATGGGGGACAGCCATATTACGGTTAGAATCTAGTAAAAAAGCTGGGGGCGCACTTAATGCAAGGTTCATTTGATCCAATGAATCTGCGCCTTGCGCCAAACGCTTGATCATTCCACTATTGTCAACGATGCTTTTTCGTTCCCCGATCTGCGCCTCAGGTACGCCATTGAACAATGGAATGGGGCGATACCCCTGTCGCTTTGCCATAGCTAGGCCCTGGAGGACGCTCTCCTCGCCGGGCAGGTCGATGAGCACGGCTGTGTTAGTGTCTAAAAAGCCGTTCAGCTCATCTGAAAGCCAAGGGATTTGAAGGGCATTTGGACTTCCTAACGCCTCTGGCATATGGGTAAACAAGACCGGCTTTGCGTACTGTGACCAATACACACCAAAAGGCGCCCACTTCTTGTATATGTCCTGGCCTCTATTTTCCATTATTTCAACGCTCCTCTTCGTCATTTTCTAACGAGCACAGGGACATCCGATGCGTCGGCATCTATTTTTAAGCGATCACTCACCCGGCCGTAAAATCCGGCGAACTGACCGTTTATGACAAAGGCGCCGATGCAGAGGTGCATGTTATAAAACAGCTTGCTTTGAAATCGTTTTTGTGCGACCCACTGATCCGGACTCTTATGCGCCGCAGAGATAATTTCCCGATTTTCTTCTTCCGATACAGTGCCGGGGATGTTGATACCCTCTCCCGTCCGCCCAAAAGCGGGCTTAAGTATGAAACCCTGATCTTGCCTCGCCTGTGCAATATCAACCGTTTCAGGGAGCATTTCTCTCCAGGTGCTGACCTCTATATCGAGTTGATCCCAGACGAGAGGGAGCCGCTTGGATTGTGTCAACAGTGCCATGGGATGATTGCAAGACGGGGTATGGGAATTTAAAAAGCTGATCCAGTCAACCCCGTTTGTATACTCTAAGAATTCTACGGGGAAACACCTGACAATCCCGTCCGTATGTATGGCTTTATTATGGTTCCATTTGATATGGCCGGGGGAGAGATATACGGATTGATACCCCGCCCGCTCCAGCGTATCGCCTAAAAAGCGCAGGATTTGATAATCTTCTACAATGCGGGTGTCGTGCAGATAGGCGATGGTTCCGCCATTGGGCACGTGTTTTTTTAGGCTGTCGGCAAATAGTTTCCGGAAATCGCCATATCTTGTATAACCGTCGAAAAATGGCTCTGCGAGCAGCGGGAGAATAGAGGCCTCCGGGTATCCGGCGGCCACATCACTGTTTACTTCAGAGATGGCCCACCCGGATTCGGTTGGGTGGAAATCAAACCGCATGAGCCTGATGTGGGTTTCCGGTTCATAGGTACAATTGTGTATGGCTGTGGCCATCTCTTTTGAGATACCCATAAAAATCCCTAGATCGGGACGGTTTTTTAATGCGCGTTCCATAGCTACAGTTTCGTGGTATAGGCTTATGGCAGTTTCAGCCAGAAATCGGGCATCTGTGGGTTCGAGTAAGATCACTTTATCCCCGATTGTGCTCTGTTCGCCGGCTTGCAAATCCCATTTGTAGGCTTTAAATATGACATCATGTCGATATTCTTGGAAAGCGGATGCCGGGATGCTTGTTACTTTCAAATCCATTTTCTCAACCTTTTGATCGAATACGCAAAATCTGACGGTTCTCCGGATAGCATAGCATAGTTCAATATGTTTGTCCATAAAAACAAATAGAGCATACTTAAAATGTTCAAAAAACAATGAAAATTCTTATTTTGAGCATGCTTAAAATAGCGAGAAAACGTAAAAAAGAGTAGCAAAAAGAGGGGAACTATGGTAAAATAAATAGCAAAAAAAGGTGAAATGACGATGAAATGGGGGGCAACAGATGGCAAATGTTTTAATTGTAGACGATAATCAAGAAATACTTGCGGTCAACAGCGCGTATCTGTCTGCAGAAGGATTTGGCGTGACGACTGTTGAAACGGGTATGAAGGCGATTGTATGCCTCAATGCCGGTCAGTACGACTGTATCGTATTGGATATTATGCTACCCGATATTGACGGGCTGGCGCTGTGCAAGGCCATTCGTACTATGACGGATACGCCGATTATTTTTCTGACTTGCAAGGACGACCCGGAGGACAAAATAAAGGGCCTGATGATCGGCGGCGATGACTACATGACCAAGCCCTACAGTTTGCAGGAGTTGACCGCTCGGATTCATGTGCTCCTCCGCCGTGGACGGTTGGATGCGCAGAATATCTCTCTGGACAAGGTCACCATCGACAGAGAGAGCCGGATGGTACACACGCCGGAGAAAAATGTATTTTTGTCGCAAAAGGAGTTCGAACTCTTTCTGCTGTTATTTGAGAACCCAGACAAGGTGTTTTCCAAAGAGGAACTGTTTGAAGCCCTGTGGCCCAACAGCACGGATATGGGGACGGTAGCGGTTCATATCCTGAAGTTGCGCCGTAAGCTGGACTTCGCCAAAGAGTATCTCGGAACCATTGATAATCACTACAAAGCCGGATACTACTTCGCCCCGCCACCGGGCAGAGGTGCGGCATGATTGCAATCCTGTCGATTATCGCTTATGCAATCACTATGCTGTTGCTAGTTGTTTTAGGATATACCTTCCTTACACAGCTGAAAAGTGAAAAGCGGGAATTTCTGATCATTTTTATCTTTTGTACATTTATATATATGCTTGGCACAATGATGGGGCTCATGGCAGACACGGAGAGCGGTGCCGAGTTCAGTTTTCTATTGGCGACGTTAGGCGGAACATTTACGACACTGACCTTTCTCATGTTTGTCCAGAAGTATTGTGAGCGGCCCTTGCCGAGATGGGCGAATATCACGCTTTTGGCATCCGCGATTGTGGTTGTGCTCCTGGCGTGGACAATGGATTGGCATTCCTTGATTTTTCAATATGTATACATGCGTCCCGCCGTCTTTTTCCCTGACTTTATACATTGGGGCGTGGCGCGCGGGCCTCTGTTTCCCCTTGTCATAGCTTTCCCGACCATATGTATCGTGCTTTCTCTGGTGATTTTGCTCTGGGAACTCCGGGGCGCCGATCTCTTTCATAGAAAACGGCTGGGCTTGTTAATTTTCTGCGCACTGGTCCCCGGCGTTTCGCAGGTGATTAACACATTATATCTCAATGTTTTTGGTATACACTATACCATAGTCCTTGTAGCGGTGAGTATTTTATTAGCGTACTTTGGGTTTTTCAAATATTATCTGCAAGAAAGCGAAGAGGCCGTCCGCGCACAAAAATTGGTGCAGAACTTAATCTCTAACATTTCCCATGATATCAAAACGCCTCTTACAGTGTTAGGCCTTAGCCTGGAACGATTACTTGAGGCCACACCTGGAGATCCAAGCTATTCCCGAGACATCCGGATTGCCTATAATAAAAGCCTTGATTTGCAGCGCCTGATTAAAAATATGATCGAAATTACCCGCATTGATGCGGCCAAAGATCTATACCAGCTTGAATGGGTGCCGCTCAATCGTATATTATCGGATATACAATTGAAATACGGCGACTATTTGGAAAGTGCCGGATTGTCCCTGGATGTGACCGGCTCTGCCCAAAATGCGTTAATCCATATAGACCGCGTGATGATATGGAGCATATTTGACAACATCATTTATAATGCCGTCCGCCATACCGAAGCCGGCGGCATCACTGTTACAGCCGAATTGGCGGACAAAACCGCGATCATCACTGTAACCGATACCGGTAGTGGGATTGCCTCTGAGCATGTAGCGCATGTATTTGACCGATTCTATAAAGTGGAGACCAGTAGGGCCGCGGGGGACAGTGGACTGGGGTTGTTTATTGTCAAAAAAATCATGGAAGGCCTGGGCGGGCAGGTGTGGTTAGAGTCTGAAGTTGGCACCGGGACGTCTGTCATGCTTATGTTTGAGAAGGAATAATGACAAAATAAAAAGAGCACACCCAAAGTATTTGAATTTTTTATTTTGAGCTCACTTAAATTACAAGAAAAAATAGGAAAAATGGATCGTTGTAGCCCCTTTCCCGACTGACTTTGGTTTACATAGTTCATAAAAATATGTGAAATACGATGTGCGCGATGTGCGCAAAGGGGAGTTCGGCTTAAAATTTTTTTGCAAACTGTAATAAAAATGTAATGATATATCAATATGAAAATGTTGACAATATTTTTTTTTATGTTAAAATGTTTCTGTATTGTTAATACACTGCGAACAATTTGTAAACACCAATTAAAGAATTTTTAAATGCGTATGAGGGAGAAAGGAGATGGAGACCCCGGCGAAACCAGTGCATACCAGTACACGTAGTGTCAAAATGTAATCCGGTCATTTTAGTTCAATGACAACGTATTAAAAAGCAAAGGAGAACGTATTAGACAATGAAGACGAGACGATTTTTAGCAATTCTTCTTACCCTATTGATGGTTCTGTCGCTGTTCCCAGCGACAGCGTTGGCCAACACGGACGCAGTGGCACCTGAAGTCCACTCGGCTGGCACCATCCCGGCGGGTTGGGGGCCTCCGTCCCCTCCACCTCTGCAGAAAACCATCAGCCATTGGTGGCCCTTCCTCAACATTGATATTGACTTCAGCCTATGGAACATTATAGGGGGCAACTTCCCGATTAGCGTTACCCTTGAGTGCAACATGTTCCTCGCCCTGACGCAACTTCATGCAATGGCACTCGTGACGCCGGTCGGCAGCGCAGGGATGACGATGAATCTCACACATGACATCGTCATGCCAGCCATGGCACCGCCTGCGGCGGTTCCGGCAGGTGCGACCCTCTACATTAGAAGTAGTCAGCCCGGTGTACAGCGCACCATTACCAACCTTGCATTCACCGAGCACTTTATCATAGGCCCCGGTGCCACGTTGGTGTTGGAAGATGTCATCCTCTGCGGTGGTTCTGCCACTCTTCCATCTCTATTTACTGCGCACCACGGCGGCGTCCGTGTAGAAGGCCGTTGCCTCCTCCTCCTCCAACCGGTGGGCGGACATCTGATTATGCACCGCGGTAGCGCCATTCGGAACTCCAACGCCGTTGGCAATCCGATTTTCCGTAGCCGTGGCGGCGGCGTCTACTTAAACTGTGGTATGAACACGCTGTTTATGCCGCGTAGCGGTGGTCAATTGACTATGCTTCCCGGCAGCCGAATCCACGATAACGTAGCGGCCCGTGGCGGCGGCGTCTATGCCAGCATAAACTCTGTTGTCCGCATGGCGGAAGGTAGTAGAATTGACAACAATGAAGCCCGGTCAGTCGGTAACATTGTGAACGCCTATAACACCGGCACCGGTGGCGGCATACATCTATCGGCAAACGCTGTGCTCGACATGCGCGGCGGCTCCATTGACAACAACACCGCAGTCTATGGCGGCGGCGTTCGTCTCCGTGGCTCTAATATCCACAACCGCGCCGAACTCCACATGAGCGGCGGCGAAATCCATAGCAACAGAGCACGGGGCAGTCACTCGATCCTGACACACCCAGCCCTTGGCGGCGGTATCCGTGCGTGTGCAAACAGTGATATCACCATGACCGGCGGCAGAATCCACAACAACACTTCTGCCAACGGCGGCGGCGGTGTGAGCTTGGGCTACCACAGCCTGACCACAATGTCACTGGTTCCCTTTGCCAACAGTGGCGCCACCCTCACCATGCGTGGCGGCTATATTGAAAACAACACGGCTGTCACCGGCGGCGGCGTTCGACTCAGTGCCGGTGCGCTACTCAGCGTGTGTAATACGCGCAGCCCGAGGTTCACCATGCTGGGCGGCACCATCCGCGACAACGAGGCCGCTGAAGGCGGCGGTGTATGGCTCCAGAGAAGCACGCGCCTTGAGATGGATCGTACCAGAACCGGTTTTTTCCAGACGCCAACCGGCCCGACGCCTGTCATTGAAGGCAACGAGGCGACTCGCCGTGGCGGCGGTCTCTTTGTGAGTTCATGCGCACATGCCTATCTACGCCAAGGTATCTTTAGAAACAACGAGGCAAGAGTAGACGGCGGTGCGGTCTTTACACAGAAATTCTTCTATTTCACACCGATCTTGGTCTACCCCATGTACTGTGACGTGCGGGTTGTCAATGCGGGCGTGGAGTTCACCGGCAACTATGCGGGCCGCGGCGCATACCGTCCGCCTGTAGCCAACTTAAGAGGTGGTCTCTTCCCCATTCCCTTCTACCGCTACTTCACGAACAACTCGACATCCGTCTCCCCGGTACCGCATAACACCGGCAGCGGCTTATTTCAGCAAGCCGACCCCCGGAATTGGCGCCTTGCGCTCAACAACTGGGATGTGAACTTCATCGGTGTCCCGTGGGATCAGGATCCAACTGACCCGCAACCAGATATGGCAATTGCGTACTTCCTGCGCAATGACCACCATGATTACCCGTACAGCCTCCACGATCAAGACGTTGTGACACCCATTCCCGGGCGTCTGCTCGAGCCCATTGAAGAGCCGGTCTGGTTCCCACGTTACGAGGGCCAGGTCAGACACGTCTTCGCGGGCTGGTCTCTGACGGACGGTCAGAACGGTGAGAACCAGGTAGCCGTAGACTTCGGCACCGAAGGCCTCTTAGTTACAAGCGAGATGCTGGAAACACGTCTTGTAGACTGGCTAGATGAGCCCGATTTCAGCTATGACTACATCAATCTCTATGCCATTTGGGAAGAGATGCCCCGATTCCGCATGAGCTTTATCGGCAACGGCGGTACACCGGCGTACACGAGAGTGTATGTCTACGCCGACACGACCTATGCAGAAGCAATTGCCATGTGGCAAGCGCAGGTCGAGCTGGAGCATCCGGAATGGAATAATTGGATATTCCAGGGATGGGCCATTGAGGAGTTTGGTCGCTTCAACTTGATTCAAGGTCTGCTCCTTGATGATGTCGTCTATGTGAGAGGCAACTTCGCCCTATTTGCCCAGTGGGATGCGGAGCCGGAACCGGTTCAAGCGCTCTTCATCGGCAACGGCGGCTCTCCGGGCGAGGTCCTTGTGGTGACGCATGAAACTCCATTGTCCTATGGTCGCCTCATTGACATGTGGGAATACCAGACCGGCTTGACCGAACCCACCAAAGTTGGCTATGAGTTCATCGGCTGGTCCCGTTCAAGCGTAGACGGCTATCCGATTGTGTATCGTGGCAGCACCGTCTCCCATAACATTCTATTGTTTGCCCAGTGGAGAGCGCTTATACCTCCCATGGCGGTGACCTTTGAGGGTAACGGCGGCACATTTGTCAGCGGCACACACGAGAGAGTTACTGTGTTCGCTGATGAAATCGGCACCTACGGCGCCGCAGTGGGCTTGTTGCGGCTTGAGACCGGAGGCTATAGATCCGCATACGACGGTACGATTATCGGGGGCTATACAATGCCGTTCAGACCCGGTTACATCTTCCAGGGTTGGTTCTATGCTCCGTCCGGCGGTGATCCCGTGAACCTCGCCAGCGTTATCAACAACAACGAACGCACCCATACCCTGTATGCCCAGTGGGAACCTGTACCCGTAACTGCCTATGAAGTAATTTTCCTGGGCAACGGCGGTACCCCTGTGCTCAAGACGATCATTATGGATCAAGATCCCTCGACCTACGCTGCTGCAATTGCACAGTGGCAGTATTGGGCCGGGAAATACGTGCCGACCAGAGAAGGCTATACCTTCCTCGGTTGGGCCCGCGTAACGGGAACTGAGTATCAGATGATCGCCCCTGAAAGTAATATTACCGAGCGTCAAAACATACTGGCGGCCCAGTGGCAGCCTGTGGAAGCCCCCATTGTTGTGACCTTCCGCGGCAACGGCGGCGCCCCAGACGGCGAAGTTGTGGAACTGTTCGTGCCGACCACTTATGGCGAAGCAATTGCGGCGTGGCAGGATCAGACCGTGTTGCCTGAACCCACCAGAGCAGGCTACACCTTCCGGGGTTGGTTCCATAATCCAGCCGGCGGCGTACCTGTCGCAGCTGGAAGCGCCCTCACTGCCAGCACCACCCTATATGCCCAATGGACAGCGTTGCCAGATCCCATTGTCGTGACCTTCCTGGGCAACGGCGGCGAACCTACAATTCAATCCATTGCCATTAACGCAGCGAGCACCACTTATGGCGCAGCGATTGCGGCGTGGCAGTATCAGGTCGGTCTAACAGCACCGATCAGACCCGGCTACAACTTCCTCGGTTGGGCCCGTACAATCGCAACCGGCGGCTATGAAATGGTGGCCCTCGGCAGCACACTCACCGAAAACACCATACTGATTGCCCAGTGGGAAGCGATTCCCGCTGCACCGGAACCAATTCGGATGAGCTTTGTCGGCAACGGCGGCACACCGGCGTACCGTGTGATAGAGATCGAAGAGACCACAACCTACGCCCAGGCAATCGGCATATGGCAGGCGGAGACAGATCGGACAGTGCCAATCCGTTCCGGCTACAGATTCTTACATTGGTCGTTGTATGAAGACGGCACAGGCGGACCGGTATCAGGAAATGTACGAGTTACAGGCGCACAACGGTTTGTCCTATTCGCCATCTGGGAAGCGGAAGCGGTAGATTTGCCAATAGTGCCACTCCAAGTGACATTCATCGGCAACGGCGGCCAACCTGCCCATGAGATCGTCGAATTCACTACGCCGACCACCACTTACGGCGCAGCAATTACGGCGTGGCAGGCACAGACCAGCCAGACTATACCGACACAAGAAGGTTACACCTTCCGTGGCTGGTCCCGTTCATCACTCCGCGGCGGCGAGTTTGTGACCAATACAAGCAGCATCAGCGCCAACATCCTACTGTTTGCCCAGTGGGAGCGTGAAGTGGATGATGAGATGCTGACCGTGACCTTCGTCGGTAACGGCGGCTATCCGGCCTTCGAGCAGGTGACATTCAACCTGACCGAGACACCGAATCCAACGTATGCACAGGCCATTGCGGCGTGGCGGGCTCAGACTCGTCTGACAGACCCAACCCGTCATGGTCACGAATTCTTACATTGGTCGTTGCTCTCCGGCGGCAATGCAGTGACGGGTACGTTGCCAATTGATCCCGCACACGCAGTGCTCTACGCCATCTGGGAAGAGATTCCAGACGTAATTGAGCCAGAACCGATTCTGTTGAGCTTTGTCGGCAACGGCGGCGCGCCGGTATATGAAGCGGTAACGATCCAAAATACCACAACCTTCAACCAGGCGATTGCCCTGTGGCGGACACAGACCGGCGAACAAGCGCCGACCAAAGAAGGGTTCACCTTTGCCGGCTGGTCCTTAACCCCGACTGGCGCTCCGGTGACAGGGGCTGCAAATGTTGTAACCACAATAGGTACAGGGCAGTTTGCTCTATTTGCCCAGTGGACCCTGATTCCGGGTGTAGAACCAGATCCAGTGATCGAAGTGACCTTCCTCGGCCACGGCGGCGAACCTGCTTTTGAGGTCGTCACGATCAATGCTGCAAGCACCACTTACGGCGCAGCAATTGATGGGTGGGAGACACAGACCGACTTGACCGAACCCACCAAAGCCGGCTATATCTTCCTTGGCTGGTCCCGGATTTCTACCCCCAGCGGTCAGATTGTGACTCCTGTGAGCACCATCAACTCCAACATCTTGCTGTTTGCCCAGTGGCAGTCCAATTCTGTACAGGTTCCCGTATTGTTCCTGCGGAACTACGAGGGCGCTGCCGACGATGGCCTCTTCTATGAGAGCACAGTCACATTAGGCGCAAATCTGACAGCCCCGACCGCTGGCGCACCTACGCGCGAAGACTTCCTCTTCAGAGGCTGGTACTTAGAGCCTACAAACGAGACAGCCAAAGGCTTCGATACTCCGGTGACGGAAGCTCTCCTCTGCGACGACGAAGGCCATCTGCGCCTCTATGCCCGCTGGGAAGAAAATCCAGAGCCACAGTTCCACGCATGGTTCATGCAGGGCAATGCCCAGGGTCTGTTTAATCCGCACGGGAACATCACCAGAGGCGATGTAGCGGCCATCCTGGTCCGTACCTTCGCAGAGAATTATAACCTAGCGGCGCCGCCGGCAATGCCATTTACGGATGTCAACGCCACCGAGCACTGGGAAGCAGCTTACATTGCTTGGGCGTTTCACCTTGACTTCGTCCGCGGTCGTGTGGACGATGCAGGGAACCCCATATTTAGTCCGCGTGAGCCCGTGTCGAGAGAAGAACTGGCAGCCATGGTCGCAAGAGCGGCGGAGCTTGATCTCAGTGGGACTGGCACACCGCACTTCCCGGATGCTGACCAGATTACCCCTTGGGCGGTTCGCTATGTCTACGCTGTGACCAATGAAAGTTGGATACGCGGCGATGGGTATGGAAACCTCAGACCGACTGATCCCATCCAGAGATCGGAAGCGGCAGCAGTGATTGCCCGCGCCTTGGGTCGTGACGGTGTGACCAACACAGCTAGCTTGGTAGATGTCAGAGAAGATCTCCGTATCTTCCCGGATGTTCTGCCTGGCACATGGCACTACTACCTGATCATTGAAGTTTCTCACAGCCATTACTTCCTGACAGAGAGTGTAGTAATTGAGGGCGTGGCGAGAGACATGGAACGGTGGACTGAAATCACTTGGCCCAACTAATCGTAACAATCGTGTGAATCGAGAAGCCTTCACACAACTCTGTCACCGGGGCGACCATATGGTCGCCCCGGTGGTTTTTGTGATGCGGGGATACAGGCGAAACCCCTAGAGCGGTCAGGAAAACCCTAGGCCGCTTTGTTTAAATTGCAAGAGATTCAGCTGAAAACTGCAAAATGGATTAATTATATATTGACAAGCGCACAACATCTTATTATAATATCTTTTATACATAGTTGAGTTATTGCGTCACCGAGCTAAAGTGTTAAAATGCATTGTGCGCATCTGCGGATGTGTTCACATATGAAAAAAGAGGAGGAAAAAGATTATGTTGAAGAGACTACTATGCATCGGTTTGGTATTGTTGATGATCGTTCCGGTTTTCGCCGGATGCCGCGCCGAGCAACCCGCCGTACAGGCACCCGCTCCCACGCCCGCCCCTGCGGAAGCGACGCCGGATCCCGATCCGGAAGATAACGGCACGGAAATCGTCGAAGTAGGCGAGTGGAAGATCGGCATCGTGACCGGTACGGTCTCCCAGGGTGAAGAGGAGTTCATGGCCGGGCAGAAGATGCTCACCCGCCACGGCGCTGACCGCATTATGACCGTTACTTACCCAGACCGCTTCTCCGAGGAGATTGAGACCACCATCGCACAGACTATGAGTCTGGTAGACGCCGGTGTGGACGCCATTGTGTTCAACCAAGCGGTCATCGGTTCTCTCCCCGCTCTGCAGAGAGCACGGGATCGCAACCCTGATCTGCTCATCGTGGTCGGCACCATTGCAGAGCCGCCCCTGGAATTGGCACAAGTGGCAGACGTGATTCTCCAGTCCGATGATATCGGCATGGGTACCGCCGTCATGGAGCAAGCATATGCCCAGGGTGCGACCACCTTTATCCACTACTCCTTCCCCCGTCATCTCGGCATTGAGATGATTGCCCGCCGCCATGCCCTGCTTCGGGAGTCGGCTGAGCGGTTAGGCATTGAGTTTATCGATGTCATGGCACCGGATCCAACTGGCGATGCGGGCATCCCCGGCGCCCAGCAGTTCATCGTAGAAGATGTACCCCGTCAGATCGCAGAGCACGGTGTAGATACGGCGTTCTTCGCCACCAACTGCGCCATGCAGGAACCACTGATCCGCGGCATCATGGAACAGGGTGCAATCTATCCCCAGCCGTGCTGTCCGAGTCCGTTCCACGCAATGCCTGCGGCATTTAATATCGACGTGACCGGCCACGAGGGCGATGTACCCTGGATGATTGAGCGGATCAATGAAGCAGTTTCCGCCGCGGGCATGACTGGCCGAATCTCCAACTGGGGCGTGCCTGTCAATATGTTGAACATTGAAGCCGGTGTCGCCTACGCCATCGAATACCTGGAAGGCCGCACCAATGGCCGCTTTGATCCCACAGTTGTCCGTTGGGCTCTGGATCAGGTGCTTGCCGAGTACAACTCACAGGTCAGAAGTATCACAAACTTTGAGATTGTGGAGCCCGTATTAGATGAAGACGGTGAGCCCGTATTAGACGAAGACGGTATTCCCGAGCGGAACGTGGTCGGTACACTAGACAGCATGTTCATGATCCTCGGCGATTTCGTCAACTTCGGATAAGCCTTATTCTTGTAATACATACTGCCAGAAACTGCCGGGTCAATTCCCCGGCAGTTTCATGGCGTTTTTAGTGGGATGGAGGAAGAAGTTTGTGGAAGCGAAACGAGTGCTGGAATTAGACGGCATAACGAAAGACTATAGCGGCAACGTGGTGCTCAAAGACGTGTCCCTGTCCGTGAAGCCGGGGGAGATTTACGCCCTGGTCGGCGAAAACGGCGCAGGGAAATCGACGCTGATGAACATCCTGTTCGGCATGTCGGTGATCCGTGAGACAGGCGGATTTGAGGGCAGCGTGAAAGTCGATGGGGAAGAGGTTCATTTCCAATCACCCGCCGACGCCATGGCCGCAGGGATCGGGATGGTGCATCAGGAATTTATGCTCATTCCTGGCTTTACTATTGCCGAGAATATCAAGGTAGGTAGGGAGGATACCCTCCCCAATCTGGCCAGCCGTGTAGTTGGAAAAAGTCTGGAGACCTTAAACCGGGGCAAGATGAACGCAGACGCCCGCCGTGCGCTGGACACCATCGGCATGGACATCGCCGAATATGCACGGGTGGCGGGCCTTCCCGTGGGTTATATGCAATTTGTGGAGATCGCACGGGAAATTGATAAAGAGAACATCAAACTGCTGGTATTTGACGAGCCCACCGCCGTTTTGACGGAGAGTGAGGCGGATCAACTGCTGGCCGTTATGAAAACAATTGCGGCAAAAGGGATCGCAGTTATTTTCATCACCCACCGCCTGTCCGAGGTCATGGAGGTCGCCGACCGGATGACAGTTCTGCGTGACGGGGAGGTCGTGACCGAAAAACCAATCGCCGACACCGATGTGGTGGAGATCGCCCAACTCATGGTGGGGCGGCGCATTGAAAAGCTGGTGGATGACAAAGAAGAAAATTTTGCGCCCGGAGAAGACGCTGAAATTGCCGTAAAAATCCGGGATTTATATGTGAATATGCCAGGCGAGACAGTACGTGGCGTTGACTTAGACATCCGGAAAGGTGAGATTTTTGGAATCGGCGGCCTTGCCGGTCAGGGCAAAGTCGGCATTCCCAACGGCATGATGGGCATGTTCCCGGCCCAGGGCGAAGTGGAAGTGTTTGGCGAACCCCTCCAGTTTGCAAAACTGGGCGATGCCCTTAGTAAGGGCGTCGCCTTCGTATCGGAGGATCGGCGTGGGGTCGGGTTGCTTCTGACAGACAGCATCGCCCACAATATCATATTCAACACCATGACTGTGCGACGACAATTTCTCAACGCAGGGCTTATGAATGCGAAAGCCGTACGGGAACATGCGGCGGAGATGATTCAACTCCTGGATATCCGTTGCGTTGGCGGCGGACAGCGGGTGGGCAGTCTGTCCGGCGGCAATCAGCAAAAGGTGTGTCTGGCCGCGGCGTTGACCCTGAAACCACGGCTTCTGGTGGTCTCTGAACCCACCCGGGGGATTGACATCGGCGCAAAGAAGCTGATTATGGAATATCTATCCCAACTGCGGGACGAAGAAGGGCTCACTATTATTATGATCAGCAGTGAGCTGGCCGAACTCCGCAGTATTTGTGATCGAATCGCCATCGTGACCGAAGGACAAGTTTCCCGGATTTTAGCACCCGATGCACCGGACGTGGAATTCGGACTTGCCATGAGCGAACTCGGCGACAGGGAGGTGAGCTAGATGGAGCGAATTACAAGAGCGGCAAAAGACTTCGGTCTGGCCCGATCTATTATTCTCGGATTTTTCCTGCTCCTCCTCGTGCTGTCAGGCGTGTACGGGATGAGTGTCCCCCGGATGCTGACGGACGTATTTATCCGCTGGGGGATGCACGGGATTCTGGTTTTGGCCATGGTACCCAGCATTCAGTCCGGCATCGGGCCGAACTTTGGGGTCTCCATTGGGATCATTGGCGGGCTGTTGGGCGCTTTGATCAGTATTGAATTGCGTGCCGCCGGGGCCTTTCTAGGGCTTGGCTCCGGTGACAGGGAAGTGGGACAAGCGGCAGACGCTGTTGCTACCAATGGAGCGGCGTATGGCGACTATCTGGCCGATTATTATGAGATTGTCGGCGGTGGGTTCTTCAATTACGTGGGGCAGTTGCCCGGCGCAGATGTGGTCGTCCAGATCATCGTGGCTATGATTATCGGGTTGTTCTTTGCGGCCATCTTTGGGATTCTCTATGGAATGCTCCTCAACCGGGTCAAGGGCAGTGAGATGATGATCTCCACCTATGTAGGATTCTCTGTGGTGGCATTCTTTAACATCATGTGGTTGGTTCTGCCCTTCCGGGCGGGAACCTCTATCTGGCCCATTGCGGGCGCCGGACTCCGGGTGCAGATCAGTTTGGTTGACGACTTCTCCCGGGTGTTCAATCATTTGTGGGCGGTCTCTATTGGGGGGTTGATTATTCCTACGGGGCTGTTGCTGGTGTTCTTCCTGTTCTGTGTAATCATCTGGCTCTTTATGCGGAGCCGTTCCGGTATGATGATGAGTGCGGCGGGGGCCAATCCCAGCTTTGCCAAAGCCGCCGGGATCAACGTGAACCGGATGCGGATATTGGGTACGACAATCTCCACCATGTTAGGCGCTGTGGGTATTATTATCTATGCCCAGAGCTTTGGTTTTTTGCAGATGTACAGCGCACCGCTGTTTATGGGCTTTACCACTGTGGCCGCCATCCTGATCGGCGGGGCCAGTATTAACAGGGCGTGGATTTTCAATGTGCTCTTAGGTGCATTCCTGTTCCAAGGCATCCTGGTTACGGGGCCTGCGGTGGCCAACCAGTTGGTGCCGGAGGGCAATCTCTCTGAAATCGCGCGGATTATCATCTCAAACGGGATCATCCTCTATGCGCTCACAAAAGCAAAGGAGGTGGCACGATGAGACAGAATGGGATTGATATGTATCGAGTGAGTAACTTTTTCATCAAAAACTGTGTGACGGTGCTGTTTGTGATTCTGTGTATCATTGCGCTCTATATCACCACGTTCTCACCCACGTTTATTCTGGAAGAGATATTTATGCGGATGGGGCGGAGTACCCTACTGGTTCTGTCGCTCTTAATCCCTGTCATTGCGGGATTGGGGCTCAACTTCGGCATTGTCGTCGGCGCCATTGCCGCCCAGGCCGGGATATTTATTGCAGTTTTCTTTTTCCAGTATATCGAAACACTCTTTGGCGAAGGAAGACTTCTTGGATTTATGGCCGACTTTGCCGGAATAGGCTTCATCGGATTTCTAATCGCCTTTGCCGTCGCCACACCTCTGGCAATTCTCTTCGGATTTCTGGTGGGCAAGCTGTTCAATAAAATGAAGGGTACGGAGATGATCGGCGGCCTTGTGGCGGGATTCTTCTCCGACGGCCTGTACCAGTTCTTCTTCCTCTTTGTTATGGGCGGCCTGTTCACCGTCGATATGATGGCAAGACTCTTCCCCGACGCCGCACTCAACTTGATTCTGCCAACGGGCGTCGGTGTCATGGTCAATATCAACTTGCAGGGCAACATCGCAGGGGCAGTCGACAACGTATCCATGCTCCGGATTGTAGACGCTGCATTTTACGTTGTGAGTGCGGTTTCGGCAGTGATGCTTATCTATCGCTTTGTGACAAAGAAGGCTCTAGGTCTCCTGAAGATTGCCAAGGTATTCGTTCCCGTTGCAATCCTCTGGGGGGCGAGCCATATTTTCCCGGCAGTTGAGGAGTTTCTCCTGGCGGATCGTCTGCGTTTGATCTATGCAGTAGAATGGACGGCGTTCCTCGTTGCGGCAATCTCGTTGTGGCGCATCATTCAGGAAAAAGCGCTCCAGAAGAAAGAGGGCGTTCCCCTGCGCCCCATCCTCTACCTTGCGGCCGCCGCTCTGGTCTACGGGATCACCTGGCACCCGGCGGTCTATACCGCCTTCATGCACGTGCGTCTGCCGGTGCTCACGTTTTTGCTGATCATAGGGACGTGCTTCTTTATCCGTTGGTTCTTGAATACCAGACTGGGGCAAAATATGCGCACAGTCGGGCAGGATCGGGCTGTGGCGACCTCTGCCGGGATCAATGTAAACCGGGTGCGGATTATCGCCATTATCATGTCCACGACCCTGGCCTGCTGGGGGCAGCTCATCTTCCTCCAGAACATGGGGACTATGGCCATGTACGGCGCCCATCCGGCGGTGGGGCTCTACACCGTCGCCGCACTTCTGGTCGGCGGTGCGTCGGTGCAGTCCGCCGGCATCAAAAATGCGCTTCTGGGCGTGGTGCTGTTCCATACGCTGATCTTCCTCGCGCCAAACGTGGGTGCGCAGTTGATGGGAGATTCCCAGCACGGCGAATTTTTCCGGCTCTTCATCACCTATGGCGTCGTGGCCATCTCTCTGGCCCTATATGCGTGGTCACGGATTAAAACGGCATCAAGTGCTGCCCAAATAGGCGATCCTGCCCCTGATACAGGGGGAGGCGCACAAGAAAGTTAATTGCAAAATACAAATTGAGCGGCTCCGGCGCATTGCGCCGGAGCCGTTGTTTCCTATTTCGGTTGGACAAATGATGGAGACTATGGTAAATTTACATATGTGAAGTGAGGTGTGTTGTTGTGTCGAAATACTATGGTCTGATTGACAGAATTGCAATGAAACGAATTACTTCAGTGCTGCAATCTAATAAAATACGCCAACTGGAAGCAGATAGTCCCGTTTCGCAGGAGCGACAGAGGCTACTAACTTTTGGGGCGGTATTGCTTACCAGGAACTTAGAGTCATGCAGAACATTTCAGGTGAAAGCGGATCGACAAACGGCTGTAAAGGTATTGGACGAATGGTGGGGGATTACCAACCGGGAAGCGGCATTACACGCGGTCGAATATTTATCCATTGCGGCAGGGCATACGCCTGTGGCTGATCCCATCTATCAAAATCTCATATTGAGGAAGCGGCTCCATCTGGTCTCTCAAAAAGAAGCGTTAGAGTACCTAGTGGGCTTAACCGACCAGCAGATAGAGGAGTTTGGACTGTGGAATGTCCCGGTGCCGAGAATCATTTCGGGGTTGGATAGCTATCAGATCGCCGGAGAGGTTCTGACCGATTTGGGCTATAGCGAGACGGAACTATCCTGGGTCAGCTCCACCGCTGCGTGGGACTATGGGCGGGTGGGGTTGATTGTCCGCTACGGCACAAAAGCGGGCTATTTAGAAGAGGGCGAGACTTGGGAATTCATGCGGTCCGCCGCTGACAACGCAATCCGTGTCTATCGAAATTGGCGGGAATATCTGGCGGGATACGTCATTGGCCGTGCCATAGGATATGGTAACAACTCCACAGATATATACGCCACACTGCGGTATTTGTTGCACAATGAAAACAGCCCGTTTCGGCAGGCGTTATTTTACTAGGAGGGGGATTAGCGTCAAAATTCGCGCTAAACCCTTTGTGATGTGCCAATTGTTCCCCCTACGGGGAACCACAATTGATGCACAAAAAGTCCATTCCTTTTTCGTGGTCTTTTTGTGCCAAAGACGTTAATGAAAGGAATGGACTTTTTCTGATGAAATGGTTTTCCAGAAAGAAAAAAGAGCCGAAGATGCCCTTGCCAGAACTGTACACAGAGGAAGAAATGGCCGTTATTGCCGCCCACATAGCAAAACACTTCGGCGCATTTGACAATGTATTTCACGAGATCATATCCCCTGACATACATGTGGATATTGTTCTCATTCCTCCGACGGAGGAACGTAATTACTACACCCTGGTGACCATGGGCATGGGCGCCCATCGGATGAATATCCCGTCACAGATGGCCCCGTACAAGCTGGAGCGGGCCGAGTTGATGATCTGTCTGCCGCCGGATTGGAAGGTGCCTCGTGCCGATCTGGAGATTATCGGCGGCGATGACGAGGATTCGGAAAATAACCCCGACCACCCCAATCATGAAAACTGGTATTGGCCCTTGCGTTGGCTCAAGATTTTGGCACGGCTGCCCATTGAAAACAATACATGGCTCGGATACGGCCACACGGTCCCCAACGGAGAATCTTTTGCAGAAAATACGGAGCTTTGCTGTATCGTGCTTGCACCGCCTGCCCAGTTTGGCCCGGAGGCGCAGATATGTGAAATGCCGGACGGCAGTCGTGTGATCTTCTACCAGATGCTGCCTCTCTATGCGGATGAAATGAACTATAAACTTGAAAACGATGCCGATGTGCTCTTAGAGAAGTTTGAGCAACACCCTGCGGGAAAAGATATGCTGGTGCTGGATATCAAGCGCCCCAGTGTGCTGGAGGCGGCAAGCGAATAAAAAATTCCCCGCGAGGCCTGCCTCGCGGGGAATTTTTATCTACGCATTAAGAAATAACCCGTTGTGTCTCTTTATCAAACAGGTGTATTTTTGCGCAATCAATCGCCAACTTAAACTTCTCGCCCGGTCTCGGGTTTGTCCGGGGCGGGATCGTTGCGATTAGGTTTACGCCGTTCCATACACAGTACAGATAGATTTCCGCACCCATGAGCTCGGCCAGATCCACATCTACGTCGATAGTCGCCGTGGTGGCCTGATCCATGTAGACCTCCTCCGCGTGGAGATGTTCCGGACGGATGCCCACGGTGATCTCCTTGCCCTCGTATGAGGAGATCACATCATCCGCTATCTTGCCGGGGAGGAAGGGGATGAGAGTATCACCGAACTTTGCCGCGAATCCGCTGGCGGTCTTCTCTATTACTGCATCGATGAAGTTCATCTGGGGTGTGCCGATGAAGCCGGCTACGAATAGGTTGCAAGGGCTGTCGTAGAGATTTTGCGGTGTGTCAACTTGCTGGATGAAACCGTCTTTCATGACGACGATGCGATCACCCATGGTCATGGCCTCCACTTGATCGTGGGTGACGTAGACGAAGGTGGTACCCAGACGCTTGTGGAGTTTGGAGATCTCCATGCGCATGGAGGTACGGAGTTTGGCGTCTAAGTTTGACAGCGGTTCATCCAGGAGGAAGACCGCCGGATTCCGCACCATGGCGCGGCCCAGGGCCACACGCTGCCGCTGGCCGCCGGAGAGGGCCTTTGGCTTCCGTTGTAAGAGGTGCTCAATGTCCAAAATCTTCGCTGCCTCTTTGACCTTGCGATCAATAACATCTTTGGGTTCTTTCCGCAATTTCAGCGCAAAGGCCATGTTCTTGTACACCGACATGTGTGGGTAGAGTGCATAGTTCTGAAACACCATGGCGATGTCCCGATCTTTCGGCGCCACGTCGTTGACCAGCCGATCTCCGATGTAGAGTTCACCCGTGGTGATTTCCTCCAACCCCGCGATCATACGCAGTGTCGTGGATTTTCCGCAACCCGATGGGCCGACCAGGATGATGAACTCCTTGTCTTCGATCTCCAGATTGAAATCATGTACCGCAGTCACGTCCCCGGGATATACTTTGTAAATATTCTTTAATGTGATTCCTGCCATGTGAAAAGCCCCCTTTTTATTCTCTATCTTGCAAAATAACAGATTATTGCCGGCATGTCAATCGGTTGCAATGTGTTTGTAACTATTTGTAACGAAAAAAATGATTTGCTTTCGAAAACAAGCTGGGATATAATTTCATTGGAAGTGTTATCTTTGCGGGTTGTTTTCTGTGTTTTCCCCCTGCTTTTAGCGGAGAAAAACATAGGGCGATCTCTTTTGAGTGTAACATTCCCATTATGGAGAAGGGCAGTGATTTGCATGGAAAGAGTAACGATCCGAGATGTGGCAAAGGCCTCAAATGTCTCCATTACGACGGTATCCAAAGCACTAAACGGGTATCCCGATGTAAGTGAGGCAACGAAGGAGAAGGTGTTGAAAGCGGCAAAGGCGCTCAATTATGTGCCGAATGCGTCAGCCCGCTCTCTGGGCGGTATTCCCGAAAAAACCATTGCCCTGTTGATGTCCAGCCTAAAGCAGAGAGATGAGAGCGGGTATATCTATGAACTCATAAGTAGTATTTATAACACGTGTAACAAAAAAGGCTACGAATTTATCCTCCTGGCCACGGACTCCCTGCGACAAAAAGAGATGACATTTTTGGAGCTGTGTAGACACAAAAATCTGGACGGGGCTGTGGTCATGGGACTGAATATGAATGACGCCTATTACGAGGAGCTGAAGCAAAGCCCCATCCCTTGCGCACTGATGGATATGGACATTGTAGGCGAAAATATCTGCCTGGTCTCGACCAACAATAAAGACGCTTCTTGTGAAGCGGTCACGTATTTGCTTCAAACGGGCCGGAAAGAGATTGCCATATTAAACGGAAAAAGAACCGCAAAGGTAAGTGAGGAGCGATTTTCCGGATATAAAGAGGCGCTGGAGGCCAACGGAATCCCACTCAATCCTGAATATATTGTACATACAGATTTTTCTGCCCAGGACGCGTTGGAGCGGGCGAAAGAACTTCTGATACGGCACAGGAAAATTGACGCCATCTTCTGCGCGAGCGACCTCATTGCCTTCGGCGCATTGACGGCGGCGTCAGAGTTGAACATAAAAGTGCCGGTGCCACTGTCTATCATCGGATTTGATGACATATTTACTGCCCGGTATGCCTTTGGCGGACTGACGACAGTACACCAAAACTACTATAAAATCGGAGTAAAGGCGGCGGAATGTGTGATCAATATGGTGGAAAAAAAGTACGCGCCGAGAAGGATCCTTGTAAATCATGAGCTGCTCGTAAGGAGCACGACATTGCATTTTTAACAAAAATTCATTGACAATCTCGTGTGGATATGGTATTATGCTAACGTCGAAATCGTTTTCGGTGATTTTTTATTATGAATATAAATGAGAAGCAAAACAGGCGAAAAAGCGGCGCTACAAAGAGTATTTTAAGACTCCTTTCGGCATTAGTGGATTTTATCATCATCATGGTGCCTGTGCAATTGGTGCTATTGGGCATTATAGGTGTGCCGGAGCGACAGGCGAACTTTTTGTTCCAGATGCTGTTTGCAGTCTACGGCGTAGCGCTGATCTCCGTTGCAAATGGGCAGACTGTCGGCAAACTGTTGAGCAGATTGACTGTGCGGGATAAGGCAGGGCCAAAAGCGACTTTCCTGTACATCGGTATCCGCGAACTGACAAAGGCGGTCTATTTTATCCCCATTGTCGGCTGGGCCATGGGCGGGGTGAGTGCGATTCTGATGTTCTTAACAGGCAGAGCGCTCCACGATTACATCGCCGATACCAAGGTGATATTCCTATGGGAGGTTCCCAAAGACGAAGAGGGTGGCATAACCCGTGGAAAATAATCTGTTACTTACGTTAAATCCCCTTGTGCTTGTCCTCGGCGTATTGTGCATGGGGGCGGCGGGGTATGTTTCGGCCCGTGTGTTCGCTAAGACCAATGATATCAGAAAAAGTGTGAAGCTGTATGTTCCCATCTCCATCGCAGTCGCCGTAGTGTTGGTGATTTTCCATGCACCGATCATTATCAGCATCGGACTCATAGGCTTTGGGCTGGTCGTGCTGATTTACGTCTCAAACTATTATTTTTATAAATAATAGTTCCCCCGTCTGCGGCGGGGGAACAGAGTAAAGCTTACTATATTTTTTTATTGCCATTTACAAAAACGTTTTCGGAGGGCCCATGAATACAACAATGCAGTACGATTTAGAGAACGCATGGACTATTTCAGAGACCGCTTTTCAAAAAGATGATCAGGGAAAATGTGAGGCGATTCTATGTCTTGGTAACGGATATATGGGCGTGCGATCCTCCTTAGAGGAGCACTATACCAACCAGGTGCGGAATTTATTTGTAGCGGGGACGTATAATCAATTTGACCACGCAGAAGTGACGGAACTGCCCAACGCCGCAGATCTAACCGCCATGGAGCTCCGGCTGGACGGCGAGGCGTTTAATCTGGAGACGGGACGTACCCATCACTACAACCGTAGCCTGGATTTAAAGACGGCGGAACTGAGCCGGAATGTCCGGTGGGAGAGTCCCAAGGGAAAATCCGCCCGATTTGACTTTCGCCGGTTCGTCTCCCTGGCGGAGCTCCACACTTTGGGGCAGAAAGTATCAGTTACCCCGGATGTGGACGCGGATATATATATCAAGACCGGGATCGACGGCACTGTGACCAATACGGGGGTGCAGCATTTCTCCGAGGGCGAAAAGCGGTTTTACGATAAGAAATACATGCAATTCGTCCAGACCACGACCCAGAGCGAGATCGACTTTGTCCTGACCACCGGGGTACAGGTGACAATCGACGGGGAACCCGCCCAGGCGGCGCCGTTTATCGCCATGGATCGGCGGCAGTTGTACTGTACGTATACGATTCCCGTAAAACAGGGCCAGACGTTGGAGATTTCCAAGATATCTTATGTGGCAACGTCTCACGATCTGGCATACGCCCACATGACGGTGAAAGAGATGCAGGCGGCCTGTCTGGCACGGCTCAAAGAGCAGTACGCAAAGGGATACGACGCCCTACAGGCAGAAAATGCGCAAAAATGGGATGAATTGGTGTGGAGCGAGATTCCCATCACGGTGGAATCCGAGAACAAATTTGACCAGCTGGCGATCCGGTTTGCCCAATACCACTTACAGGTCATGGTACCCGCCCACGATGCCAGAATGAGCATTGCCGCCAAGGGGCTGTCCGGGGAGGGGTACAAGGGCCACGTATTTTGGGACAATGAGATTTTTACGCTGCCCTATTTTACATACACCCAGCCGGGGGTTGCCCGGAGTCTGTGCGAGTATCGCTACCTCTCTCTGCCGGGCGCCCATAAGAAAGCGAAAGAAAACGGCTACGCCGGGGCCATGTACCCCTGGGAATCCGCCGGGCTAAAAGATGGCGAGACGACCCCTGTGTGGGGCGCCGCCGACATTGTCACCGGAGAGCGGACGAAGATCTGGTCCGGCTTTATCCAGCAGCATATCTCCGCCGATGTGGCATACGGGGTCTGGCAGTATCATATGGTGACGGGTGACGATGACTTTATGGCCAAATACGGCTATGAGATTATCTTCGACACCGCCATTTTCTGGGCGTCCCGCCTGGAGCATGACGAGAGTGACGGACTGTACCATATTAACGACGTCATGGGGCCGGATGAGTACAAAGAACATGTGGACGACAACGCATTTACCAACTACATGGCCCATTGGAACATCCAAAAGGCCATGGAGCAGTATACGATGCTGAAAACAGAAAATCAGGACATATTTGACCGATTAAATCAAAAGCTAAACCTGGACGCACACATGGAGGCCTTTGCCGGCGTGTTGGGGCGCATCTATCTGCCCCTGCCCAGGGAAGCGGATCAGGTATTGCCGCAAAATAAGACGTATCTTGATCTAAAAGAGATCGACCTGACGAAGTATAAGAACCAAAAAAATGTAGGGGAGATGTTCCGGGAATATAATTTAGAACAGGTGAATGAGATTCAAGTCTCCAAGCAGGCGGACGTATTGATTTTATTCTTGCTTTTGGAACATCTGTTTTCCCTGGATGTCAAAAAGGCCAATTTTGAATACTATGAGGCACGGACGTTGCACGACTCCTCTCTGTCTCTCTCCACCCACGCCATCCTGGCGGCGGATATGGGGGACAGCACAATGGCCAGTGCGTTATTTGACCGCTGTGCGAAGATCGACTTGGGAGAGAACATGAAGACCTCCGACGCTGGAATCCACACGGCCTCTATCGGCGGCATATGGAAGACGACAGTCCTCGGCTTCGGTGGCGTGCGGATGCTGGACGGTAAACTGCGAATTCACCCGGCGCTCCCCGATGGGTGGCATCGGCTCCACTTCTATCTCTACTGGCAGGGGCAGAAGCTCTCTGTAGAGATCACGAAAGGCCGGGTATTGGTTCAAAATTGTACGGGGACGAAACCGGTGACCCTTTCCATCTGCGGTAAAGTGGTCACGTTCCAAGACGAGTTCGATTGTATTTGCGCAAAACCCTAAGATAGTGTGCACACTATCTAAATTAGGTTCCAAATAAATTTTTTGAAAGAGGTAAGAAACAATGAAAAGGAAGATTAGCTTAATTCTCATTTGCGCACTGCTCGTGCTGTCGGTTGCGGCATGTACCAGCGCACCGCCGGAGGCGGCACCCGAAGCCCCGGCTCCCACACCAGAGGCGGCAACTCCGGCGCCCCCGGTCGATGACGATGACGGTGACTTTGCAGGCCGTGAATTAGTCGTCGGCATCTGGGGCGGCAATGATACGGAAATGGCCGCTATGGAAGAAATGCGACTCAACTTTGAAGCCATGACCGGCGCCTCCGTCACCTTCCGGGTCTACACAGACTACAACATGCAAATCCAAGCGGACTTTATCGCGGGGACAGCCCCCGACGTGTTCTATGTGGACGCCAATATGTTCCCCTTCTTTGATTCACTAGGCGTATTAGCGCCCCTGGACAGGCAAGCCGTTGACGCAGATGCGTTTTATACAAACTTGGTAGATACCTTTGTGGGTACCAGCGGTCAGTTATACGCTGTGTCCAAAGATTTCTCCACATTGGCCCTATATGTGAACCTAGACATGTTAGAAGAAGTCGGCCTTACTGTGGATGATCTCCCCACTGCATGGGAAGATTTTGTAGAATTTTTGCCTGCATTCCAGGCCCAACTGGACGAGGCATATGGTGCGGGCGCTGTAGCCGCAATGTCCTATAATTTAGAGCTGGCCAGAAACCTGCATTTATTGAACAGAGGCGGTGCCAGTGTCATCGGTCCGGACGGCAGAGCGACGCTGGACACACCCGGTGTACTGGAAAACTTCCAACTCATCATGGATCTCGTCGAAACCGGCGCATATCAGAGACCGCAGGATCTGGGCCTCGGCTGGAACGGGGAGGCCTTTGGGGTCGGGAGAGTTGCCATCATGGACGAGGGTAACTGGGTATACAATTTCTTAAGAACAGAGTTTAGTGATGTGAACTTCGCTGTTTTGAACATGCCCTCCTTTAGAGGTGAGGTCAGCTCCATGATGTTCACTGTGGGCTATGGTATGTTCATAGACTCTGAAAATCAAGACTTGGCCCTGGAGTGGATTCGCTATGCCACAGGCGTAGATGGTATGGCCATTTTCACCGGCGCCACCGGCGTCCTGCCCTCCAGGCAAGACGTGGCCGATAAAATTGACGTGGCGGCGGATCCGTTCCTGCAAATCCATCTGGATCAAGTCCAGCATGCGATTCCCTGGAGCATGGGGCTGTATTCCTCCATCATCAATGACGAGTATATGAACTTCCTGTTGGAGGCAGTGCAGGGCAATATGACGGTTGAAGAGGCCATGAGACTGGCAGAAGAGCAGGCCAACTTCCAGATTGGCGGATAAAATCAATGAACTGAAAGGCAGACAGTATAAAGGCACAGCCTTTATACTGTCTGCCATATCCTTTTGATTAGAGCTAGTACAAGGCGATCTCTTTTTAAGGAGCGGAGGAGAATGTTTAGATTAAAGCGCCGTAAACAGGAGTGGCTCCAGGGGTATCTGTTTGTCGCACCGTCGATTATTATCCTTGGGATATTCATCTGTCTGGCCGTGCTCTTTGTCATCTATCTATCCTTTCACAGGGTGAATTTATTTCAAAATACCTATGAATTTGTAGGGCTTGAAAACTTCATCAGATTACGGTTGGATCATACGGCTATGCGGGCCATACGGAACACCCTTACGTTTTCCGCCGTGGTCGTGACTGCACAGACTATGTTGGCGCTCATTTTGGCCTATGTGCTCAGTAGCAACATAAGAGGGCGGAAACTATTTAGAAGTGTTTTGTTTTTGCCGACCCTGACCTCTAGCGCCGCCCTGACCTTGATCTTTATGTTCATGTTCAATATCCAAGGTCCTGTCAATAACATGCTGCTGGATGTGGATATTTTAAGTGAACGCATCAACTTTTTGCAGAACACGCGATTTACACTGCCGGTCATTATGGTGATGAATATCTGGTCCACAGTCCCATTTTATATGACCCTGTATATTGCAAGTCTTGTGGATATGCCGTCAAATCTGTATGAGGCCGCCAGCATAGACGGCGCAAATGTGGTGCAGAAGTTCTTTCGGATCACAGTCCCGTATCTCCGGCCCATTACCACCTTTGTGCTGCTGACAGGCATCATCGGCACCTTGCAGATGTTCGATCAGGCCTATATCTTCTCGGACGGGTCCGGCGGCCCCGCCAACTCCACCCTCACAATCGCCCTGTTGGTATACCGGTACGCATTTGGGCCGCAAAACGCCATGGGATATGCCGCTACGCTGGCTGTGATATTGGCGTTGATCATTCTGACCATCTCTCTCATTGTCAACAGGATCAATAAGGAAGAGAGGGTGTATTAAGATGCGGATTAAAAAGATCAGCCCGGGTAGAATCATCCTGTATATGGTATTGATTATCGCCTCGGCGGCGACGTTGTATCCGTTCTTGTGGATGATCTCTGCGTCATTTCTGCCCCTTGCGGAGATTGTGGGCGGGAACATGTCCCTGGTCAGCCCCAATATGTCGCTGGATAACTATCGGTTCGTCTTAGGGCTTACCTCGCTCTTTCCCCGGTGGTTTTTAAACTCCTTTATCGTGGCCCTCGTCGGTACCACAATAAACGTCATTTTCAACTCCATGGCGGGATATTCCCTGGCCCGGCTGACGTTTCCGGGGCGGAATAAAATCTACTTTGGCCTCTTGGCGCTGATTATGGTGCCGGGTCAGGTGCTCTTGATCCCCAACTATCTCATTATGAACGCCATGGGTATGCTGGACACCTTTGCGGCCATCACCTTGCCCGCCGCCGTCAACATTGCGTACATCTTTATGATGCGGCAATTCTTCATCAACTTTTCAACGGATGTAGAGGAGGCCGCCAGCATAGACGGACTGGGGCGGTACGCCAGATTCTTCCGTATCAGTTTGCCCTTGGCGAGGCCGGCCATCGCCACCCAGAGCGTATTTGTCTTTATGGGATTCTGGAATGAGTTCGTCCGGCCCATGCTATACCTGCAGACCCAAGAGAACTTCACGATCACGCTAGGGCTCCAGACCTTTTCATCTCGACATGCGGGAACACAGTGGGCGCAGACCATGGCGGCGGCGTGTATCACGGTACTGCCGATTATTATCATATATTTTGTGTTCAATAATTTCTTTTTAACCGGGAGAAGGATGGATGGAGAAAAGTAAGATCAAAGCGGTCGTTTTCGATTTGGACGGTGTGGTCACCGACACGGCGGAGTTCCACTACATCGCCTGGAAAAATCTTGCCAACAGGATCGGGATTGATTTTGACCGCACCTTTAACGAGAATCTAAAGGGCATATCCAGAATGGAGAGCTTGGAACTGATTCTGGAGCAGGGCGATATGGCGGAGCGATTCTCTCCAGCGGAAAAAGTGGCCTTGGCCACGGAGAAAAACGACGAGTACGTGGCGTTAATCAATGACATCACACCGGCGGATATTCTGCCGGGGATACTAGACTTTTTACAGGAGCTAAAGGATCATGGCATCAAGACCGCCATTGCGTCCGCCAGTAAAAATGCGCCTGCCATTGTAGAGAAGCTGGAAATCCGCCACTTTTTCGACTACATCGCAGACGTCGGGGCGATTCCCAATCCAAAACCCGCACCGGATATCTTCCTGGTGTCGGCGGCGCATCTGGGAGCCCACCCGTCAGAGTGTGTGGGCATTGAGGATGCCGCCGCCGGTGTAGAGGCCATCAAGGCGGCCCATATGATGGCCGTGGGGATCGGGGAGGTGGAACAGCTCGGCGGCGCAGACCTGATTTTGGATGGGACAGCCGAGTTGTCGCTGAATGAGATATCGAATGCGTTTTTAGAATTTAAAAATGGAGAAAGTGCATAAAAAAACATATGCCTGTGGCGGTCTACGAAGACTGTCAACTTTTCCACATCAGAGGCGGCGTTTTTATTTCCCGGAAAATATGCAGTCAGCGGCGCAGGGATAATCCTCCGGCAGGCGAAGCTCCTATAAATTCGTTTTGCCACATTGCCCACTTCTTCTACCCAATCTCATACCCATCTTTCGTCACACTGATGCGATGCGTTTTGCCGTGGTAGACCATGGAGAAGCGGATCGCATTGATTTCGTCTGGCAGGCGGGGATTGAGGGTGAATCCATCTTGTGAAAAGCGGAGATCACAGAAGCCGTAGAGGATATTCATCAACGTACCGCCTATGGATGCCAGGTGCAGACCGTCTTTTGTGTTCTTGTGAAGGTTGTCCAGGTCACAGCGGGCGTTTTTGACGAAGTAGTCATAGGACTTTGCCGTATCGCCGATCCGGTTGTAGACCACGGAGAAGGCCGAATAGGACAGGGAGGAGTCGTGGGTGGTGATGGCGTCGTAGTAGCGCACGGTATTCTCTGCAACATCCGGGGATACGGCGTCGGGGAAGAGCATGAGGGCCAGTACGGCGTCCGCCTGCTTTGCCACCTGATAGCGGTAGATTGTAATGGGGTGGTAGTGGAGAAGTAAGGGGTACTTCTCCTCGTGCCAGAAAGGCCAGGGGGCCTTGTTGAGAAAATCCCGGTCCTGGGCAATGATTTGTTGGTTCTCGTCAAAGGGCAGCGCCATATGATCGGCATACCAGCTCAACTGATCCAACTCCCCTTGTGTCAGTGTGAGATGGGCGGAGAGATTGTCCCACCCGGTGGGATTTTCAGCCTGTAAAATACACGCCAGTTGGTTCACCCAGCGGAAATGATACGCCGCCATGAGATTGGTGTAGTAGTTGTCGTTGACCAATACCGTGTACTCGTCCGGGCCGGTGACTTTATCAATATGGAATTGATCGTCCCGCACATGGCCCACGGCGGCCAGGAAGCGGGCGGTCTCTAAGAGGACGGCAAAGCCGCCATCGAAGAAAATACTGGAATCCCTCGTGCTCTCATAATAGCGGATAAAGGCATAGGCGATATCTGAGTTGATGTGGTGTTGCGCGGATCCCGCCTCGAAAAAGGCGGAGGATTCGATGCCGGAGATGGTGCGCCAGGGATAGAGTGCGCCAGTAGTATAGCCGAAGTTTTTGCCGTTTGCCCGGGCCTGTTCCAAGGTATTAATTCGATAGCGCAGAATTTCCCGGGCCAGGTGGGGGGCGAAGTGCAAAAACGTCGGAAAGATATACAACTCACAATCCCAGAAGTAGTGGCCCTCGTATCCGCTGCCGGAGAGGCCTTTTGCCGAGATAATGCTCTGGCCGTCTGTGCCGAGAGATTGTAGGAGAGCGAAGGTACCGAAATTGACGCTCTCCTCGATATTTTCCTGGGCATCGATCTCGATTCTGGCTACTTGCCAGAAAGAATCCAGAAACTCACGCTGGAGGCGCAGGTGTTCCTCGAAGGAGAGATTAAACCCTGTGATCTCCCGGTTGCCCAGGGTGTAGGCGAAGGTCTTTGTGAAGTGGGTATCGGTCAGCTGTGTCTTCAGAACAATTTTATCGTCGAGAATTTCCCGCTTGGTCTCTTCGGAAAGATGCCAGAAGAAACTGGCCGTCTTGCCGGAGTTAGGTGCGTTAAAGTGGACGACGTCAAACTCCGCACCGGCGTTGCGTTGTTCGATCCGCTCTACATGTAGCTTTACTATGTCGTGGTGCATCCGGGGATCGTCTTTGTCCACGGTGCGGGTGGGGTAGTAGTTGAGGTGTGTGATCAGTTCAATGGGCGCATGGTGATTGAGGCGCTCAAACTCATAGTGCATGGCAAAGATGTTCTTGTGGACAAAGGAGGCCAACCGGGTGATTTTAATGCGTGTTTTTCGCCCTGCGGGGGAGACAAAGAGAAACTTCCGTACCACAACGCCCTGCTCCATATCCAGATACCGGGTATGGTCTGTGATCTCGCCGCTGTGCAGGGAGACGGGCTCACCGCCGATGTGGATCAGCGTGGTCTGGCCGTCGATGACGGAGATCATGGTTTCGCCCGTTGCAGGAAAACCGAAGTGCTTTTCGGGATATGAGATGGTGCGGGTCTCGTAAAAGCCGTTGATGTAGCTCTCCCGGTTGGTGGAGAAGTGGTCGTAGTAAGCCTCTTCCAAACATCCCCGGATACCGATGAAGCCGTTGCCGGAGTAAAGCAAGGCCTCGGCCCGCTCCAGCATCTCGGGGCTTAGATCATTGATATAGATGCGCATGGGGCGTCCTCCTGATCGTTCATAAAAAATGATTAGTGCACTCAAAGAACAGGCGTTCTACTGCGAGAAACACAGAGAGATATTTTTTGAGCATATTCAATTTTGTGTCAAAATACGCGTTGCTTGTGTCGGACAGATTTCATTATAGCTGACGCGGTTTTATTTTTCAAGCGTCAAAAAAATGTTGACAACTATATCGTTCATTGATATATTATATCTATGAACGATATAGCGGGAAGGGGAAGATGAATTGCCGAAGCAAGATTACTATCAGCAGGGACAGCTTACAGATGTGGCATATCTTGTTCTGGTCGCACTGACGACGCCCCGGCACGGGTATCGAATCATGTCCAAGATTGACGAGATGACCGGCGGCGATGTGCGGATCGGTCCGGCGTCCCTCTATACCACTCTGAAAAAGTTGACCGATGCGGGGTTTATCCGTCTCATAGCAGAGGAGGATACGAAAAAAGTGTACTGCATCACAGACGAGGGTTGGGCGACCCTGCAAATTGAGATCGATAAGCGGGAGCGATTCGCCGCATATGGAAAACTGGTGATGGACACCTATCTGGAGGAGAGAGTATGAAGAAATTGAATAAAAACGGGCGCAATGTCCCGGTTGTCTGTTCCGATGTTGCAGGTATAGCGCTTGCATATAAAAGAAGGCGTCGGGTATTGACATATAAACTTTTGACATATATTGCCGTGTCGGCAGGTGCCCTTGCGATGCTGATGATGCTAGGGAATCTTTGGATGAATCTCCTGGCTGGTGCGCTCTTGGGAGGCGCAGGTGTTCTCGCACTCGTCTACGCTGTGGAATGGTTCACCTTTGTGACGGCGGGATCTGGTCGCCATGTGTATATGTTTGGGAACGGTCTGGCGTTTTCGGAAGAGAAAGATATGCAGTTCTGCGAGGAACTGGCGGCGGAGGGGTATGCGCTGGTTGCGGTAAACGGTTTCGGCTATTACAAATTCAAGCGGACCCAACCGGAGGCGTGGAGTTTTTCCGTTGACTACTCAGATGTAGCGCCAGCCGGAGACGGGTTTGCCGACTATATAGCGATTTTCCAAAGCGGCGGCTGGGAATACATTTGTAGTTGCGATACGATCCACTGGTTTCGTGCGCCCGTAGGGACGACGCCAATCTATACGGATAACACCAGCTTGGCGCAGAAATACGAGAAATTGCGCCGGCATTCCGTGTGGAGTGCGGTGACAGGACTTGCAGTGGCGGTTGTATCCTTTGTCTTACTGTGGATATTTTTTTCTTCAGCCTCGCTCCCAGTTGCTATTTTGCTCGGGGTCTTGTTGGGCGCAGGGATTGGCATTGCCCTCGTCATGGGCTGGGGGATTGTGTTAAACCATCGACGTGTATTGCGACTTAAGAAGAGGGCGACGATATAGGCGAATAACGAGGGGCGATGTATTTGAGTATACATCGCCCCCCATTTTCTTGATCAAAAATTCTATTTTTCAGCAACGGTTTTCGCTGCATGTGCCGCGAGAGCAGTGATTTTCTCAAAGTTGCCACTGGCGATATCCGCTTTCGCGCAGAGCCAGCTTCCACCAACTGCGTGGATAAAGGGCGCGGATACGTATTCCGCTAGGTTCTTATCCGAGATGCCGCCCGTGGGGACGAATTTTACATTTCCAAAGGGGCCGGCCAGAGCCTTCATGGCGGAGAGGCCGCCATAGACATCGGCGGGAAAGAATTTCAGGACGTTGATGCCCAGTTCCAGGGCTGCGGTAATCTCTGTGGGCGTGACGCATCCGGGGGTTACAGAGATATTGTTGGCGATACACCACTCCACCACGGTAGGGTTGAAGCCAGGAGAGACGATAAAGCGCGCACCGGCCTCCACCGCCTGTTTGCACTGATCCAAGGTGATAACAGTCCCGGCGCCTACGAGAACGTCTGGACACTGCTCCGCCACTTGGCGGATAGAACCGAGGCCCGCCTCCGTGCGCAGGGTGATCTCCATTACGTCCACGCCGCCGGCTAAGAGCGCCTTGGCGGTGGGGATTGCGTCCTCTACCTTGTCCAGTACCACTACCGGTACGATGCCGCAGGTTCCGAGCCGTTTTAACACATCCATTGTTATTTCCTCTCTTTTCTTCCGTTTTGATTGTTCCTCTAAAGAATATAGTACAACGATCCAAATGCAATTGCAATACCCGATTTTGAAAATTTGTGTTATAATTAAGATACAAATATGTGACAGGAGGTGTAGCCCTATGGCGAGCATGAAAGATGTGGCAAAGCGGGCCAATGTTGGAATTGCGACGGTGAGCCGTGTGATCAACAATTCCGGTTTTGTGTCGAAAGAGACCCGAGAACTTGTGTTAAAGGTCATCGACGAAGTGGGCTACGTCCCCAATGAACTGGCCCGGAATTTTCAAAAAAAGCAGGCCAATATGGTAGGCCTCATTATCCCCAGCACGATCCAGAGTTTTACGGGGGAGTTGACGTATCACATTGAAAAAGAGTTATATAACTTGGGGTACCATACGTTGCTCTGTATATCGAACCACGCGGGAGATAAAGAACTGGAATACCTGGAGAAGCTGGAATCCCATCAGATTGCGGGGGCTATCATCACGGCGCCATTTATGAGTGTGCAAGAGAGTTACGCCTATAACCACTTGCCCATCGTATCCATTGACCGGTTTTTAAATCAGGACATTCCCTGCGTACATGTGGATAACTTTGAAGCCAGTTGCCGTATTACAGAAAAACTCTTGTCGAAGGCCAAGCAAAAAGTGGCTTATGTGGGACTGGGTTCGTTTAAAAGCGGTATCACCCAAGATCGTCCCAAAGGGTTTCGAAATACTTGCATCAGACATGGCCGCCCCCACCGTGTGATTGAAATGCACTATAAAGAGCAGTTGATCCCGTATTTGCGGCGTGTATCTGCCATGACCCACGATTGTGATGGCTATTTCTTCGGCTGTGATTACCATGCCCACAAGCACATCGCCTGGATGTACACGCAAAATCAGATTGTCGGGCGGGATTTTTATGTGGTCTCCTTTGATGGGCTGTCTACGAATAAAGATTATCCATACATCTTGACTTCTGTCCAGCAGCCTTTCGAGGCTCTGAGCAAAGCGGCTGTGCAGACGCTGATGAAGCGGATCAACAAGACGAAAACAAAAACTGACATCGTGTTGCCGTACCAAGTCATTGAAGGGGATACATGTTAATGCGAAAACAGGGCGCCTGTTAGTGTCCCCCGCCGTAGGCGGAGGAGAACACAACATGGAAACGTTACCAAGCGGGATTTGCTTGATTCTATGAAATATAGTGCGATATAATAACGTCACAAGCGCATCACGGAAAGAGGAACGACTGATGAGAAAAAATGGTGTTTTGATGGCAATTTCATCTCTGCCATCCGGCTACGGAATCGGAGATCTGGGACCCGGCGCGTTTTCCTTTGTGGATTACTTGGCCGAGACAGGCGTAAACATATGGCAGATACTGCCCTTTAATCGGCTGGGCTACGGCAACAGCCCGTATCAGACAGCGTCCAGTATCGCCGGGGATGAAATCTATATCAGCATTGACAATCTGGTGGAAGACGGGTATCTGGCGCTTCGGGAGATATCCCATTTTGACGAAGATGCGACCCGTGTGGATTATGACGCAGTACGATGGTTTAAGGCAAAGTACCTCAGGAAAGCATTCGCGCATTTTCAGGAAAACTTCCCGCGATATGAACGGGCGTATACAGTGTTCCTCGAAGAGAATCCCTGGGTCTATAATTACAGTGTATTTTTGACGCTGAAAGATGAAAATAACCTTACCTGTTGGACAAATTGGATTCCGGCGCACCGGGATTGGATCAAAAACCGCGATCTGAATCTCACTCCCTATGAAGAGGACATTGCGTACTATCAGTTTTTACAGTTTATCTTCTTCAGTCAGTGGGATCGGCTGAAACATTACGCCAACGAGAGCGGGATTGAAATCATGGGGGACCTTCCATATTATGTGGGAATCGACTCCCTGGATGTATGGGAAAATCAGCAGTGTTTCCTGCTGGCTCAAGACGGGGAGCCGTCCTATGTGGCGGGGGTGCCGCCGGATTATTTCAACGAGGATGGCCAGCGGTGGGGGAACCCGATCTATAACTGGGATGTCCTTCAAAAAGACGGGTTTCGCTTCTGGATTGAGCGGCTGCGGCTCAATATGAACGTGTTCGACTCGATCCGGTTAGATCACTTTCGGGCCTTTGACACCTACTGGAAAATTGCGGCGGAAGAGGATACGGCAATTGTGGGTGCGTGGATTGAGGCGCCGGGGTATGCGTTTTTTGATGCCCTATTCCAAGCCCTGCCGGATATCAATATTGTGGTGGAAGATCTAGGCGATCTGCGTCCGGAGGTTCTGGCCCTGCGGGACCACTATGGGTTTACCGGCATGGAGATCATGCAGTTCTCCTTTGGCAAGAGACGGCTGCCGGCCCCGAAGCGGGCGGTCGGCGAGAATACGATTGCCTATACCGGAACCCATGATAACCAGACGACGTTGGGCTGGTTTTTAGAGTTAAAAGAAACGGATCAGAAGAAGGTCAAGAGCTATCTGAAGCGGCATGGCTACAAGGGAAGCATCTCCGAACAGATGATTCAATACACCTTGGACAGTGGGGCAAACGTCGCCATCATCCCCGTTTGGGATATTTTAGGGTTAGATGACAGCGCGCGGATGAATACGCCCAGTACCATCGGCCCGCCCAACTGGGAGTGGAAGTTGGCCGACTACGATCTGTTTGAGGAAAAGCTGGACTCCTACGCCGCGTGGTTGACCCAATACGGACGGACAGCATTCTCCCCGCCGCAGGCGGGGGAAACATAAAAACATTGCATACAAAAGAAATAAAACCCAGGAGGGGTAAATACAATGCGCGATTTTCAAGATGCGATAGCACAGTTTTTACACATGAAGGGCGTGGACATCTCGCGGGCGACTCTGAAGGAACAATATGAGGCGCTATCCCACGCGGCGATGCAGACTTTGCCGCAAGATTGGATGGGTCCCAAAAAATCCCAGGGACGGCGTGTGGGCTACTTTTCCGCCGAGTTTTTGATTGGCCGGGTGATACACAGCAATCTCTATAATATGGGTCTGCTGGAAGAAGCGGAGGCGTTTTTGCGTAAATCCGGTCACTCTGTCGCCGATTTTGAGGAGATCGACGATGCGGCCTTCGGCAACGGCGGGCTGGGTCGGCTGGCGGCCTGTTTCTTGGATTCCGCTGCGACCCAGAATATCCCCTTGGATGGCTATGGAATTCGATATCAATACGGCTTGTTTAAGCAGGGCTTTCAAGACGGATTTCAGACAGAGACCGTAGACGACTGGGAGCGCTGGGGCGATCCCTGGAGTGTCCGGCGGGAGGAATATGCCGTTATCGTCTCCTTCAAGGGCCAAGCTGTCCGGGCGGTACCCTATGATATGCCGATCATTGGCTATGGCGGGAAGATGGTCAACACCCTCCGCCTGTGGAAAGCAGAGCCGATCTGCGGCTTTGATTTCGCCAAGTTCAACGACGGGGAATATGACGCCGCCGTGGAGGAGCAAACCCGTGCGGATGAGATCTGTGCCGTGCTCTACCCCAATGATAACACTCGCACCGGGAAAATCCTCCGCCTCAAACAGGAATATTTCTTCTCCAGTGCGTCTCTCCAGAGCATTGTCAATCGCTTTGTGGCGGAGTATGGGACAGATTTTTCCCAGTTCTCGGAGCGAAACCGCATCCAGTTGAACGACACCCATCCCGCAGTTTCCATCCCGGAACTGCTGCGGATTCTCATGGGCGATTACGCCCTGGATTTCGAGACGGGATTTGACATTGTGCAGCGCACTTTCGCCTTTACCAACCATACGGTGATGAAGGAAGCCCTGGAGCAGTGGGATGTGGAGTTGTTCTGCAACGTATTGCCGGAGGTCTATCCGTACATCGTGATGATCCAGAACTGCCTGGATCGGGAGTTGATCGCCCGTGGCTACACAGGGGACAGCGCAGTGGACTATCAGCTGATCAAAGACGGTAGGATACAGATGGCGCAACTGGCGGTCTACGGGTCCTATTCCACCAACGGGGTGTCGGAGATCCACACATCTCTGCTCAAATCAGACCTCTTCCGGGCGTGGCACGAGTTGTATCCGGATCGGATCAACAACAAGACCAACGGCGTCTCCCAGCGGCGGTGGATGGGATTGATTAACCCCGAGCTATCGGCCTTTATTACCCAGCGGATTGGCGACGAGTGGCTCATGGATTTGGACAACTTGGCCCGGCTCACCCCCTTTGCCGACGATGAGGCCACCCTCCGGGCCTTTGCAGATATCAAGCGGGAGAAGAAGTGTCAACTGGCGGAGTATGTGGCGAAGCATGAGGGTTTTGCCCTGAATACGGACTTTATGTTCTCTAGTTTGTGCAAGCGGATCCACGAGTACAAACGGCAGTTGATGGATGCGTTCTCCCTGCTGGATCTCTACTTCGGGATCAAAGACGGGACGGCGGCTTTTGCCCCGTCAGCGTTTCTCTACGGCGGAAAATCCGCTCCCGGCTATGACAGGGCAAAAGGGATTATCAAGTATATCAACGAGATCGCGGCGCTGATCAACAACGACCCCGATACGAAGGACCTGATGCAGGTGTTATTCGTCCAGAACTACAACGTCAGCTACGCGGAGAAGATCATGCCGGCGACGGATGTCTCCGTGCAGATATCCGCCGTGGGGACGGAAGCCAGCGGGACGGGGAACATGAAAATGTCCCTCAACGGGGCCGTCACCCTAGGTACCCGGGATGGTGCGAACATTGAGATTGTAGAGCGGGCCGGGGAGGAGAACAACTACATGTTCGGCCCCACCATTGAGGCGCAGCGTAGGATTGCAGAGACCTACTGCGCCAGAACGATCTACGAACCCTCCCCCCGGATCAGGCGGATTGTGGACACTCTCATAGACGGCACATTCGACGACGGCGGCAGCGGGATTTTCCGGGAGATTTACACCTCCCTCCTAGACGGTGCCAGTTGGCACACGCCGGATCACTACTACGTGCTCTCAGATTTGGAGCAATATCTGGACGCCAAGCGCAGAGTGAATTGGGACTACCAGGATACTTTGGCATTTGCCCGGAAGGGTTTGCTGAATATCGCAAATTGCGGGTTTTTCTCCAGCGATAACACCATCAGAGCATATGCGAGGGATATTTGGGGGATGTAAGAGTAAAGCCAAGAAAGAATAACCGCCGCTCCTGGCCTGTTGAGGCTGTGGAGCGGTGATTTTTCTCTTGACATCACTCGTCCCAATTTGTTATACTAGATATATAACAAGCGCAATCGAAAGGAGGGACGCTCCTTGATTATTGAGATCAACACCCAGAGCCCCACACCCATCTATACCCAACTGCGGGATCAGATTGTGTTGGGGATTGCCGGAGGGCGGCTGTTGCCGGGGGAGGATTTGCCGTCGGTGCGGCGGTTGGCCGCCGATTTGGGGATCAATTTTCACACGGTCAACAAGTCCTACGCCATGCTCTCCGACGAGGGCTATATCCAGATGGATCGCCGCCGGGGGGCCGTAGTGGCGGGGGGGATCGCCAGGAGAGAGGCCTTTGAAGCCGATCTTTTGGAGGAGTTGACGCTCTCCGCCGCCGAGGCCATCTGCCATGGGATCAGCGAAATGGAATTTGCCGCCCTCTGCGGGCGGGCGTATCAAGGTGCAAAGAATGGAGGGGTATCAAATGACTGATCAAAACATCGGATTATTCGCAATCAATGCATTCGTCCTGGCCCTGTGCGGCGGCCTGTATGTGGTTCTGCCGTATCTCACCCGGAAATCCCTGCTCTTCGGCGTAAAAGTCCCGCCGGAGGCGTATTATGATCCGGCGGCCCAAGAGTTGCGGAAGAGCTATGTGCGTACCTGTCTGCTGGGTACCCTCGTCCTGCTGCTTATCTGTGCGGCGCAGTTTATGCTGTGGCGGGAGTGGACCATGGCGGCGGCCATGTACCTGCCGCTCCTGGTGATTCCGCTCTATTTTATAGCCTTCGTCCCCAATTGGAAGCGAGCCGCCCACTTGAAAGCAGAGCGGGGCTGGCAGGTACCCAGCGTGGTATTTGCAGAGACCAGTTCCTCCCACACCCGGGGGAAGCTGTCTAACGTACCCTGGGGATGGTATATTGCGGGGTTGGTACTCGTCTTGGCGACCTTTGCCGTTGCCGTCATACAATATCCCCATCTTCCCGATATGATTGCAGCCCATATGGATGGGAGTATGCAGCCCACCAGAATGGTTCCCAAAACATGGGGGAGTGTCTTAATGATGCCGCTGATGAATGCGGGCCTGCTGGTTGTCCTTATGCTACCCGTGGGGATTATGATTGAGCGGGCCAAGCTGCAGATCGACCCAAGCGCTCCACGAAAATCTTTTGCCCAGCACCGGGCATACCGCAGACGTATGGGCAACGCCATGGGGTTTCTGACACTCTCAATGGTTCTGCTCTTGGCACTGGTGGGACTTCCCATCCTATTCCCGGTATCCCCGGCTCTGGGCGGCGTGATCTTCTGGATTGGCATGGGGGTGTTTTCTATCTCTATGGTCGTCCTAATCGCTGTGATTCTAAAAACAGGGCAGGGGGGCTGTAAGGTTAAAGTGGATGTTGACGAGAGTGCTGCGGAGGACGAGGCGCCTGCGGCGAAATCCAAGACCTACGGACGCGGGGACGACAAGTATTGGATCATCGGCACGTTCTACTATAACCCGGATGACCCGGCTTACATCGTCGAAGATCGATTCGGCACCAACATCGGCTTCAACTACGCCAAACGCCTCGTACAGCTCGGCACAGTGCTCTTGGCACTGGGTCTCGTGGCGACTTATGTATGGATAACGATGCAATTGCTGTGATTTGAGTAAGCTCGGCAGTGCATGCAAAAAAACCAGAATCCGTCGCTTGATGGATTCTGGTTTTTGATTTGTGTGGGCGGGTGAAGTATGCTATTATGGAAGTAGTGAAAAGCATGGCCGGTAGTCAATCGATCTGTTACATCTGTAGGTGTTGAATAGAGAAATTTTACGCCAGAGCAGCAAGGAGAAATTCAATGAAAAAAATGATCTGGGCCGTCATTCAGAACAAATTGAGGTAGATATAATTGAGTATGTAGTTACGGGTTGGGATATATTGTACCCTGTTAGGCGCATTTCTTTTTATAGCCCTAGAAGGTATATTACAGAGGCTGATATGCGGAGTAATGGCAACTAAAGTTGCGGAATGAAATAATGAGTAAACTCAAATTAAAAAAACAAAGAACAAACCGTGCTTTGTGAGCAAACTCTATGATATTTATCGAGAAAAAGAGGTGCATTACATTGAAAGACACCGCGTATCTTATCATCCACGGATTTGCCGGATATTTAGACGACATTGACTATCTGGCCGAATATCTGCGCAAAAAAGGGCTTGATGTCCATACGACGATACTGCCCGGACACAGTGATACCAAGAAAGCGTTGCGGCAATCGACCCATATATGCTGGATCAACCATGTGCGGGATACGATCAACACGCTCAAAGCTGAATACCGCCAAATCGTATATATCGGCTTCTCCATGGGCGGGCTGATTGGTGTGCAGTGTGCGGATATCCCGGAGATACAGAAATTTGTCTTTATCAATACGCCCATCTATTTCTGGAATATAAAAATCATGGCGAAAGATATCGTCAGTGATATTCGGGCGAGACGGTTTGAAAGATGGAACCACTATAAAAAAGGTGTGCTGGGCGTCTCAGTAAAATCCAGCGTGGAGTTCTTGAAAATCTTATCAAAATCAAAAAGACGGATCGGCGATATCACGAAGTCCACACTGCTGATCCAATGTAAGGCAGACGAGAGCGTGCGGTATAAAAGCGCACAGTATATGAGGGATCAAATCCCGGATCGGGCGATTTTGCGCTACTATCCCGGCGGGTGTCATCAGATTCTTGCCATACCCGGCGCGCTCCGGGAGGAAATCTGCGGGGACGTGTATGGGTTTTTGATGGAATAGAATAAAGCGAAAAAAGGAGTAGCGGTTTGCTGCTCCTTTTTGATCACCTATAGCCGAGCAATCTACCCCTGCCAGAGCATGGCCTGGGAGACTTTCAAGAGTCCCGCCACATTGGCGCCGACCACGAAGTTGCCGGGGACGCCGCAGGCTTTGGAGGCGTCATAGACCGTGTGGAAGATGTTGACCATGATGGTCTGTAGCTTCTCATCCACCTCTTCAAAGCTCCAGCCCAGGCGTAGGGAGTTCTGGCTCATCTCCAGGCCGCTGACGGCGACGCCGCCGGCATTGGCCGCCTTGCCGGGGATGTAGAGGATATTACCCTCCAAGAAAGCCTCGACGCCCTCCGGGGTGGTGGACATATTGGAACCCTCCGCCACGGCGATGACGCCGTTTTGTACCAGCGCACGGGCGGAATCCCCGTCGATCTCGTTCTGGGTGGCGCAGGGGAGGGCGATATCACAGGGGATGGACCAGACGCCGCCGCTGCCCTCGTGATACTGGGCGGTAGGAACCCGTTTTGCGTACTCTGTGAGCCGTCCACGCTCCACCTCTTTGATCTGTTGGAGCACTGCCAGATCAATGCCGTTTTCGTCATAGACATACCCCGCAGAGTCGGAGGCCGTCACCACTTTGGCACCCAGTTGGGTGGCTTTATCAATGGCATAGATGGCCACGTTGCCGGAGCCGGATACGGTGACGGTTTTGCCCTTGAGATCCTCGTTTTTCAAGCTGCGGAATAGTTCCGCCACGATATAGACCAGGCCGTAGCCCGTGGCCTCTTTCCGGCCGAGAGAGCCGGAGTTATCCGGATGTTTACCGGTGAATACGCCGGTGAACTCGTTTTGCATCCGTTTGTATTGACCGAACATGTACCCCACCTCCCGGCGGCCCACGCCGATATCCCCGGCGGGGACGTCGGTGAACTGGCCGATGTGGCGGGTGAGTTCGGTCATATAACTCTGACAGAACCGCTTGACTTCGCCCTCGCTCTTGCCCTTGGGGTCGAAATCTGCGCCGCCTTTTCCACCGCCCATGGGCAGGCCGGTGAGGGCGTTTTTGAAGGTCTGCTCAAAGCCCAAAAATTTGACCACAGACGGATTTACGCTGGGATGGAAGCGCAGGCCACCCTTATAGGGCCCCAGGGCGCTGTTGTGCTGGACGCGAAATCCCCGGTTGACCTGCATATTGCCCTGATCGTCTGTCCAGGGAATCTGGAACTGGATCAACCGTTCCGGCTCTACCAGCCGCTCGATGATGGCGTTTTGGATGAATTCCGGGTGCTGGTCTATAACGGGCTCAATGCTGTGGAGCACCTCCTGCACCGCCTGGAGGAATTCAGACTCCCCCGCATTTCGTTGTTCCACGGCCTCGTAAACCCGGGCCAGATAAGCGTTTTTTAACTGTTGCATTGGTACGCCTCCTCAAAGGTATAGTCTTTACTGTAGTACAGTATACTCCATGATTTGCAATTTCGCAATAGAAAAATTGCAAAAGAAGTTGGTTTATCTGTGTGCTGAAAGAGAAAATCAGTCGTTGTGGCTTACGACGACGAGCAGGAAAGCAAAAAGAGCAATCCAAGGCCCCACGCCAAAAAAGGTTGCCGTTTCCCACCGGAAACGGCAACCTTCTTTTTTCAATCATATGCGATTACTGCACCATGCTGGCAATCTCACTGGCGAAATTGGACTCTTGCTTCTCAATCCCCTCGCCCTTTTCAAAGCGGGTATAGCCTTTGATGACAATGGTCCCGCCCAACTCTTTGGCCAGGTTGGCTACATGCTTTTCGACGGTGATCTTGTCCCCTTTGACGAAGGGCTGGTTCATCAGGCAGACTTCCTCGAAGAACTTGTTCATCCGGCCTTTGACCATGCTCTCGGCGATTTTCTGGGCCTTGTCATCCGGCAGGTTTTTGGCCTTGTTCTCTTCTACCGCCTTAGCCAACTGGATTTTCTCTTCCTCTGCGACCACAGCGGCGTCCACGGAGGAGCTGTCCAGATACATGGGGCGCATGGCGGCGATCTGCATGGCCAGATCTTTGCCCAGCTGGATCACGGCCTCGTTGGACTCCAGGCCGGCGGATACGTCCATGTTCACCAGGACACCGATCCGGCCGCCCATGTGGACGTAGGGGATAGTGAGCCCGGAATCGTAGCGGGCAAAGCGACGGACTTGAATATTTTCGCCGATGACCAGGATTTTCTCCTGCTGCATCTCGGTGACGGTCATATCACTGCCGGGGTAGGGGAGCGCCATAAGCGCTTCCAGGTCAGCGGGATTTTTCTCGGCGACCAGATTTGCCACATCGGCGGCGAAGGTCTGGAAGATATCATTTTGTGCGACAAAATCGGTCTCGGCGTTGACTTCCACCACGGCGGCGGTATCGCCTACGGTGACGGCGGCGACGATACCCTCGGCGGCCACACGGCCGGCCTTTTTCTGGGCGGCGGCCAAGCCTTTTTCCCGCAGGAATGCCACGGCCTTGTCCATATCGCCATCGGATTCAACCAACGCTTTTTTGCAGTCCATCATACCAACACCGGTCATTTCCCGGAGTTTTTGAACATCTTTCGCTGTAAAAGACACAGGTAATTTCCTCCTAAATTCCCCAAGGGGCCTTGCCCTCTGGTTCTTGATTTAAACGCTTTTATTCCGCGGCGGGTGCTTCAGTAGCCGGAGCCACGGCGGCAGGCGCTTCGGCAGCAGGGGCCGCAACTGGAGCGGGCGCTTCGACGGGAGCTGGGGCAGCGGCGGCAGGTGCTTCAGCTACGGGAGCCTCTTCGGGCTGATCGTCGCCTTGGCGGCCTTCCAGCACGGCGCTGGCCATGGCCTGGCTGATGAGTTTGATGGCACGGATGGCATCATCGTTGCCCGGGATGATATAGTCGATCTCGTCGGGGTCGCAGTTAGTGTCCACAATAGCGACAATTGGAATTTTCAGCTTGCGGGCCTCTGCGATAGCGCTGCGTTCTTTGCGGGGGTCTACGATAAAGATGGCACCGGGGAGCTTGCGCATCTCCCGGACGCCGCCCAGATATTTTTCCAGCTTATTGATCTCGTTGGTCAGCTTGATGACTTCCTTCTTGGGGAGCATGTCAAACGTACCGTCCTCCTGCATCTTTTGCAGTTGGGCCAAGCGATCCACGCGGGTGCGCATGGTCTTGAAGTTGGTGAGCATACCGCCCAGCCAACGGGCGTTGACGAAGTGCATGTTGACCCGTGATGCCTCTTCCCGGATGGCGTCCTGGGCCTGTTTTTTTGTGCCGACGAACAGCACACTCTGTCCATTTTCGGATACTTCGCGGATGAAATTGTAGGCGGTGTCTAATTTCTTGACCGTTTTTTGTAGGTCAATAATATAGATGCCGTTGCGCTCCATGTAGATATAGGGCGCCATTTTGGGGTTCCACCGTCTGGTTTGGTGACCGAAGTGTACGCCGGCCTCCAGAAGCTGCTTCATTGAAACGACTGCCATGTGATAAATGTCCTCCTAAAAATTTTGTTTTACCCTCCACCGCCATCAGCCAGAATGACCCACCCCTGGGCGGATTTCCCCCTCAAGAGCACCGAGTCACCTGTCCGGTCAGTGTGTGTAATGCCCAAATAGTATAGCAGACCTGCCCGATCAAAGCAAGGATTTTTTCCCTTTTTCCCGCATAAAGTTGGTAATACCAACAGAGGGGGATGAGAATGAATCTATTTTTCGCCCAAGATCGGTGGATATACGCCGCCTATCGTGGGGCCAAGCGGCTAGAGATGGACAATGCGAGCAAGATCGTGCTCGTTAGCGACTGCCACCGCGGCACGGGGACGGGGGCCGATGATTTTGCCAAGAATCAAAAGCTCTACTACGTGGCCCTGGGCCACTATTATCGCAACGGATTCACCTACATAGAACTGGGCGACGGGGATGAGTTGTGGGAGGAGCGGCACATGGCGGACATCGCCGCCGAGTACGACCACATCTTCGGCCTCCTGGCCGATCTGTACCGAGAGGGACGGCTCCATATGATCTACGGCAACCACGACATGGTCAAGGGGCGGGCGGAGTGGGTGCAAAAAAATCTCCGGGTATATTGCCCCGGAAATCAGACGGCCCCTGTACCGCTGTTTCCCGATATCACGGTCTCGGAGGCGATTTTACTTCACCACACGCCCAGCGGGAGAGAACTGCTCCTGCTCCACGGCCACCAGGCGGATTTTTTCAATTATCGTCTGTGGTGGCTGGGCCGATTTCTGGTGCGCTATCTGTGGCAGCCCTTGGAGCTTTTAGGGATGCGAAATCCATTCGATACGCCCCGGCGGGCGAAGCGGCGGAATCGGACGGAGAAGATTTTGGAGCAGTGGGGGGAAAAGACCAATATCCCCATCGTGGCGGGGCATACCCACAGGCCCATCCTCCCCAGGGGCGGCGAGGGGCCGTACTACAACACAGGGAGCGCCGTCCACACCCGATACATTACGGCAATTGAGATCGAACGGGGGGCGCTGACCCTGGTCAAGTGGGAAATCGCCGCAAAAGAAGACGGCACCCTCTATATTACGAAAGAGCCCATGACAGGGCCTCGGAATATGGAGCAGTGCCTGGAGCGGGTGAAATAGGGGCGCACATTGTGCGCCCGCTATTCCTTTTTATTGTTGTGGGATGGCCTGTTCACAAAAGGCCAACAGAGAGGGAATGCTTTTCGTAGCCGTCTCCCACATGGTTGTTTTACTCATTTTTTGATAACTATGGGCGAACCAGTTTCGCATCCCCCGCACTTTGTGCCAGGGAATTTGATTCTCGGTTTCCTTTATGAATTCTGGGCTCAATGACTTGCTCAGTTCTCCGATTTGCATCAGGGACATGGAAACCGAGTTGTAGTAGTCTCTATCCGAGCGGAATTTTTGCTCATCGTTTCCGCAACGAGCAATGGTTGCGGTAATATCGTCACAATATTCTTTTATATATCTGATGCGTGTCAGATCACGTTCGTTCATAGACGGCAACCCTCTCATTCAGTACGGTGTGGCTGAATTCTTTGTCAATATCCCGCTCATAGTCGGATAAGGCGTCAGTTGTAATCATATCGATGTCTTTTTTGAGAGCGAGTTTGAGATCTTCATATAATCCGCCGAAATCCCATCCCACCAAACCAGAACCAGATGCATCGACCAGGAGATCAATATCGCTGTCCTCTGTGACGTCTTCACGTGCGTATGAGCCAAACACATAAATGGTTTCTAGTTGATGCTTTTCTGCAATGGGAGTCAATTTTTGTCGCAATTCGCTTAGTGTGTAAACCATAGAAAATCCCCCTTTCTGCCTAGTTTATAGTATATCAAATTTAGTTTTATCGTTCAATAGGAATAGGCTGTAATCTCCTCATCCCTCGGCCATCATATCCCGATACTTTGCCATCATTCCGGCGAACAACTCACCCGTGGTGGGTGGGGTGTATGTAATGGCATTGGCCCCGGCTTGGATGGTCTCCAGGACGCTCTCCTCTGTGGGGCCGCCGGTGGCGATGATGGGGAGGTCGGGGAACTTTTCCCGGACTGCGGCCACAAGCGCCGCTGTCCGTGCGCCGCCGGAGATATTGACGATACTGGCCCCGGCCTCAATCCGTGCGGCGATATCGGTCTGGGAGGATACCACCGTCACCACGATGGGAATCTCCAGATGGGCCTTTAAATCCTGGATCACCTCCACGGGAAGGGGGGCGTTGACCACCACGCCATAGGCACCCTGATCCTCTGCGTCGCAGCCGAGACGGATCACCCGTGCGCCGCTGGTGGTGCCGCCGCCGACGCCTACGAGAACCGGCATATCCGCCGCCATGAGCACGGCCCGGCCAATGGCTGGCTGGGGGGTGAATGGATAGACGGCGATCACCGCGTCGGCGTTGATGTTCTTGATAATGGCCGCATCTGTGGAGAAGACCAGGCTCTTAATCCGACGCCCGAAAATGCGGATCCCACTGCACTGGGCGATGACTTCCGGTACTTGGATCATATGGCTGCGTAGGTTCCCCGCATAGGAGGGGACCATTTTTTTGCTGTGTTCCATATTGTGACCTCCTGCATGATTTAATCGGGGATTCCCCGCCTGGGGCGCAGAGAGTAATCCTCCGTCAGAGCTTCGCTCTGCCACCTCCTTTTCCAAAGGAGGTTTTTGGTGCAGTGTGTTCTTGACCTTTAGCTCCTTTCTCAAAGGAGCTGTCAGCGAAGCTGACTGAGGATTGTCCTTGACCTTCAGGCCTCATCGCCCAGAGGGGTTGTCAGGCGAAGCCTGACTGGAGGAGCACCCCAAAAGGGCAGGGCGGTCAATACAACGTCTCCAGCTTGCGTCTATTTCTTAAAACTGTCTTTGAGGGCCACACTGCGGTTGAAGACGAGGTTTCCGGGACGGGACTCCACGCTGTCCACACAGAAATAGCCTGTCCGCAGGAATTGGAAGTTTGCAGGGGCCTGGGCCTCTGCAAAGCCGGCCTCGACCTTGCAGTTTGATAAGACTTCCAGAGAGTTGGGGTTGAGACAGGATAAAAAATCCTTGTCGGCAGCGTCGGGATCGGGATCGGAGAACAGGTTGTCGTAGAGCCGTACTGTGGCATCTACGGCGGTGTTTATGTCCACCCAGTGGATCGTACCTCGGACTTTAATCCCTTCGGGCGTGCTCCCGGCGGGCAGATCGGGGTCATATTCGGCGAATACCCGGATCATGTTGCCGTCTGCGTCTTTCTCACAGCCGGTACAGCGCACAATATGCGCGCCTTTTAGCCGCACGTAGTTGCCGGGGAAGAGGCGGTTGTACTTTTTCACCGGCTCCTCCATGAAATCTTCGGCTTCGATCCAGAGGGTCTTGGAGAAGGTGACGGGCCGTGTGCCGGACTCCGGGTCCTCCGGATTATTTTCAATCTGAAACGTCTCGCTCTGATCGGCGGGATAGTTGGTAATCACCAGCTCCATAGGCCGCAGGACGGCCATGGCCCGCTGGGAGATGGCGCCCAAATCCTCTCGGAGGCAGTGCTCCAGGAAGGAGAACTCCACGACGCTTGCGGCCTTGCTGACGCCGATCCGCTCGGCGAAGTTGCGGATGCTCCGGGGGGTGTATCCCCGGCGGCGCATCCCGGTGAGGGTGGGCATCCGGGGGTCATCCCAGCCGGAGACGATGCCCTCTTCCACCAGGAGGCGGAGTTTCCGCTTGGACAAGACCGTATAGTTGATATATAACCGGGCAAACTCAATCTGCCGGGGTTTTGACGCAACCATCGTATTGTCCACCACCCAGTCGTATAACGGTCGGTGATCTTCAAATTCCAGAGAGCACAGGGAGTGGGTGATACCCTCCAATGCGTCCTGGAGGGGGTGGGCGTAGTCGTACATGGGATAGATGCACCATGTATCCCCCGTCCGGTGGTGGTGGGTGTGGCTGATCCGATAGAGGGCGGGATCCCGCATGTTGAAGTTGCCGGAGGCCAAGTCGATCTTAGCCCGCAAAGTCATGGCCCCGGCGGGGAACTCCCCGCTTTTCATCCGTTGGAAGAGGTCTAAGCTCTCCGCCACAGGGCGATCCCGATAGGGGCTCACGGCGGGGATGCCGATGGAGCCGCGATTTTTCTTAAACTCCTCCGGGGTGAGCTCACACACGTAGGCCAGCCCCCGCTCAATCAGCCCCACGGCCAGATCGAACTGCTGGTCGAAGAAGTCGGAGCCGTAGAAGAAGTTGTCGCCCCAGTCAAAGCCCAGCCAGCGGATGTCCTCCTGGATGGCGGTGACGTACTCCTCGTCCTCTTTGGCGGGGTTGGTGTCGTCCATTCTGAGGTTACAGACACCGCCGTATTTTTCAGCCGTGCCAAAATCAATGCACAGGGCCTTGCAGTGGCCGATGTGGAGGTACCCGTTGGGCTCCGGTGGGAACCGGGTGTGGACAGTCATCCCGGCGAACCGCCCGCCGGGGGCGATATCCTCCTCAATAAATGCGTGGATAAAGTTTGTGGAACTTTCGCTTATTTCAGTGGTTTTGATCTCTTCGGCCATAGCTATGCACTCCTTTTTGGGGGTTGGATGTATCGTACAACAGGGGCGCACAATGTGCGCCCCTACGTTCCATGACAGATTTTTGCACATTGCGGGACGATTGCCATCATCCCCTACATTATACGCAAAATTTGCGGAAAATCAAATTGTATTTACAGACTTCGCCATTTGGAGTATAATTTGATTACAATATTTCCTGCCGCAGGTGGGGAAATCAAGGGGGGATTCCTATGAGCCACACAGATATTGCTGTTATCGGTGGCGGCCCGGCGGGGTTGTCAGCGGCGCTGAACGCCAGGGTGCGGAACAAATCCACCCGTATATTCTCCAGCGACTACCGGGAGAGCGGGCTCTATAAGGCCGAGTGGCTGGAGAATGTTTTGGGAACCCCCGGTATGAGCGGGCGGGACTATCTGGAACTCTGTTTGGAGCAGGTGCGGGGTCGAGATGTAGACTTTATCGGCGGCAGAGTATTGAGCGTCATGCCTATGGGGGACAAGTTTATGATTTCCGCCGGCGCCGACGTCTATTCGGCCCAGGCGGTGATCTTGGCCTGCGGCATCGTTCAAAAGGCGGCCTATCCGGGGGAGCGGGAGCTTCTGGGGCGGGGCGTCAGCTACTGCGCCACCTGTGACGGGATGTTATATCGCCAAAAGACCGTGTGTGTAATAATCAAGTCCGGCGAGGGGATTCACGAGGCCAACTATCTCCGGGAGATCGGCTCCACCGTGACCGCCATCTCAGACGGGCGGAGTTTGGACGGGTTGCATGCAGATATCCCCGTGATTCAGGGCAAAAAGCTGGAAATTCACGGCGCAACCAGAGTTGAATCATTGCAAGTGGACGGGGAGACGATCCCCTGTCAGGGCGTATTTATCCTCCGGAGTACCGTGGCAATGGCCAGTCTATTGCCCGATCTCGCATTAGACGGCACACATATTCAGGTGGATCGGAATATGCAGACCAATATTCCCGGCGTATTTGCCGCCGGAGACTGTACGGGCAAACCCTATCAAGTGTCAAAAGCCACCGGCGAGGGCCTGGTTGCGGCCCTCAATGCGGCGGCATATTTGGATGGTGCGTAGGGGCGGCAGATTGCCGCCGGCTATGTCCCTATGCGAAAACCGACAGGGATCAAGAAACCACGGGCGGCAGGTTGCCGCCCCTACTAAGGAGGATATTAAAATGGCATTGCAAAACTTGACGGCAGACAATTTTGATCAGACCATCAGCCAGGGCGTGACACTAGTAGACTTTTGGGCCGAGTGGTGCGGCCCATGTCGGATGCTGACCCCCATTTTGGAGGAGTTTGCGGCAAAACACGGGGACAAGGTAAAGGTGTGTAAAGTGCACGTGGACGAGCAGGGACCACTGGCCGCCCGCTACGGCGTGATGACCATCCCCACGGTGATTCTATTTCGGAATGGACAAGAGGTGGACAAGCGGGTCGGTGTGCATCCGATCACAGAATTTGAGAAGATGGTCGGGGTGTAGGAGAGACACATGGTTCTACAGAGTACGCCTGTATAGCACGTTGAACCCAGTGCGCAGGCTCCTTTTCCAACTGACGCCCCAAGAGCGAAGCGATTGGCTCGGCGGAAGAGGTGCCTGTGGTGCAAAGGATCTGTCAGCGAAGCTGACTGAGGATTGCGCTACACATTGCGCCGGATCCGAATCGTGACGGCGGTCTCATCGGAGATATTCCCTACTGCGTCAATTGCCACATAGGTGAAGGTGTCTCGGCCCCGTTTGCCCTCCAGGGGCGTGTAGGTGAACAGCCCGGTGGGCGAATCTAGTTCCAGTTGGCCTTTCTTGGGAGAGCGGACGATTTGATACTCAAATAAATCCCCCTCCGGATCCGTGGCAATCAACATGCCGGCCAGGGCGATATCGCGATAGGTGGTCAGTTCCAGGGCCTCCGCTATGGGGGCCTGATTTTCTGTGGCCATCTCCACGGCCAGGGCCGATGGGATGAGCAGGAGTATTGTCAATACAAATAATAGGAAACGTTTCAATAAAGGAGACCTCCCAAAGACATTTTTTCTAAAGTATGCCCGAAGAGAGGAGCGCCTATGCTCACAGTCAATTCCGTCAGCAAGCGATATGGCAAATTCCTGGCCAACGACGACATCAGCTTTTCCGTCGGAGCCGGGCAAGTTGCCATTTTATTGGGCCCTAACGGGGCGGGGAAGAGCACGATCATCAAGTGCATCGCAGGACTTCTGCGTTTTACAGGCGAGATCGAGATCGACGGCTGCGCCAACAAGAGCCTGGAGGCAAAACGCCGCCTGGGCTATGTGCCGGAGATGCCAGCAGTATACGATCTGCTGACCGTCTCTGAGCACTTGGAGTTTATCGCCAGGGCATATGACCTCCAAGATGACTGGAAAGAATACGGCGAGTCCCTGCTCCGCCGATTTGAGTTAGACGACAAGGCAAACAAGCTGGGCAAAGAGCTCAGCAAGGGGATGCAACAGAAGCTCAGCATCATCTGCGGTATTTTGCCCCGGCCCCGGCTGGTGATCTTGGACGAGCCGTTGGTGGGTCTCGATCCCCACGCCATAAAAGAGCTTCGCTCTCTGATTATAGAGCTCCGGGACGCCGGGGTGGCGCTACTAATCAGCACCCACATGATCGACAGTGTGGAGGCCTATTGGAATGTAGCTCACATCATGGTAAACGGAAAATTCGCAGCCACCATGGCCGCCGACGAGGCCACAGCGGATAAAGGGTTGGAAGACCTGTTTTTCGCCGTTACCGAGACGAGCCGGAGGGATGAGGCATGAGGGCGTTGTTCTACCTACAAATCACACGGTTGAAAAATCGGATCAAAGAACTGCGCCGCCGTCCGGCAAAACTGATACTATTTTTGGTGTTCGCCGGATTACTGGTATTTGTGCTCATCACTGCTATGGGCAACGAGGCGGGTGCGGTTCCCCAGGACGACGGTGCACTATTCGCCATCATGCTGGCCTTTTTTGCTTTTACCTATGTGATAGGCCTCTTCCCTGGCCTGGGTTCCGGGACGACGTTTTACACCATGGCAGATGTGAGCCTTTTGTTCACGGCTCCCCTCTCGCCAAAACGGATTTTGTACTACGGCCTGATTAAACAGTTGGGGACAACGGCCCTCACGGGGATGTTTTTGCTGTTTCAATACGGCTGGCTTCGATCCAGCTTCGGTATATCCTTTGGGCAGATGCTGGTGATCGTCTCAGGCTATGGCCTGATCGTGTTTGCCGCCCAACTCACGGCCATGTGGATCTATTGTGTCTCCAGCGGAAGCGATGGGCGCAAGAGAGTGATCCGCACTTTAATCTGGGCCGTCTGTGGGGCGACTCTTCTGTGGCTACTACGGCCCGTATTTGCCGGGGGCGGGGTTTTGGAGAGCCTGTTCACCCGGGGGGCGGAGCCCATGGGGATGGCGTTCCCCATGGCGGGCTGGGTGGTTGCGATTATCCGCGGCCTATTTACAGGTGACGCAATACTGTTGCTCATCGGTGTTGGGGCGATGGGTGCGTTTCTGCTGATCGTTACCTTGGTGATCCTCCGCCTCAACGCGGACTATTACGAGGACGTGCTCTTAGCCACGGAGGTGACCCACTCGGCCGTCGCGGCGGCGAAAGAGGGGCGGATGACGGAGACCGGCAGGAGGACCATAAAAGTGGGGAAAACCGGTATCGGTAGAGGCCGGGGCGCATCGGTGTTTTTCTTCAAACATCTCATAGAGAGCCGCCGGGCCGGACGCTTTCTATTGAGCACTATGTCCCTGTTGCTCATGGCCATCCCCATTGGTTTGGCCGTGTTTCTGGGCCGGGCGCCGGAGAGTTTCCTGCCCGCTCTCATCGCCAGCTGCTTTCTGACCCTATTTAGCTTCAGCGCTTCCCGATGGGGCATGGAGATGTTGAAGCCCTACATCTACCTGGTACCCCAGAATCCCTTCAAGAAACTCATTATGCTCTGCGGGGAGAGTGTGCTCAAATGCGTCCTGGAGTCCGCCGTTCTCATGGTGGCGCTGGGATTGATCACCGGAGTCTCCTGGACGATGGTTGGGGTGGGCATTTTGATCCGGGTGGGCGTTGGTCTGCTTGTGATCGCCATGAGTGCGGCTATGGAGCGGCTATTTGGCCAGATCAAATCGCCTATGATCGTGTTGCCGCTATTCCTGTTTTTTGCGGTGCTTTTCATCGGCCCCGGCGTGGGAATGGCCATGCTGGCCGTGCTCTGGTTGGGGATGCCTCTTACAGTTGCCCTGTGGACGGTGGTCCTATGGTGCTATGGCGTCAGCTTTTTGGTTATTTTCCTATGCCGCAATATGCTGACGTGGGCGGAGTTCCAGTATTGATCTTTATATTCTGTAGGTGGAGGCGCTCGTATGACAGAGAATCATAATAGAAACAACGACGATAAATGGGATTTTTCAGATTACGCCTATACAATAACAGGAATACTGGTCGGGGTACTTTTGGTTGTGCCAGAAATACTCTATAGTCAATTTGGTATTAGCATTTTAGGCGGAAGCCTAAGTGGTGAAGGGGTTGCAAGCCAAGTTCGTGCTTTATCACCTCTGTTATTTCTCTTGACGACGACAATCGTTTTTTTCAAAGATGCAATTGATGCAAGGGAAAGTGGCGGGTACAAAGGCTCAATGTTTACACACACCTTTGAGTCTTTGCTTGAAGATGCAATCTATATGGCAATCACTACAATTATGGTGTATAGTGCGATAATCGCTGGCGCAATGTACGCATCTTGGCTGGCTGGGCCAATCACATTCGTGTTATTTGTTTTTATTTTCCCGCTTGTAAAGAAAAAAAGTAGTAATACGGATAAAGCCGTTCTACAGTGGATATTATTGGCCGTATTAGCAATTGGGATTATCGCAGAAGTAATAACTGAGGCATGGATTGCCCTCCCGGTTTCCTGGCTTATTATTTGCGCAATTAAATGCATCGATGCGATTCGTAAGCGCGACGGTTTAATTGACGATGTTTTTGATATTCTTTACTACATGTTCTCGGTTATTCTTATGGCAGTGGGTATCATTCTGGACTTTTGGATTACATCTTGGATTGCATTCCCGTTTGCATTATTCATTTGCTGGATTTTAAGCAAATTTGGAAGATATAAAACGGAGTAATTAGAAAAAGGAGAACGCTATGATCCGATTTGACAGTGACTACATCGAGAGCGCTCATCCCCGTATTTTGGAGCGGTTGCAAGCGACCCAAGGGGAGCAAAGTCCCGGCTACGGGACGGACCCCCACTGTAAGCGGGCAGCGGATTTGATCCGGGCCGTCTGTGAAGCGCCGGCGGCGGCGGTACACTTTCTCGTGGGCGGCACCCAGGCAAACGCCACCATGATCGCCGCTGTGCTTCGTCCCCATCAGGGGGTGATTGCTGCGGATACGGGCCACATTACCACCCACGAGACCGGGGCAATCGAGGCCACGGGCCATAAAATCCTCGCACTCTCGAACAACGAGGGAAAGATTACCGCTCGGCAGATTCAAGAGCTGGTAGACGACCACTGGGCCGCCGGCAACCACGAGCACACCGTCCAGCCGGGGATGGTATACATCTCTTTTTCTACGGAGGTGGGTACAGTCTATTCTCTGGAAGAGTTGACGGCCATCAGCCAAGTGTGCAGGGAGCGAGGGTTGCCCCTGATGCTGGACGGCGCACGCATGGGCTACGGTCTGGCGGCGGTAGGCGGTGATGTAACCCTATCGGATATTGCACGGCTCTGTGATCTGTTCTATATCGGCGGCACCAAGGTGGGCGGCCTGTTCGGGGAGGCAGTGGTGATCCCCAACGCAAAATTCCAGCAGGACTTCCGCTATCTGATGAAACGCCAGGGCGGTCTTTTGGCAAAAGGATTTTTGCTGGGGCTCCAGTTCGAATGTCTCTTCGAGGACGGCCTGTACTTCGAGCTGGGGCGTCACGGGGTGGCGGAGGCCATCCGGCTCCGGCAGGGGATATTCGACGCGGGGTTCTCTCTGCGTTATGACACGGGGACGAATCAACTGTTTCCGCTCTTGCCCGATGCAGTCTGTCAAAAGTTAGCCGAGTCCTTCGTCTATTGTCCCTGGGAGAAGGTGGACGATACCCACAGTGTCATCCGGCTCTGCACCAGTTGGGGTACCCGCCCGGCGGATGTGGACGCATTGATCGAGGCGCTGAAAAAAGCCTAATCGCGTCTGACGGATTTTTGCTTGACAAAATCGTTATAAAATGGTACGCTTTTCAAGCAAATTTGCTGGTGTGGCGGAACAGGTAGACGCCCGGGATTTAAAATCCCGTGGGCCTTGGCCCGTGCCGGTTCGATTCCGGCCACCAGTACCAACGATCAAACGCTGCAACCCCAAGGGTTGTGGCGTTTTTACTTTTCCAATTGTCCGAATAAGGGTCTGTTTTGGCTGAAACTAACACCGAGCATCTGTGCGAGGTCTATTTCCACTTGTGTCCACTCGATTTGGAACCCTTCTCCGGATGGAACGGAACGGAAACGGTGTGTGTTGGTGGCTTGACGTACATAGTGGTAGTACCAGTGGTTTGCGTTTGTTACATCGGAAAATGGAATGAGTTGTTCACTTACATGTCTTGTGGAGTGCGCTGTCGTGATGCCCCTGCCCAAGACACGGCAGATGACGGCGATGGCAGAAGCTCTTGTCAGATTGGTGCCGGGGAGAAATTCGCCATGCTCGTTGCCGCGCACCCAGCCGTTGCGGAATGCGGCGTACACCTCGTCTTCTGCCCAATTGGGGATGGCGTCTCTGTCCGGGAAGGGTAGCTCGGCCGCCGGAGGTATATTTTCTCGACCGATTACGGTCCTTGCGACCATTTCATAGTCGTCACGTTGCCGGTGTCGAAGTGGGAGATGTCAAGGCTTGTTGGCTCGAATATACTAGAAGAAAACATCCCGCTCATATCCGTCACATCGGAGGTATCGAAATACTCCAAACCTTCTATATCGGCTAGGTAAGTAAGGTCGGCAAATAGTCCGGACAAAGAAGTCCCGGCCGTAATTGGGCCTTCAAAAACAATGCGTGAAATATTTGCCCTGTGGGCGTGCCACGGGCTTACCCAATTTCTCCAGTAATCAGTTTGGCGGCCATTCCATTCATTGCAAAGGATATTGCTGTACAGAACAGAGTGTGTTATACTGATTTTAGCATATTTCAGGAGACATAGCTGGCGCAAACTATTGAAAATAAAGGCATTTTTTATGCCCCTTATGACCACTCTTACGTTGTGAGCAGCCATAAGGAGCAGTTTTATTGCGAGATGCGAATAAAGGAGAAATGATATGTCAAAAATTAGCGGGGAAAAGAAAAAAGAGTTAGCCGACTTAGCAAAATTACTCGCTGTAGAAGGTGTGAGGAATAATACAGATTTAGAAGATTTACATTGCGGCGTCTCTCCATCTTCAAAAATCGGAGATTATTCTGATGTGAAAGTCATAACCCCATATGGTGAAATTGAATGGAATCAGCTCTCTCGTATCAGTGATGAAGAAATGCGCTCACTCATGTTGAGTGTCGAGAGAGCGTTGCTAGCAACGCTCTGTGGTTACGAAAGACTTAGCTATGAAGATAAGAAGTCCATATGCGCATACATTATGACACAACGTTCATATGATCGACATGATTATAACCAAGCATTCAATTAAGAGTTTATGCCCCTTATGCCTATTCGCACCACCCCACGGGGGCAAGCCCCCGTGGGGACCCCGAGATTTAATCTATTACGGCGGGCAAAGCCCGCCTATATCAAGATTTTTGCCATGCAAAAATGCTTGGACGCCGCCGCCTGCGGCGAAGTGGGCTGAAGCCCACTGGGAGAATCATACACCACTCGCGCCAAAACTCCCCACAGGGCTTGCCCTGTGGGGAGTTTTTAATATACCTTTTATGCGTTCTCTTCCTCTTCTGTGTCCCATTCTATCGGGACGAGGGCCAGGTACTCCAAGAAGTCCAGCCCGATGTAAAAACCGAGGTCTCCCAGGGCATCCCGTTCGGCGTTGGAGATCATATCGGGGAAGATGACAATCCAGAGGAATAGGGCTCTATCTGTATCCGCAATGGCTTGAAGCACATAGATATGGATGGTTCGATCCAAAAAATAGTCGTCATAGACTAGGGCCATAGCCGCCGCCGTGTCGTGGGCGTTGATGCGCATGGGTGTGTGCTTGTGGTTCTCTCCGGAGAAGTGCTCGATATCCATGGCATCCAACACAAAGAGGGCCATGGTCTCGCTGGCATAGAAAGCGTCCAGGCAGATGTAGAGAAATGACATGGCAGGAGCGAAACTAGAGACGATCCCGGTGATGACATTCTCTGTATTGTCGCCCGCCGCCAGGATAGATACATTGTACGTACTCCCGTCGATGACCATCTCATGGGACTCCAGCGCCGATGAGGACAACTGGTGATCTACCATGTGTAATTCCGGCAGGTCGTGGACGATGATCAGACCGCTATCCGCTAAGAAGCGGGCCCTGGCCTGGGCGGCACGGTAGTCGGAGAGAATCTCCTGTATTTCCGCGATCTCCAATGCTCCGTAGGGCGGGAGGACGGGGGGGACGGGCGTTCGTTTATAAGTCACATCCGATGTGACGGTGATGTTGTTCGGCGTGGTGAGAGTCAGCCATACGGTATAGGTCTCGTTCTCCTCGTCGTAGGTGAGGGTCAACTCTAGATGATATTCGGAGAGAGGGCCTGTGAACAAGGTGTCCAGGATGGTCTCCTGTGCCTCAGGTTCTTCCACATCTGCGATATCTTCGTCGATGTCTTCTTCGTACTCTGCGGCATTTTCCCCATCCGTCTCGGGTTCTTTTGTGGTCAGATTGGTCAAATCGGCGGCCAGGACGAAGGGGCGTATCATTTGTGTAAGGGCTTCCCGGCCCGCCTGTTCCCCGGTGAGGCTGAAGGCATAGAATCCGCCGGCGGCGGTGAGATATTCGTCAACATTAAGCCTGCTTACCTCCCGAAGCAGCGCAGGGATATCCACCAGCAAGTCGGATAGATCTAGCGCGGGACGGACGAGATACGGATTGCCGTCAAAGGCATCTGCCAGGACATAGTAATCTGGAAACTCGTGATCAAGCACGTACTGAAAAATGGGGGCGAAAGAAGTGTAGGTCGCCCCGCTCGTCTCTAAGAGAGACAAGTCATATAGGCGCGTATCAATCCCATCGATATACTGGATGTCCGCGGCAAATTGCCCGGTGCGTGCCGCACGGCGGCCCTCCATGACGTATCGGGTAGGCAAGTGTGCGGCCCCCGCTTCAAACTCCGCCGGGAACGTCAGCTCTCCTTCGGCGGTGAAGGTGTAATCATCCAGTGCGGAGAATTTTTCGATCAACGCCGTCAGTTCTTCAGAGGGGGTTGGGATGCACGCGGAGAAAAGGCCTAAGATCAGGCAAAGTCCCCAAAAAAGCGATATTTTTTTACGCATGATTTTCATATCTCCCTTTCGGCTTACAGAGAGACTATACCGCGAGTTGCCCAATCTGTCAACCTGTGATGCGGGCTCTGATTGCGTAGCAGATCAAAATTTCGGCTGTTTTCAGCCGTTTTTGAGGCCATCTTAAAACTATAGCGGGGACAGCCATCCCGGCTGCCCCCGCTATAGTTTTTGCGATACTATTCGTCCTCTATCTCATCGTCAACTGTGGGCCAAGTGACGGAGGTCCATCGCTCTACGCCGTTTTCAAGGATAAAGTAATGGCTGTGGGACGCCTCGACTACGTAGAAGAAGTGCCAGACTTCTGGATCCGCGACATCGGGGAAGAGGCGGAGGTCATCCCAGACGCCTGTAAGACTGCCCATATTCGTGGCCCCGCGATCAAGTACCCGGAAGAATACCGCCGCAGTCTCCGCCCGGATAATCGGTCTGACGGGGTGGAACATATTGTACTCGTCGCCGATCATCCAGCCCTGACGGAACGCGGTGTAGACATAGTCCCGTGCCCAGCCTGTGATCTGTCCTGCATCTGTGAAGGGAAACTCTCCTGCGGGCAGGATCGGTACACCGCTGGCTCTTACGATGACGGCGGCCAGTTCCTCTCTGGTGATGGGAGTCCTCGGCCCGAATGTCCCGTCGTCGAAGCCGTGGAAGATATCATAGGCATATACCCAGGCCACATAGCCGTGGAACCATTCGCCGGGATATACATCGGGGAAGGGCATACCTGCTGGTGGCGGAAGTTCTGGACAAAAGCCCGGAATCAGAGTGCGGGCCAGCATGGCCGCCACTTCCGCTCTGGAGATATCGTTGTCGGGCAGGAAAGTGCCTTCCGGGATGCCCTGCATGAACCACTTGTGGAAACCGGAATCGCCGTTGCCGTTCTCCACTGGTACCCAGCGTGCGTACAGGCGCAGATAGCCGTGTACCGGATTATTAAAGTTTTTGCTGTTTGATGTGGCGGGTTCCAGATACCACCCCATGAAGTTGTAACCTTCTCTTGCGGGTGGGGTGGGTGGTGTTGCTCTGCTACCCGGCGGAATTGATTTCAGGTGGAAAGTGGGGTCGCCATCCCGGCCATAGTTCCAGAGAAAGCGTACAGGGACGTTTGGAGGTGAGATAATAATCTGCTGGAATTGTGCTGTGAATGTCACGGGGGCGTTAATCGGAGCGGTAGTATTCGGGGTGCTTTGGGACCAGCCGGTGAACCGGAACCCGGCGTTCGGCGTCGGCGTCGGGATTGCCGTCAACGGTGTGCCTACCGGGAGATATACCACGGTCTCTCCGGTCAATGTGCCGCCTGTCCCTGCAACGAATGTTACGCGCACCTCAAACTGTGCGATGAAGGTGATATCGTCGGTAAGTACCACGTCTGCCAAGCTTGGCGGGAGGTTCGGTGCGTCGTCCGCCTGGCCGATATAGCGCCAGCCGACGAATCTAAATCCGTCTACGGGATTCACCTCGGGTATATCTGACGGGTCTACGTGGAAAGGCATATTGTCAGGGTCTAGGTCAATGGTTACCACATGCTCGTTGGGTTCTTCTACCGGAGACACAAAGCTGCCGTGCGCTAAATTTGTCTCGAATCTGACGGTGAGTTCGTCTACTTCTGCCCCGGCTCGGAAATTAATGTCATAGTTGTTGATCGGGTGACCGAAGAGTGTCGCAGATGTGGTCTGTATCTCTGTAACGTTTAGGGCATTGCTGGGCCAGCGGAATGCACCGCTCAATGCCCGGTTGCCGGAAAAGACCACGTCGGGGGCGATGGTGATGCGGGGATAGGAGTTCGTTGGCAGGGGGTCGCTGTAAGCCTGCCCCTGTGCAAAGATGCCGCCGCCGCTGGTGGCTGTGTTGTTGCTGATGGTGCCGGCGTTTATGGTGAGATAAGTATACGCATTCAAGATGCGCCATATACCGCCGCCATTACCGCCCGCTTGATTGCCATCTATGGTGCCGCCATACATAGTAAAAATGCTTTGATTAAGGCCCGGATTTGGGAGTGGGCCTCCAATGTGGATGCCGCCGCCATTGGCAGCAGCCGTATTGTTGTAGATTGCTCCGCCACGCATGGTGAAGATGCCATGTGAATTTGCCTGTAACAGGGGTGTCCCGATATTGACCCCACCGCCATTTGTGGCCGAGTTGCCAGCGATTTCTCCGTCATACATGGTGAGACGCCCGCCATTAAAGAGATTGACGCCGCCGCCACTGTTGGTGGTTGCTGTATTGTTGCGGATTGTACCGCCTTCCATGGTAATAGCGCCAGCCGTTACATACACACCGCCGCCGCTAGAAGTTGCGGTATTTTCAACGATTTCTCCGCCATGCATGGCAAAAGAGGCACCGCTACCCCAAACACGGACGCCGCCGCCGCTGGTAGTTGCAGTATTTTCATAGAGCGTACCGCCTTCCAACACAAAGGAACCGTTATCCGCTATTAATACACCACCACCATAACGTGCTGTGTTGCCGCTGATTGTACCGCTTTCCATAGTAAAGACAGTGAAGGCGGCAAGGTGAACGCCGCCACCGTCGCCGTTAAGCCCTGCCATATTGCCAGAGATATCACCGTCTTCCAGCACAAAGGAGGCGCCGTTGCCGAACATTGCAACACCGCCGCCATTGTTGATCGCTGTGTTACCGCTAATGGCTCCACGCACCATTCTAAGCCCACTGCTGGCACGAAGCTCTACACCGCCGCCAACATCTGCACGATTGTTTCTAATTTCGCTGTCTTCCATATACAGCCGTCCAGTAGCATTCCGGACTTCAACACCGCCGTGATTGGCAAGTTCTGAAGCATTGCCGCTGAGCACAACACTATGTAGCCTCAATATACTACTGATGATAACAAAATGCCGCTGATTGGCAGTTGCCTGAGTAAGTACAAATTGGTTACCATCAACACTGGTGATGGTAATTTCACGCCCACCTGCGATGGTAATAACATCTTCCATAGAAATATCATTTTGCAACGCAATGACTGTCACATTCGGATCAGCAACGGCTGCCACCAACTGATCCCAGGTCGCTACGGGCTCTACGCTCAATGGCACAATCCCACTCGCCGGAGCAGCCATCTCTGCTTCTGTCCCCCCGCCGTCGGACGCAAACGCCGTTGTCGGGAAAAATCCGATGACCATTACAATTGCCAATAAAATGCTAAGTATTCGCCTCATTCCCGTAGAATCTCCCTTCGTTTTTTGGAACGTTTCTCTCTCTGTGTATAAACAATTAAAATCATTATAACTTTACCAACATGAAATTATCAACACTTTACCTTATATTGTAATGATATTGCAACACTATAAACCGCCCCCAAGCCTTGTGTCGGGGGCGGTCTGCGTCTACGGCAAGTGTAGCATGGGGTCTACCGGTACGCCGTTGATGCGAATTTCAAAGTGCAGATGGTTACCGGAGGCGGTACCCGTCATGCCGACCCGTCCGATGAATTGGCCCCGGTAGACGAACTGCCCGGTGGAGACGTCAATACTGCTCAAGTGGGCGTAATAGGTCACGTGACCGTTGTCGTGGCGGATTTTGATGAGGTTGCCGAACCCGCCGTTCCAGCCGCTGAAGATCACCTCGCCACCGTCGGCGGCATGGACAGGGGTACCCGCTGGTGCGGCAATGTCAATCCCCTGGTGATTAGAGGAGCCGACGGATACTCGCCGTGGGCCAAAGCCAGAGGAGACGGTTCCGGCCACGGGCCAGATATACTCCCCGAACGAGGCGGTGAGCGGACGCTCTAACGTACCCAGGAGGACAATTTCAGAAACAGAGTCAGTGAGGACTTCCGTTTTCAATATGGTGTGGAGAATCTCTTTTCCGTCCACGGAGGTGATCTGGGCCAGGATCTCCATTTTTCCAGCTGTACCCTCCCGCAAGATCTGCGTGTCTTCAATGAGCCGGGTATCGTCTAAGATGACGTCCACCGCGTAGGGGATGGACTCCGTGTAGGCGATCTGCTCTACGGTCTCCACGGAGAGCGTCATCACCAGGGTCTCAATGCCCGCGGGATCTAACTTGCTGTCTAAGTCTATGTATTGGGCCTCAAATTCCACCTCTGAGAGAAAGGCGGCGGATTGGACGCCCTCGTCCACCAGTTGATTCAACCGGGCCTCCATGGCCCCCCGTAGATCAGATCGCCGGGCTATGTAGCCGACAGGATTACCGTCGACGGAGACGACGTAGTGCATGTCGATCTCGTCAATCTGCTGGAAGATACTCTGTTCTACGCTGTCAAGGTTTACGGATTCGGCCTCATTTACGTGGACGATGCGAAGGCTGTAGCTGAGACGGTCTTCTATCTCGAAGGGTGACCCTAAAATATCGCCCACGGCCTCCTCTGTTGTAACGATCAACTGATCTAAAGTCTCGGTATCGGGGACTGTGCCGATACTCTCGCCGTCCATACGGACGTATAACTGTACGGTGAACTGGGTAAAAATCAGGGCCGTGAGGCTAAGTAGTAGCAGGAGTAGAATGGATACCGGTAAGAGGTAGTTGCTCTTCCGGATCTGTTGAAATTTTGATGCAATTTGGGTTGGAATGTTGCGGCTATACACAAGTAGTCTCCTTTCCAAGATCGGGCGGTTCTTCACACGGGTAGAGTGCCAATTTGAAGAAATACGCTGGTAACAAAACGGATAAAAAAGAAACATTTTGGTTACAAACCGCATCATAGCACCGGGGAACTTTTCCTGTCAAGGGGTTCGCAAAAGTAGTGGCGAGGTTACAGAAGAGGCTCTGCCTCGACAGCGCAAACCCCCAAAGTTTGCCTATCATAAGTTGTCCCAGCGGGGAATATGCTTGTATTAGGACAAACCAGAAAAGGAGGGTATGGCAATGGCATATGAGACGAAGCTACGGGCGGATGCGCCCCACAATGTGATTATGGAGGGCAGGGAGCGGTTGAGTATTTCCGGCGTGGAGGATGTGGAGAGCTTTGACGAAGGCAACATTGTGGTCTATACCAACAAAGGGATGCTAATCATCCGAGGCCGAGACCTACATATCGAAAAGTTGAGCATAGACGGCGGGGATCTGTCGGTGGAGGGCCAAGTGGACAGCTTGCGCTATGAGGAAGAGATGAAAGAAAAGGGGAGCCTGCTCTCTAGGCTGTTTAAATAAGACATGGAACTGCCTATATCGCTCCAACTCTATCAGGCCGGCTTCGCCTTCCTCACAGGTGTTGTGACAGGGGTATTTTACGACTGTTTAAAAGCCCTGCGCAGACAGGTCAATCAACCGGGCTTCACCGCCATAGCAGACATGCTGTTTTGGGCAATTGTGGCAATTGCCATGTTCGTGCAGGTTATGGGCACCGGACGGGGCGAGGTGCGAATTTTCATGCTGGTGGCCACAGTTGGGGGCGCGATCCTATATTTTTTGGTCTTCAGCGCCTATATTTTAAAATTTTTAGAAAAATGCCTCAACAAGATATTGTATGTTTTGCGCTTTGTCATAATTCCGATTCACAAGTTGTGGGAACGCGGAAAAAAAGTTTCAGAAAATTTAAAAAAAGGCTTTAAAAACAGGAAAAAGCGGTGTATAATTGGACTTGTGAAGCGAATTAACATAAGATCGAAGTCCGAGAAAAAGGAAAAGGGTGAGTACGCTGAAGAGCAGACGGGCAAGTATGTATACCAAACTGGTCGTATTGGGTCTGGTCGTTTACGCGACAATCACCCTGATAAACCTCCACGGCCAAATCGAACAGGCAAGAGACGATCAAGCCGCGCTCCAACGCGCCGTCGTTGAACAGGCTCTGGAGAACGGTATCTATGAATATGAACTCGAACGCAGTGATGACCCGCAGATCATTGAGCGGATTGCCCGTAGCAGATATAATCTTGTAATGCCCGGTGAGCGGACGTTTTATGGGATCATAAATTAGGGCGTGTCGACACGCCCCGATGTTCTGAAATCTAACAGAGAAGGATTTGCAGGTAGGGTATGGGGTTTGATGTTGGAACAATTGTGACCGGAAAGGTCGCAGGGATCAAAAAGTTCGGCGCGTTCGTCGCGCTGGAACAGGGGAAGAGCGGACTCGTCCATATTTCTGAGATTGCCAACACCTATGTGGATGATGTAGCCCAGCACCTCCAAGAGGGACAGGAAGTCAAAGTTAAGATCATCGGCATTGACGATGCGGGACGAATCAATCTGTCTATCAAAAAGGCGGAAGAGCAATCGACACCCTCCAGATCCGAACCTGTGCCAAGGCGGCAGTATAACACCGCGCCGGGCCGCTCTCAGGGGATGCGCTCCCCCCAGCAGGGGACACCACGGGATGGGGGATCGTTTGAGGATAAACTCAAGCAGTTTATGCAGGACTCCAACAGTAAAATGTCCGGCATGGAGATGTATTCCGCCAGTAAGCGGCCACGGCGGAAACCGAAATAATGTGCATAATAAAACCGGGCTGACGTATCATAACGTCAGCCCGGTTTTTTCGATTTTGCTAGAATGATTCGTCGAAGAGTGCCGCAAGGGATTCTGCCAGGTCAATCCCCATGTGTGTGCTGAGTTCGTCTAAAATATCGAAGTCCGTATCATCCAAAAGCTCTGAGAAAAGCAAAAGCTGCAGGAGGAGCGTATACTCTGTGCCGGGAATGGCCTCGGCGAGATAGAGGATTCCAACGGGGAAGCCGAATGTATCGGAGATGACGCCCAGTGCTGCGGCCTGATGGTCGGCGCTGACCCGTAGCGGGCCGACGTGGAGTTGGTCGCCCAAGAGGGCAAAGGCGGAAAATTCGGTGATAACGGAAATCGCATCGCTGTCGGGGACAAGGGTGTAGTACAGCTCAATGGCCCAGGCGTCCCAGAAAATACTCCCGGGCTCCATGAGATGCAAATCACCGCCGGAGATGACAGTGACCTCTTGGCGCTCGCCGGAGGGACTCCGCAGGGCATACGATTCCAAGAACGAACTGTCGGAGAGGTCGTGGTCAAAGAGGGTTAGTCCCACGAGATCGTAGACGGTGTCGAGATCGGGGGCCTCGAATCCGCCCATCATGGCGTCAAAGATACGCTCATAGAGTTCGTCAATTGTTAAATACCGCTCTGGTGGCGAGATAGGCGGCACATGGCCCGCATCGTATGCTACCGTAGCTGTGATATGGACGCGATCTGGGATGTATAAATTCAACATTTGATACAAGACATCTCCTGTCTGTGAGCGCTCGACAACGATGTGTGCATCGCTTAAGTCGGCCCCCCGCACAATGCGAGAGGGATGAGCGCTTGCATTGTTTAAGAAAGCGGCGATATCGGGGAACATATCCTCTACATACCAGACGCCGCCTAGCGCAAATTCTAGGAGAAAGGCATCTATGTGGTGCTCCACCACACGCCGCACCGATTCGCCCTCTATGGCGATAATAAAGCTGTTCTCCCCGCGGCTGAGATAGCGCTCCAGAACCTCGTCAGAGAAAATGTAGCAGATACAGACCTGATCTTCATCCCATTCTTCTGGCTCATCAAGTGTGAGATCAATGTATCTGTATTCCCCCAAAAGCGCCTCCGGGGAAAGGTCAATGCCATCCATAAAGTCCGGGTCATCGAAAAGTCCAGACTCCTCTAAGACAAGGTCGATAAAGTAATCTGCACTAAAATAGGTTTTGCCGTTTGCGCTGATTACACTTACTTCAAATAAGGGCGTACCGTTTGCCTCTCTGAAGTCAAAGGTTGCCTGATAGGCCTCTGTGGCGATGATATGGCTCCCGGACGTATGATAGCGGATTGCAGGATCCTCTCCGTTGAGGATGTCGATGAAAAATTCACCGGTGAAGGACGCATCCCCCGGATCCCGGAAGACGGCTTCCAGTTCCCGATAATCTTCAACGGTTGTGTCGTCCAGTATGATAATGCATCCGCCGAGGGCCACGACGAGTAGAAGTGCTAGGAGTATAAAGTTGATCCGTTTTTTCATGTTTGAGTCTCCCGCAGTTTATTATAGTGCGTTCTTCTTTAGATGTATTACACGCGCTCCACCTGTGTTAAATCATAGGGCGTCGTCTGGTAAACATAGTAGTTGAGCCAGTTGGTGTAAAGCAGTTGTGCATGGGAGCGCCAGGAGACGTGGGGGGGCTGGGCTGGGTCGTTGTCGGGGAAATAGTTGATAGGTACGTCTATCTCTAACCCGCGGTCTTGATCTCGAAAATATTCTCGGGCCAAGGTATCCCCGTCGTACTCCGGGTGACCGGTGATGAAAAACTGCCGATTGTTGCCGGCCTTGACGGCGAATACTCCCGCTGTGTCGGATACGGACATGAGTACGAGGTCCGGTACATTTAATATATCCTCTGCCCGCACCTCGGTGTAGCGGGAGTGGGGGGCCAGAAAGGTGTCGTCAAAGCCGCGGAACAGGGGCGACATGGGCGTGACTATGCGGTGCTCATATACGCCGGACAGCTTTTTCGGCAACATATATTTTTGGATGCCATAATGGTAATAGAGTCCCGCCTGGGCGCCCCAGCAGATGTGGAACGTGGAGTGGACATTGGTTGTCGTCCACTCCATGATCTGGCAGAGCTCCGGCCAGTAGTCCACGCCCTCAAAGGCCATGTTCTCCACAGGGGCCCCGGTGATAATCATACCGTCATAGCGATTGTCTTTGACTTCTTCAAAAGAACGGTAAAAGGAGTCCAGATGGCTCTTGTCCACATTTTTTGCCTTATGGCTCACAGTTTGGAGCAGTTCCACCTCGATTTGAAGCGGCGTATTGGAGAGCTTGCGCAAGAGCTGGGTTTCCGTGACAATCTTCGTGGGCATGAGGTTTAATATGAGGAGTTTCAGCGGACGGATATCTTGATGTATGGCCCGGTACTCCGTCATAACGAAAATATTCTCACTCTCCAAGACCGCCCGTGCGGGCAGCGAGTCGACAATTTTAATCGGCATGGGGATCGACCTCCTTATTATGAAAAAACGTGAGGGAAATACAAGGAAAGAGCGCTACGGGGCAGCGTTTTCAATATACTGATATACCACGCCGCACAGCCGATCCACTTGGTCTAAATCGCAGACAGTGTCCCTGCCCGAATGAATTTTTGGTATGTACAAAGGCCCAAGCAGAGAACGTTTCTGATATAAGAGTGAAACTCCTCTGGGAAATACGGCGTGATCGCTATTGCCCGTCAATCCGCTACGGACTTTTTTGACAGGAAAGCCCTCTTTTTGTAAAAATGCGGCGATGTCGTTCTGGCCTCTGTGCTTTTTCTTTGCCATCACTGTGAGCACATCGCCAGTTCCGATGCAGTCGAGGTTGATTACTTTTCCCTGCACCTTATCCGGATGATTCCGTTTGCGCCATTTTGCAAATGCTTTTGACCCCAAGAGTCCCGGCAACACTTCTTCGTGGTCAAACAGAACGAAGGCACATTTTTTCCGGAGTTCAGGGTTCTCTGCAATGCGTGCCGCTAGGTTAAACACACCCAAGACGCCGCTGGTATTGTCCGTGTGATTATGCGGGTTTTTGATGAGAGAGGGGATAGCGATCAAAAGAAGCAAGGGGAGAAAACTGGCCAAAAGAGACCCCTCCGATAGCCCGAGCAGTCCGGTCAAAAAGCCGACCCCGAAAAAGAGGGGAAACATCAGGGTCATGCTGCCCAATAGAATTCCGAAAACGGGGGCGAGTAAGAGCAGAAACCCGTTTCTGCCCGGCGTATCGTAGTGAGCGGTAATCAAAATATCTGCATCCGGCGGCCCGATGAGCAGATTTCTGCTCTTGAAGCCGAGCATGTTACGATCTTCCCGAATTGTGATTTCTGAATCGTGATAGCCGAGGGCTTTAAATTCTGTTCTGCAATAATTCAAAAAGATATCTTTCTCCTTGCGCCACATCCTCGTTTCGTGTTTTGTAAAAAGGCTTTGGGCAAACGATTTGAAACGAGTATTTTCCATGTGTGCGTCCTCCATGCAAAAATTATTGTGCAAATGATACCACAATATTAAAAAAAAGTCCATCTCAAACCTCGTTTTTTGCGGCCTAATCACATTGGATGAATTGTCAAAAAATAAAGTCGAAGAACTTGGAAAAAAGGGGTTGACATCTTTTTGCTGTGCATGATATATTAATCGGGCGCCATTTTGGTGCGATGCCACAAGAAATATCTGGGTTGACGAAAAAAGTAGTTGACAACGGGGGTAAGAATGTGGT
>WRAB01000014.1 GCA_009780435.1 Oscillospiraceae bacterium | reverse complement strand
GTAATACCCATACTGCGACGTAGTAAAAACTATGTCCTCACGCCATACACGCTTGTCAGGGATAGCAGGGATGTGCTATACTGGGGAAGCGGTGGGGCCCGTGAGGGTCATGCATGGGGTGGTGTTTTCACCCTATGACATCGGGAAGCGCTAACTTGCCCGGTGCCATCGCGTTTTTTAATTTTGATCGGACTTTCCAGCCCTATAAGTAGTGTATCATAGGTTGGGCGATAAGGCAAGGGGAAATTGAGGGGCCGTGTTCAAATGCGTTGATACACTGTGCGCCCCTACTTGTAATATCGCGGCAATCATTTTCACTTCCACCTCTTTACATTATCAAAAAACTGTGGTACTATACTACAGCTTATATCTATCCCCTTGCTGGGACACAGGATACAGCCGGATTTTCACGTTCGGCGCCTTTCCGCCTGTCTCTCCGCTCGGTGGACAATTTTTGAAACAAGAAAGGACAAGACAACATGATCACAAAAGACCAAAAGACCACCGTCATCACCGACAACCGCACCCACGAGACCGATACCGGTTCCCCCGAGGTACAGGTCGCCATTTTGACGGAGCGGATCTCCCAACTGACAGAGCACCTCAAAATCCACAAGAAAGATAACCACTCCCGCCGTGGCCTCTTGAAGATGGTCGGTAAGCGCCGCAGTCTGCTCGACTATCTGGCCAAAAAAGACGTGGAGCGCTACAGGGCCTGTATCGCAAAGCTGGGCATTAGAAAGTAAGTCATATTGAGATGGGCGGTCACTTTGTCCGCCCATTCTTCACATGTGCCACATGTTTTTCGGCCAATTCGGGGATACTACCCGTTGGTAATATATCAATTTAAAAGGAGTAATCCATCCATCTTAGCAGTTGAACGTGGGTCTCGGTGTGCGCCGGGGGTCAGGTTCAAGTGCTAAAATCGGATCGTCTACTCCTTTTAGAAAAAAGGAGTAATCATATGCAAAGCATCAAACGTGAATTTCCAGAGCAGAGAACATTTTCAATGGACTTCGCCGGACGGCCTCTCACCATGGAGATTGGCAAACTGGCGGAGCTGGCAAACGGGTCGGTCTTAGTCAAATACGGCGAGACCACGGTCCTGGCCACCGCCACCGCCTCTTCCCGGCCCAAAGACGGGATCGACTATTTCCCCCTGGCTGTAGATTTTGAAGAAAAACTCTACGCCGTGGGCCGGATTCCCGGCTCTTTCCTGCGGAGAGAGGGCAGACCCTCCGAGCGGGCCATGCTGGCCGGCCGGATGATTGACCGCCCCATGCGGCCCCTCTTCCCGGCTGACCTGCGCAATGACGTGGTCATCACCTGTACGGTACTGTCTGTGGATCAGGACTGCAGCCCGGAGATCGCGGCTATGGTAGGCGCATCCGCCGCCGTGTGTATCTCTGATATCCCATTCAACGGCCCCATCGCCTCTGTGGGTCTGGGCTATGACGGGACAAACTTCCTGTTAAATCCCACCAGAGAACAAAATGCCACCAGCCAGATGTACGTGACCGTTGCGGGCAACATGGACAAGATCGTCATGATCGAAGCCGCCGCCCAGGAGGTCTCCGACGAGACTATGCTGGAGGGCATCAAGTTCGCCCACAAAGAGATCCAGCGGGTGATTACACTGATCAACCAGATGGTGAGCGAGATCGGCAAAGAGAAATTCTCCTACGAGCAGGCCGCATTCAATAGCGCATTGTATGACCTGGTAGTAGAAAATTTCATGCCCCGTTTCGAGCACGCCATGGAGACCGACGACAAAAATGTCCGGGAGGCCAGGATCAACGAGATCTACACCGATATTGCCGTCCAGTACGAGGAGGCGCACCCCGACTTTGCCAGCCAGTGGGATGAGATCAATTACAAGCTCCAGAAGAAAGTCGTCCAATCCTGGCTACTCAAAGGCAAGCGGGTGGATGGACGCGGTATGGATCAGATTCGCGCCCTGGGCGCCGAAGTGGCCGTACTCCCCGTGGTACACGGCTCCGGGCTCTTTACTCGCGGCCAGACCCAGGTTTTGAGCATCACGACCCTGGACACAATCTCCGCCGCACAGAAATTGGACACCATCTACGAGGAGGAGTCCAAGCGGTTTATGCACCACTACAACTTCCCTGCATTCTCCGTGGGCGAGGCCAGAGGCAGCCGCTCCACCAACCGGAGAGAATGGGGCCACGGCGCACTGGTAGAAAAGGCACTGGAACCCGTAATCCCCCCCATGGAGGAGTTCCCCTATGCCATCCGTGTGGTCTCCGAGGTGCTCAGCTCCAACGGCTCCACGTCCCAGGGTTCCGTCTGCGGCAGCACTCTGGCGCTCATGGACGCCGGGGTACCCATCAAGGCCCCTGTGGCCGGCATCTCCTGCGGTCTCATTACCGATGAGGCCGACGAGAGCAACTGGACCATTTTCATCGACATCCAGGGCGTGGAGGACTTCCACGGCGAGATGGACTTTAAAGTGGCCGGCACAAAAGACGGCATCACCGCCATCCAGATGGATCTGAAAAACAATGGCCTGACCTATGAGGTCATCGAGGCCGCTCTGAAACAGACCAACGAGGCCCGCCAGCACATCCTGGACGATGTGATGCTCCCCACCATTTCCGAGCCACGGGCGGAACTGGCCCCCACAGCGCCCAAGATGATCCAGATGAAGATCGACGTGGAAAAAATCCGCGAAGTCATCGGCTCCGGCGGCAAGACCATCCAGAAAATCGTGGCCGAGACCGGCGCGAAAATCGATATCGAGGACGACGGCAACATCTATATCTCCAGCAGCGACATTGAGGCCTGCCGGGCCGCCAAGGCGACCATCGACAACATCGTCTTCGTACCTGAAGTGGGCGGCCTGTACTACGGCAAAGTGGTGCGGATTTTACCCATCGGCGCATTTGTGGAACTGGTTCCCGGCAAGGACGGGATGGTACACATCTCCAAGTTAGAAAACCACCGGGTGGAAAAAGTCGAAGACGTCCTCAAAGAGGGCGACATGACCTGGGTCAAGGTCACGGAAATTGACGAGCGGGGCCGGGTAAATCTCTCCCGGAAAGACGCCATCAAAGAGCGCAACCGCATGGGACTGACGGACTAACCCGACAGCGTCCACTGGTTTCCTTCGTCTACGCATATTGTCTGTGAAGTTATTTGAGCGAGTGGTCCTTCTACACTCGTTCAAATATTATACAAGGAGAAACGCACATGGCAGCTATTCTATATGTGGTAGTCCCTTGCTATAAAGAGGAAGAGGTGCTGCCCGAGACGGCAAAGCGGCTCTGCGCAAAGTTGGAGGGCATGATCCAAGCGGGCAACATTTCTTCCGCCTCTAAAATCCTGTTCGTCAATGACGGCTCCACGGACCACACATGGGAGCTGATCAGGGACTTGCAGAGCGAGAACCCCATCTTTGCGGGCGTGAACCTGTCCAGGAATCGGGGCCATCAAAATGCGCTTTTGGCCGGACTGATGGTGGCGAAAGACAAGGCCGACATCGCCATTTCTATGGACGCGGACTTACAGGACGACATAGACGCTGTGGATGAGATGTTAGAGAAGTTCAATCAGGGGTTCGACATCGTCTACGGGGTGCGCAGCAAGCGGAAGAAAGACAGCCGATTTAAGCGTATCACTGCCGAAGGGTTTTACAAGCTCATGGGGATCATGGGTGTAGATATCGTCTTCAACCACGCAGACTACCGGCTCATGAGTAAGCGGGCGCTGGAGGGATTGGCCGAATTTAAAGAAGTCAACCTCTTCCTGCGGGGCATCGTCCCCATGATTGGCTATCCCGCTGCCACTGTCCTGTACGAACGGGCGGAGCGTTTTGCCGGGGAGACCAAATATCCCCTGAAAAAAATGCTGGCCCTCGCCTTTGAGGGGACCACCTCCCTCACAATCCGACCAATTCGTATGATTTCCGTCGTCGGGCTGCTCTCCTTTTTCGTCAGCATTGCAATGTTGATTTATTTCATTATCGACTACGCCCTGGGCGGCACGACGGCGGGGTGGGCATCGACTGTCGTCTCCATCTGGGCCATCGGCGGCCTGCAACTGTTGGCCATCGGTGTAGTTGGCGAATACATCGGGAAAATCTATCTGGAAGTCAAAGGGCGACCTCGATATATCATCGAGCAGATTCTGCTGGATGACGGGGGATCAGGCGAAGCGTAGAAATTGTTCAAACTATGAAAAAACTGCGTTCGGAGAAGGGCTCCGAACGCAGTTTTACTTTTTTGACGCTATGGTTTAATCCAACGCATAGATACTAATTCTGCTGCTGGTTGATGAGAGTCGGAACTGGGCGTCATCACGGCCTCCGGTTATGACGGGGATATCACTTTCAAATCTGCCGGATACGGAAGCGTGTTGTACGCTGATCGGCCCCTCGTCAGGGACAGTTACCGTGATCGTGCCGGATGTGGTATTGGCGCTGAGACTTGCAGGCAGGGTCGTGCTGACAATCTCTATCCGCCCGGAGACGCTCCTTGTAGAAACATCTTCAAATGCGCCGGAGAGTTCTTGTCCGCCCGATGTGGTGTTTGTATCCAGAATCTGTGCGTGTACATCGGCAAGCGTAATTCTGCCGGATACGCTTCTTGCGTTCATCTCGTCTGCAGCCGTGTCGGAGATCGTAATCCTGCCGGATGTCGTATTTGCCGTGAGCGTCCGTACTGAGATGCCGTTGAGGGCAACCCTGCCGGAGACAGTACGCACATTCAGAGAGCCGGCGCTTAAATCGGTGACGTCTACATGCCCCGACACTGATCGGACGGTGGCATAGTTAAAGTTCCCCATCAGCGCATATGGAATCTGCACCTCCAGATTCTTGGGCGGCATATTCTGCATCAGGCCACGGCTGGTTGCAAAGTCGATCTGCAGTTGTCCGCCCGAGGTAGCGAGTCGAAGCTGTTCCCCGTCCCGCAGTTCCCGCTGGCTAAACTCTGTAATCTGGATGTCACTGCCATCAAAGGGCGTGATGGTCACGTTGCCCGCCACCCAGTCGATGTATAGGGAATCCACATCATCTGTGGATACGCGATACGTTCCCTGTTCTTCAAACGGCCCCGTGAAAGAGCCAATCCCGCCGCCGAACCAAGACACACCCGATCCGCCCCCGAATATGGGGCCGACCAGGAACCAGGCGGCGAGCCCTATGAGCACAACGGCGCTTATGATCCAGCAAATGACTGTAATGATCCTCACTCTGCTCAATTGCTCCACCTCACTTCTTCTTGGAAAAGAAAATGTTAATAATAGATTCGATTGCGGCACCCAGGATAAAAATGATCCAGGTGATGTGCCACGCAAATGTCCAGAAGCTGATAATGAAATACAGGGCGACAATAATTGACCACAGGGCAGTGGAAATTGCACGGCGTAGCGCTCTGCGGTCATGTGTCTCCGCCTGCCATTCCCGGAATTCTTCGACCATGGTATCCGACTCTTTGTGATATCTCGGTTTTGTCATAGCGTTGTAGATCAAGAGTCCCGTGGAGCCTGCGATCATAAGAAGCGTGATGACGAACCCGATTGTGCCGGCACCTCTGCCGCCGAATGTGCCGAACAGAATCCACGGCAATACGCTGAGAATATATCCCGTCACGGCGACGGCTGTGAACATGGCCGATTTTTGAAGTGCGGCTTGATCCGGCTCGGATACAGCGCTTGTTTCGATCTCTTTTAACAGCGTGCTCACGTCGCCGATGCCCGCCACGGCGATATTGAATGCCGCTTCCGGTGTTTTGCCCTCTGCAATCAGATCTTTGTATTTGTCCTCTAAATTCTGAATCATTTCCTCTTTGAGTTCCACGGCCTTTCTCGTGGGAGGGGTCCCCTCGAATAGGTCGTCAACGTATTTGCGCAATTTGTTTTCCATCGTTATTTTTCCTCCAATTCAATTAACTTTTCAATCATCTCTTTTGCCGTCCGCCAATCGCCGATTAGGCTGTTGTACGTATCACGGCCTAACTGGGTGATACTGTAGTATCGCCGTCGGGCGCCGGTCTGTTCATCGCCCCAGTAAGACGAGATGCATCCCGCCTGTTCCAGTCGCCGAAACGCAGTATAGAGGGTGGCCTCTTTCAGCTCATATTTGCCCTGGGTTTTTTGCTGTATGGACTTGTTGATCTCATATCCATAATTATCACCGCCCATGAGCTTGGCGAGAATAATCGTATCTGTGTGACCTCGTATCAGATCAGACGCTATAGACATGGTACACCTCCTGCCAAAATAGATTGGATTGCTTTGTATATAATAAGTCATAATACATCGCCTGTCAAGGTATATTTGAAAAATAAATAAAAACAGATCGATTGAGTTGTTGTTCTCTGCTCAAACGATCTGTTTTCTATACTAGATTACCTTCAAAAGCGAGACGCTTTTGAAGGGCAGGCACTCGCCTATCATTGTTTCTGTCGCTACTGCTCTGCCAAAACCCTGCACATCAAAATGTGTACCGCGCCGGAGAGGCGGTTCAATGCCCGGATCAAGTCCGGCCGGGATACGCCGTCCTTTGATTCAAATGCCGAAACAGCAGCTGCCTCTGTCTCCCGGACGGCAGTCCGCAAGCTGTTGAGCAGAGCGCTTGTCTTGCCCTGTGTATAGTCCGGCAAGGCCATCTGCTCGACATTGAAAAATTTCTGTGGGTTGTGAGATTGTTCCCGGAGTTCTTTATAGGTCAGCCCGATAATTTGCGCTGTTGTAAGGGACGTATCCAGCACTTCGCATCGCATGATCTCCCGCAGATACGTCAGGATATCTTGTAAATCCGCGATTAGCGCCTCCTGCTCGCCTACGGCCTGGAGTTGGCACTGGATCAGCACGACCTGGGCCTGGAGGCTGTCCAGCTTTCCGCGAAAAATAATCCGCGGGTGATTTTTGGATACCAAAGCATCACCCAAGAGTTGTGTCATGTGTTCCGGTTTGTTTGTCATATTCTCCACCTCTTTGTGTGCTCAATTGTACTACATGGATTGACGATTTGAAATACTTTTTATTTGTGAAAAATATACAATTCAATTGACAAATGAAACCATTTCTGGTATTGTGGGTCTAATAGATACGATCTGAAACATCAGACAGGAGGGCCAAGGATATGAGCGAAGAGAAAAAGAAACTGACCCGAACAAGCGGGGCGCCGGTGTCGAATCATCAGGATGTCCTCACCGCGGGGCCGCGGGGGCCGCTGGTCATGCAGGATGTGTGGTTTTTAGAGAAGATGGCCCACTTTGACAGAGAAGTGATCCCCGAGCGGCGGATGCACGCCAAAGGCAGTGGGGCCTTCGGCACATTTACAGTGACCCACGATGTAACAGCGTACACCAAGGCCAAGCTATTTTCCGAAATCGGCAAGGAGACCGAGGTGTTCACCCGTTTCTCCACCGTGGCAGGGGAGCGGGGCGCGGCAGACGCAGAGCGGGATATCCGGGGATTTGCCACCAAGTTTTATACGGAGGAGGGCAACTGGGATCTGGTGGGGAACAACACCCCTGTGTTCTTTATCCGAGACCCCATCCACTTCCCCGACCTCAACCACGCCGTCAAGCGTGATCCGAAGACGAATATGCGCTCGGCGCAAAACAACTGGGATTTTTGGACCATGCTCCCCGAGGCGCTCCACCAGATTACCATCGTCATGTCTGACCGGGGCATCCCCGACGGCTATCGGCATATGCACGGGTTTGGCAGCCATACATACAGTTTGCTCAACGAGAAGAATGAGCGGGTATGGGTCAAATTCCACATGAAGACCCGGCAGGGAATCCAAAACCTCACAGACACCGAGGCGGCGGAACTAATCGGAACAGATCGGGAGAGCGCCCAGCACGATCTGTTTTTCGCCATCGAACGGGGAGAGTTCCCCCGCTGGGACGTAAAACTCCAAGTCATGACGGAGGCCCAGGCGAAAGCCCACAGAGACAACCCCTTTGATATCACAAAAGTCTGGAGCCAGAAGGAATATCCCCTGATTGACGCAGGTGTCCTAGAACTCAACCGCAACCCGGAAAACTATTTTGCCGATGTAGAACAGGCGGCCTTCAACCCCGCCAACGTCGTCCCCGGTATCGGGTTTTCTCCGGATAAACTGCTACAGGGCAGACTTTTTTCCTATGGCGACGCCCAACGGTATCGGTTGGGGGTCAACCACGCGTCCATCCCGGTCAATGCGCCCAAATGTCCGGTACACGCCTATCACCGGGACGGCCTCATGCGGGTGGACGGCAACTATGGCGCTACGAAGGGGTATCACCCCAACAGCTTTGGAGAGTGGGTGGAGCAACCGGAATACAGTGAGCCGCCTTTGGAACTTCAGGGCACCCTCGATCACCACGATCCCTATATCAATGACGACTGTTTCTATCAGCCGGGTGACCTCTACCGTCTGATGACGGCGGACAAGCGCAATGCTCTGATCCAAAACACGGCGGCCAATATCGCCCCCGTGACGGATAACGTCAAGTACCGCCACACCGCCCACTGTTATCTGGCCGATGGGGAATACGGCCAGCGGATGGCGGAGGCCCTGGGACTGGATATGAATCGGGTGGTGGAACTCGCAAAAATGGATCGGAAGGAACGGCTGCACGCGACCAGTGAGGCAGTCTGGGCGCAATAGGTGGGATTCAAACAAGTTCTCTTACTCTTGGCGGGATTTATTAGTTTAGGATTCGGCGCTGTGGGTGTGGCCCTTCCGGTCTTGCCCACAACGCCGTTTGTCCTGTTGGCCGCCATCTGTTTTTCTGCAAGCAACGAAAAAATGGCCCGGTGGCTGGAAAAGAGCCGGGTCTTCGGGCCGTATATCGAAAATTATCGCACAAAGGCGGGGATCCCCATATGGCTAAAATGCGCCAGCATTGCGTTCTTGTGGACTGGGCTGAGTATCTCCATGGTCTTGACGCGGGCGGTCTGGGCATATATTCTATTGGGGATCGTTGGCATAGGCGTCACGGTGCATCTGCTGATGATTAAAACGAAGAAGAAGTAATACGAGGGTCTATGATAGCATTTCTTATTATTCCGATTGTAATTGCACTGGCGATCTTCGCTCTCGATCTGCGGCTCGCCGTCCGGCGGCATGTGATCTCGGCCAAGTCGCTGAAAAAACCGCTACGGATCGTCCTGCTGGCGGATCACCACTCCAGCCCCTACGGTAAAAATCAGGTGCGGCTATTGGACGAGATCCATGCGGCCAAGCCCGATTTGATCCTCCTGGCGGGGGACATGGTGGACGACAAGCGGCCTTATAAGAAGACGGCCCAACTCTATCAGGGATTGCGCAACTATCCCGTCTACTACGTCATCGGCAACCACGAGTGTCGCCGGGCGGATATGGCGGCTATGAAGGCGTTAGCCGAATCATACGGCATCACCGTCCTCACAGATGAGACGATGACGGCGGAGGTCGGCGGGGTGCCGCTACTCCTGGGCGGCATTGACGACCCGGAAAAGGCGCAACACCGGGATTCCACCTTTGCTCACAAGGCCGTGATGGAGCAGGTGTTCACCCCGGTGAAATCGGCCTCCGGGTATCGGATTTTGATCGCCCACAAGCCAGAGCATATCAAGACATACGCCCGCTACGGGTTTGATTTGGTAGTCTCCGGCCACGCCCACGGCGGCCAGGTGCGAATCCCGGGGCTTTTAAACGGCCTGTATTCTCCAGGCCAGGGCCTATTCCCCCGCTGGGCGGGAGGCGTCTATCGGCACGGGGCAACGACTCATGTGGTGACGCGGGGGTTGTCCAAGACGGTATTCCCGCCCCGGATATTCAATCGACCGGAACTTGTGGTGATTGATTTGGCGGGGTGAGAAAAGCGGGAACGGCATCTTTCTAAACACGTTTTCATACAAAAATCCCACAGGGCAGTTCAGTTTGCCCTGTGGGATTTGGGGCGGCGGTTCACAACCTCGCCCTACAGCCCAATCACCCGCAGTTCATTCAAAGGCTTATTGATTTTATGTTTTCCAGTAAAAATCTCGACTTCAATCGCCAAGTATGACCCTTTGTCTGTAAAATAGTCCTTGAAGAGTTCCGGGACTTGCGCGATCTGCGTGTCTTCGCTTTGCCTACACGCATACGCCCCGGCAGGGATTGTGATCGTATCGTTCTTTGCCATGTGCTTTGGCACTTCTACAAAAGCATGGTAGGTGATTTCTGTTGCAGTAATGTTACACAACAGCCCATATTCCGTCAGTTCATGGTAGTCCTCTTCCGAGTACGGCATACTAGAAAAGGCATCAGAGAGATGTAACAAGTCCATCCACTGCAAGGGCCCGTCACAGGGCTTGATATAGAAAGATTTTTCCGGCAGCTCTCGCATGTATATTTGCCCGGTCTGATGGGAATCCGCCAAATCCATTTGCCGCTCTAAGGTATCAATGAGTGTAAGCCCTCGCTTGAGGGCTTTTAATTTTTTCTCCGTAAGTTTACGCCCCTGCGCTAAGAACGCACGGTAGTCTATCATATCATCCGAATCGGTGAACCGATCAAACTCTTTGAGCGGCATATCCAATTCAATACAAGCCAGTATCATCCCGATAAGATGCACTTGGTCGAGGGAATAATACCGATACCCGGAGTCGGCGGAAATATGGGCCGGAGTTAAAATGCCCAGCTTTTCATAATAGCGCAAAGAACGCAAACTAGCCCCGGTGAGCTTCGACATTTCCCCGATGGAGAGTAGTCCCTTTTCTCGACTCATAAAAATGGTTACCTTTTTTGAAATTTGCACTTGACTCTTACATAATGTCATGCTTTATACTCCATTTTAGCGCAAGCAACAATGAAAGTAAAGAGGGACTACAAAATGGAAGTAATTAAAGATTCAAGGCTCAACAAACCGATAACCGCTCGGTTTTTGCTCACATTCACCTTGCCAACGATTCTATCGTTTGTAATTATGGGCATCTTCGGCATAGTCGATGGTGTGTTTGCCGCTCGTGGCATTAGCCAAGAAGCCCTTGGTGCCATCAATTTTGTCATGCCGTTTTTCACCTTTACAATGGCGGTTGGCGCCATGCTCTCTATGGGCGGCTGTGCGCTTGTCGCAAAGAAAAAGGGCGGGAACTTGAAACAAGAGGCACGAGAAAATTTCACGCTTATCACGCTTGTGGCCTTTGCGACAAGCGTGATGCTTTCCGTCATTAGCTGGTTTATCAGAGTGCCGTTACTACGGATGCTCGGTACTGATGTCGGCGTGTTTGATTTGGCACTCGAATATTTGCAGCCGCTCATTCTGATGATGCCCTTTGTTATGGTTGGACTGGTTCTCGTTCAGTTTTTGATTGCGGAGGGACGTCCCGTTCTCGGTATGTTTGCTTCCAGTTCAGGCGCAGTTGTAAGCACTACGCTAAACGCTGTATTCATTTTCGTTTTGGATTTGGGCGTGATGGGACTCGCACTGGCAACAGGCATCGGCTATGCCATGCCGGCGGTATTGGGCGTAATCTATTTTTCGTTCAACCGAAAAGGGACAATCTACTTTGTGCGCCCTAAATGGGACATCAAAGCGCTTGGGCGGTCCTCGCTCAACGGCATAAGCGAAATGATTACCATGATGGCAACGACGGTGACGATGACTGTAATGAACAATATTCTCGTACGCATTGTTGGCTGGGAGGGAGTCGCCGCCGCCGGCATCGTTCTGGCGGCGCAGGGGATATTCGCCTCCCTGTTCTTCGGCTATTCCGCGGGGATCGCGCCCGTTGTCAGCTATAACTTTGGAAAGAGAAGGTATCATGAAAATGAAGTAGAGCATGCGCATCGTGGCAATCTAAAAAAACTCTATAAAAAGAGTCTGCTCATTGTAGCCGTATTGTCGGTGTTTGCACTCATCGGCACGGTCGCTTTTGCCGATTTATTGGTGCGAATTTATGTGTCCCCAAGTGATCCATTTATGGGACACTTGCATGAAATGGCGGTGCGGGGACTTCGCATTGCATCGTTAGGGTTTTTGTTGATGGGATTCAACATGTTTGCGACTGCCTGGTTCACCGCATTTAACGATGGATTGGTTTCAGGCTTCATGTCGCTCATGCGAACTATGGTTTTCATGTTGGCAACCCTTGTCACATTGCCGCGGATTTGGGATTTAGACGGCGTATGGATTGCCCTGCCATCAGCGGAAGTTTTAGCGATTTTCGTAACAATCTTCTTCCTCGTAAAAATGGGCAAGAAGTATCATTATCGTGAACAAAAAGCTGAATGACAGGTTGATCTGGCGAAATTGGCTGAGTTTCAGAATGCGCCGGAAATACTTGTGCGCACATCAGCCTACAGCGTTTTCCAACGCCTCCAATTCTTTCTTCACATCAATCCGGGGGAACAGATTCTCGCCCTTTTTCACCGTCACAGTGGCGGGCAAGAGACCAAAAGTCCCCGCACTGTCCCAATCACAGATGGCTGGATCCGCACCGATCTGCGCCCAGGCTTTTTCGCTACTCTCCGGGGTGAAGGGCAGGAGGAGTACCGTGGTCAGGCGGATGGTCTCCAAGAGATTATACAGCACTCGGGCCAGCCGGGGGTGATTGACCGCATCTTTGGCCAGGATCCAGGGGGCCGTCTCGTCGATGTATTTATTGGCCCGGGAGATGACTTGGAACACCTCTACCAGGGCGTCCTGGAAGGCGAGTTGCTCCATCTTTGTCTCGTAGATATCCCGCAGCGGGTTCGCCAGGGCCAAGAGCGGCTCGTCCTCGGGACCGGATTCTTGATGTTCCGGCAGAGTGCCGTCGAAGTATTTTTCCACCATGGACACCGTCCGGGATAAGAGGTTCCCCAGGTCGTTGGCCAAATCCGTGTTGATCCGGTTGATCAAGACCTCGTTGGAGAAATTGCCGTCGGAGCCGTAGGGGAACTCTCGGAGCAAAAAGTAGCGCAGGGCGTCCACGCCGTAGCGATCTGCCAGGATGTAGGGGTCCACCACGTTGCCCTTGGATTTGCTCATCTTGCCGCCGTCCAACAGGAGCCAACCCTGGCCGAAGACTTTCTTAGGCAGGGGCAGATCCAACGCCATGAGCATGGCGGGCCAAATGATGGTGTGGAAGCGAACAATCTCCTTGCCCACCAGATGGATATCGGCGGGCCAGTAGCGGTCAAAGTCGTGATATTTCTCGTTGCCATAGCCCAAAGCGGTGATATAATTGCTCAGTGCGTCGATCCAGACGTAGACCACGTGGCCGGGGTCGAAATCCACGGGTACGCCCCAAGAGAAGGTGGTGCGGGAGACACAGAGGTCTTCCAGACCGGGCTTGATGAAGTTGTTTACCATCTCGTTGACCCGGCTGACGGGCTCTAAGAAGTTGTGATTTTCATACAGGTCTAAGATGCGGTCCCCGTACTCGGAGAGCCGGAAGAAGTAGGCCTCCTCCTCGGCATTTTTGACCGCTCTGCCGCAGTCGGGACAGTTGCCGTCTGTGAGTTGGCTCTCTGTCCAGAAACTTTCGCAGGGGGTACAGTATTTGCCCGTATAGACGGACTTATAGATGGCGCCCTTGTCGTATAGGGCCTTAAAAATCTTCTGGATGCTCTCCATGTGATAGTCGTCCGTGGTGCGGATGAACCGGTCATGGGAGATGTTCATCAGCTTCCACAGGTCAACAATCCCGCCGGGGCCGATGACGATCTCGTCCACGAAAGCTTTGGGAGACACGCCGGCAGCGGCGGCCCGCTCTTCGATTTTCTGGCCGTGTTCGTCGGTGCCGGTGAGAAACATCACATCAAAGCCCCGCATTCGTTTATACCGGGACATGACATCCGCCGCCACGGTGGTATAGGTGTGGCCGATGTGCAACTTGTCCGACGGATAGTAGATGGGGGTGGTGATGTAAAATGTTTTCTCGTGCATGGTGTGCGTCCTCCTGTAACAGGTGTTTATGGGTTGTAGTATATCATAAAAACGGGGCAAAGTATACCATGTGAGAATTGCTTATGATATAATGACCGCAAGCGCCTATGGTATAATAGTTGCAAAAAAACAAAAGGAGCGGTATCCTATGAAAAAAATCATCACGACTCAAGACGCACCTGCGGCCATCGGGCCCTATTCCCAGGCTGTCCAGGCGGGGAACTTGGTCTATACCTCCGGGCAGATTCCCTTAGATCCCAAGACGGGCAAGTTGGTAGAGGGTGGCATCGAGGCCGAGACCTGGCAGGTTTTCGCCAACCTCAAGGCGGTGCTAAACGCCGCGGGAGTGGACTTCTCCAATGTGGTCAAAACCATGGTCTTTTTGACGGATTTGGCGAATTTTGCGACGGTCAATGCCATCTATGCCGAATATTTCCCGGAAAATCCCCCGGCCCGGGCCTGTATCCAAGCGGCGGCCCTCCCCGCTGGCGCTCAGGTAGAGATTGAGGCAATCGCGCTGGTGGATTGATGACACTTGGCAGGAAACACACGAAAACCGGGGCGCACAGTGTGCGCCCCGGACGCAAGATGGGATAGAGGGATATACAATGGTACGAGAACTGAGGCGCAAAGGCATTAGAATTGTCCTATTTCGATCTGTTTTGGGACTATTTTTCCTCTATGTGATTATTTTTAGCATAGAAGACATATGGACCATATTGCTCCTCTCTTTGCCGATGCTATACGCTGTAATGGCGTGGATTCGCAGACCCCTTGGGGGAATCAAGAAATTTTGCAAACAAAAAGATGCAGTGCCCCTCTTTCAATTTCTGGCGGAGCACTGTCCCCATATTGCCTTAAACCACCCCGCCAGCGAATACTATACGAAGCGGTTTAGCAACGGACACAGGCCCACAAACAGACATGCCGTTGGGAAAATCAACGCCCGGTATCGTATTGTAAAACTTGGAGTGCGGTATTTTATCGTGGATTATTCCGATCCAAAAAAATTGCGGCACTATCAGCCGCTCCCCTATCTGATTCAACTCATGCGGGGTGGGGTGTAGATTGTGCTCTTGGGCACACTCGGCATACTCCCTTTGCGCATCCTTCGGATGAACGTAACGGAAAAGTTTGACACTGCGCCTTATCTGCCCGTGACAATTGTGCAGAAGCGGGAGCGGGTCGATCTCCGTGAGCCATTTTGGCGGGCATTTGGACATATTGCCATGTGTGCAATTCCGATTCTTCTTGCAGTGAACGAAGATGAGATCGGGCGCAGGATTACCCGTATTGACGATATGCTCCTGGAGTTGCAACGGCTCAAAAACACGGATCACACGCTGATTACCCTGGAAGCGGATCCGCCCGTACAGGGTGTACTATGATATTTCCATGGTAAAGGCATACGACAACGGTACCACTGAACTCTATGCCGCCCACCCGAACTCCTTTGAGGAAGTGCATCAATTTTTTGCCGATTTTATCGAACGCCAAGAGGTGCCGCGCACACATACCGGTTGGATTCAGGTGTGAGGGCGTATTCCTTATCTTCATTAGCAAGAGGCCGGCGCATCCGCGCCGGCCTCTTGTCGCTTACAAACTCCCCATCCGGAGCCCTTTGATGAAAGCATCTACCTGCCGTTGTTTCCCCTCGTCTAAAGACTGGAGTTGGGAGAGGATATTGTACTCCAGATCTGTCATTTGGGCGCTTGCCTCGGGATTTCGCACATCGGAATACCCGGCGAGAAAATCCAAGCTGACGCGGAAAAATTCCGCCAGTTGAATGCACGTTTTCATATCCGGGAGCCGATCTCCTGTCTCGTAGAGGCTAATGGTCGATTGAGACGTATTCAAGTGCATGGCCAAGCCGCCCTGATTTAAATGCCTCTCCTGTCGCAGTTGCCGGATTCGATTCATTTTGATACCTCCAGACAAATTTCGATCTATATAAATTTATAACAAATGTTGGTAACAAATATTTATATATGAGATAATTCAAGTTTAAGTTTGCAATAAGCGGTATTAAAATTTCTAATATTCATGGCAAGGAATCAAGATGGCCGTCAACATATTGGATAAAAAGGGATAGCCGAAAATATTTGTATCTCTACGAAACACTTGCATTTTCGATAAAATTCGCCTATAATAGGAAATCAAGAAGTCAACATAATGCTGGAAAGGACGCATCATGAAGAAATTCAGACGCATGTTTGCCGCCCTGTTGGCGGTTACGCTTCTAGTGGGATTACTTCCCTTAGAACACACGGCAGAGGCCTTTACCCCGGCCCACAGTGTGATCCGGGTGGGGCTCAACGGCTACCGGAGTTGGCAGGTTACGCCAAATGTCACCTTGACCAACACCGGGGGGCTGCGCCTTGGAACATTTAATGCATCCCGACAGTTTGTTCCAACGGGCAGCACATTCACGACTTTGCGGGTCACAGGCAGCGGTGCCAATGTGACGGTGACCGATGGATCCGGAGCGGCGGTGTTCACCGGCTCCAGTGTGAGCATCGGGCCGGTTAATCCCTCCATTACCACTACATATGCGCTTCCCAACGCAAGTTTTGGGGGCAATGTCAGGAGCAGTTTTTACTTTTTTGGCGGATTTCGATTCACTTCCTCTGGCGGTAGCTTGACCGGGATCAACTACGTGGATATTGAGGACTACGTCCGCGGCGTGGTACCCTATGAAGCCATCCCCTCCTGGCCGTTGGAAGTTCTCAAAGCCCAGGCCCTCACTGCCAGAACCTTCGCCGTGGCAAATTTTGGCCGCCGTGGTGCCCACGGGTTTGATGTCTCCAACACCACGTGGTGTCAAGTCTACAGGGGTACCCATGGTGCCAACGCCAACACAGACCGGTCCGTTCGCGATACGGCGGGGCAGTTGATTCTCCACAACGGCCGCCCCATTGAGGCATTGTACCACTCCGCCAGCGGCGGTGCCACGGAGGATGTACGGAATATCTGGGGGAACCCCAGAGCATATCTCCTGGGTGTATTGGATCCCGGTGAACAGGCCCCGGCCCAGATCCGATGGTCCCGCACCTTCACGGCGGCAGAGCTCCGCACACACATGCGCAACCGGGATTCCAACTTCAACCTACCGGATATCGCGAATGTTCTCCCCGTCTATACGGATTTAGGAAACATGTATTCCGTCACATTTGTAGCATCCAATGGGGCTACGCGGACTTATAGTCGCGGAGCGGCACGGACTATAGTATTGGGTGGATTATCCACCTTTACCAGCCAGCGGTTTACCATCACACGAAACAGTGCGGCCAGCGCCTTGCAGTTGTCGGAAGATATTTGCTTTGTACCAGATGTCACAGATGATGATCTCCACCTCTTCCCATTGGACGATCTGCACATCTATCACAGCGAAGCAGAAATTTTTGCAATGCTTGAAGCAGGGCTGCTGGACGAGATACTGAATGATACAGAGGAATATCAATCTATCGAGCCGGCCTCCAGCGGGCTGACCTTTACGATCTCCAACTTCGGGTTCGGCCACAATGTGGGTATGAGCCAGTGGGGGGCGCACTCCCTGGCCCAACGGGGATTCACCTATGACCAGATTATCCATTTCTACTACGCCAATGTGACTATCTACAATGGCCCAACCACGCCGCCCCCGCCCCCGCCTCCGCCGGGTTCGCTTCCATTTACCGACGTCTCACCCTATGCGTGGTACTATGAGGCAGTGGGCTATGTCAGGGAACAGGGGCTCATGAACGGCACATCTCACACCACCTTTGAGCCAAATCTGTCCACCACCCGGGGGATGTTTGTAACCATCTTAGGCCGTATGGCGGGGATTGATTCGCTGAGTTTTGCCCCCAGGGCCACCGTTACCGGCAGTGTGGTCAATTTCAGATCCGGCCCCGGCCTGGGGTATGCGCCGCTAGGTCAAGTAAACGCCGGAACCCAGGCCCGTGTGGTCGGGCAAATTGGGGACTGGTTCCGACTGAATATAGGCGGACAGGTCGGCTATATCCGCAATGATCTGCTCGCCCTGGAGTGGGCCTGGACAGATGTGGCACCCGGCGCCTTTTACGCGCCCTATGTGGCCTGGGCCAGCTCTGTGGGGATCACCACCGGGACTGGGGTGGGCGAATTTAGCCCTGGCCAGCCGCTACAGAGGCAGGAGATGGCCACCTTCCTCCACCGCTACAGCGCCGTCATGGAAATTGCGCTCCCCCAGGATTACACGCTCCCGATCTTTCAAGATATCGGCACCGTGGCCGACTGGGCCCGCGCCGCTGTAATGGCCTTACAGCGGGCCGACGTAGTCCGCGGCACAGGGTATGGTAGCTTTGAACCCCTGGCCATCAGCAACCGCGCCAGTGTGGCCAGTATGATTGCGAATTTCCACTATCTCTACGGATAAAAGGCGCCTACAAATTGTCGAAATATGCCGCTCCCTTTGTCAAGGGAAATTTACCCTTGACAAAGGGAGAAAAAATGCGTAAAATACTTAAGCTGACCAATTACGGATCGGTTGGCACGTTCTCTATGCGCCAGTAGCTCAGCAGGATAGAGCAACTGCCTTCTAAGCAGTAGGCCAGGGGTTCGAATCCCTTCTGGCGTACCAGTGCGGCGCGTGCGTCGCACGTTTACGGTGGGTGTAGCTCAGTTGGTTAGAGCACCGGATTGTGGTTCCGGGGGTCGCGGGTTCGAATCCCGTCATCCACCCCAGCTCACTACCGGGGAAGCTGATTTCGCAACCCCGTCGTTCGCTTCCACTGGGTGCAGAGACCCACGCCCAGTGGGTAAGGTCAAGGGCATAGGGCCATGCCCCTTGTTCGGTCCACATCACATTGGGATGTCGCCAAGCGGTAAGGCACCAGACTTTGACTCTGGCATTCGAAGGTTCGAACCCTTCCATCCCAGCCAGCTCACTACCGGGGAAGCTGCATTTCGTTTCCGCCGTCGGCCTGCGGGCCTTTGGGCGAAAAACTCCATTTCGCAACCCCGTTGTTCGCTTACACTGGACGCAGAGCGTCGCGCCCAGTGTTTAAGGGAAAAGGCGAGGTCAAGGGCCATTGTGAGAGGCCTGTATTGACTTGCCAAATATATGACCCATTAGCTCAGTCGGTAGAGCATCTGACTTTTAATCAGGGTGTCCGGCGTTCGAGTCGCCGATGGGTCACCAAAATGGAAACCCAAGGGCCAACGCACATGCGTTGGCCCTTGGGTTTTTTGAGGGAATTATTACTCGGAGTGGTTATTGATTAAAATTTTGATCATATTGTATATTTTAGCTTTTTCTGCATCTGTCCTATTTTGAGTAAGAGCAATAATTTTATTTGTTTTGCTGTCTAATTTATTTGCAGGTAATGCCGAGTCAAAATTCAATAAATCAGAAACGGTAATACATAAGCCATCAGCAATTTTCTGTAATGTTTCTAAAGTAGGTGATTTCTCGCCTCTTTCCAATTGCCCCATATGGGCTGAGTGCATATTACATTTAAAAGCTAATTCTTCTTGAGATATGCCCAAATCTGTTCTTATCTGAACCAGTTTATTACCAAAAACTGTTGATACTTTGCCCATAACATTCACCTCTATAAATAGCATAGTAATGTTATGAGCTTTTGACAAACAACTAAAGTTTTATAATTTATAAATAACTTTAAGTATTGACAAGTGTGAAAGTTATGATAAAATACTAGGAAATATAGTGTATCAAAAATGCAAAAATGAGATACAGGATGTGGATACAGAATACGATTGCGTTTGCCGAATGGCTGTATCAAAACTTTGGGAACACAGGATTCCTAGTCGTGATCTTAGTACCAGTTATGCTGTTGTCTGCCATGCTTTATGGGATGAAAAAGTGGGGGGATTTATGACTGACAGGGAATATGCCGCCCGTATTTACTGCCAAGTGTTCCCGAACGAGCTAGCAGATACCGACATGTATGCCCGCGGAATATTAGAAATGATCCACACATTGCCGGAACGAGAGCAACAGGCACTAGAATATTATTACCGGGATGGCTTGACCTATAAGCAAACAGGTGCAAAATTGGGACTTAGCTTGAGCCAAGCACGTAAAGTTGTCATGAAGGCGGTATTATTACTGCGCCACCCCGCGAGGTCAGACAATATGAGTATACGCAGAATGGTGAAAAAGTACACCGTGCTGTAGGAGGTATCCAGGCATAAAAAAAGGGCGAACGCAAACTGCGTTCGCCCTTTTGTCTGTCTACCCATAAATCCGATGGAAATTCGCAATCATACTGGTCACGCTGGCCCGGTCGCTGTGGCCCAGGGGATCGAAACTGCCGTCTCCTGCGCCCTGGATGATACCGGCCCGTTGGAGGGCGATTACGGCGTCTCTGGCCCAGGGGGCCACGGTATTCAGGTCGTGGAAGAGGGGGAGCGAAGTGTCCTGTTGGAGGGTAATCCCCATGGCCGTACTGTAGCGGTGGAGGAATACGGCCATCTCCTGGCGGGTCATGCTGTCAGCGGGGAGGAAATTACCGTCTCCGGTGCCGAGGACGATCCCGGCTCGACTGGCCCACTCCACGTAGGAGGTGTAGAACCGTCCCGGGGCCACGTCCGGGTGGGTACCGGGCTGTGGGGCGAAAAAGTCTCCGGAGACGTAGCCGATTCGGGTGCCGTAGATGACCTGGAACCAGCCGTTTCGCGCCCCGGTGATCCGCAGCGAAGTGTCCCGGGGGAAGGAGCCGATAATTGCATAGTTTGTGCCGGGGCCAGCCCGGTGGTTGACGACGCTGCCGGTGATGATGCCGGTGTGGGCGTAGTACAGCGGGTCAATCTCCGCCATGCGGCCCAGGATAGTCACAAACATGTTTCGAGTGGTGATGGTATGGGGCTCGAAGGTGGTCTGGGAGGTGCCGTTCATGAGGCCGTGTTCAAACACATACAACACATGGGGGTGATACCAGGACCCCTCCCGGACATCGCTGAAGGGACTGCCCGTCAGGACAAATTCCACGGAGACCGTGTGGTCCGTGGTGACATTGGGGAAGGTGACCTGGTTGAGCGGCCCCACATCTACACCGTCTATCCATACACGATTGATGGCAAAGCCCTGGTTGGGCATAAAGACAAAGGTCTGATCGGCGCCCTCCATGACGTTGACGTATCCCGCAGGGGTGACGGTACCGCCGGGGCCGGCAGAGGCGGAGATGGTATGCCGCTGGCCCAGGCCCACATCCACGGCGGGATCCGGGGTGAAGCTGACGTTGCCGATGGTATTGCTCCGGTACAGGGCAAAGCCCGCCTGAAACGTCCGGGCGATTAACGTCTGGAGATTCCCGGCGTTGCCGCCCGCACCCCACCGACGGAGGCGGGGGGTGGGGATGGACTGATCCATAATCTCCACGGCGACCAGATTGCCGTTTGCGTCGAACTCCACCGCCGTCACAAGTTTATTGTGGTGGGAGGCGTTGAACACATCGCCCACCTGGAGGGCGTAGAGGTTCTGTGTGATCCGCTGGGCGTGGTTTGGGAACGAACCCGTGTGGGTGCGAACCGGGTGCTCCAGCGCCCAGGACACAAAGCCGGAACAGTCGGTTCCGAAATAGGGGGCGCGGGTGGCGTGGGTGCCGTTGAAGGAGAAGCTGGTGTACATTACACTGTTGATATCCTGTACGGCGGCGGCAAAAGTGGAGAGGGTCGCCTGCCATGGGATATAACGGCCCCTTGTCACCGGCTGGGCGTAGGGGATTCCTACAACGGTCTGTCCGGCGTAATAGGTCATATTGCCCCGCCAGCCCGTGATATTTTGTAGCGGTGTCCAGCGGATCTCCGCCATCTGTCTGGCCCGTTTGACCACGTTCTGCTGGGATTGGGTCAGAGGCAGGGTGTGAGTGGTAACATGTAGAGGGGTGATGATGGGGTCATATACGATCCCGGCCAGGAAGTCTTCCAGGGCCTCGGCGCAGGTGGGACAATCCTCGCCACCATGTGCGCTGTGGCTCCAGGGGGTAATCCGGATGTCCCCCAGGGAATAGGGGGCGATCACCGCGGGGCCGCCGGTGGTGAAGAGGGTGTCAATGGCCACTTGGTAGTCAGAAATCCCCCGGCGGAGGATGAGAAAGTCTTCTTCTGTGAAGAAGTTGGTGACGCCGGATTCGATATATTGATCGTCCGCGAACAGGGTGAAGTTCCCCAAATATCCTGCGGCATAGATGGTGCCGTGGGCTGTGGGGATGAACCCGGTCACGGAAAAGGCCGTCTCATCGGCTAGGATCTCGCCGTCTTGAAGATTTGCGCGATAGACCTGCTCCTCCGAGAGAAGCAGGGCCATGGAATCTCCTGTGATGTAGAGCTGGTCAATGGCCGTGTTCCACTCCAGAATCGTCTGGGGCGCACCGTCCGGCAGTGCAATCCGGCGCAGGAGGGTTACATCCCCTGCCAAGGTGTAATAGAGGCCACCGCCCATGACGTTGAGGTTTGCACCGGGCTCCGTGGTGATCCGCGTGTCGTCTAAGTAGATGCCGGTCTCGTCGGCCCAGTAGAGATCGTCGCCCGCTTGGGCCATCTTGCCGCCGTTTAGGCTGTTGATGGGGCTGTTCCCCAGCTCAAATACCGCCTCATAGGGGGCGGCTAGGGCCGGGATAGAGGCGAAAAGGATTGCCAAGATGAGAAAGATTGCGCCGAAGCGCTTTGTTCGGTGAACCATAAAAAAATACCTCGCTAAGATGGACTGTTTTCGTTTTCAATCCCTCGGGCCATGTAGTAGCTGAGGGTCAGGAGACTGTCGGAAAAATGGATGTTTTCCACCACCACGTGAGGGTTAGAGACAATCAGGTCTTCGTTGGTGAAATTCCAGATGCCCCGGATCCCGGCGGCGATAAGACGATCTGCGATGGCGGGGGCGCTCTCGGCGGACATGGTTAAGACCGCCACATCGGGGCGGTTCTTTTGGAATTCGGCCTCTAAGGTGTCTATATGGCTGATTGTCAAGCCGGATAGGGACTGCCCTACAATATCCACTGAGATGTCGAAAGCGTGGGTTAAACGGATACCGTATTGAGAAAAGGGGAAATTGCTGATGATAGCCCGGCCCAAGTTGCCGGCCCCGATCACCACGGCGCGCCGCTCCTCGCTGATGCCGAGAATTTCGGACACTTCCCGGATGAGCATTTCCACCCGATAGCCATAGCCCCGCTGGCCGAACGCACCGAAACAGGAGAGATCCTGCCGGATCTGGGAGGCGGGAATCCCCATGCGTCGCCCCAACTCCTCGGAGGAGATGCGGATCGTGCCACCCCTGTGGAGGGCCTCCAAATAGCGGAGGTACCGGGGGAGGCGCAAGATAACATTGTGGCTGATTTTCGCTTTTTTCATGATTGCAATATTGCCTCTTCCTTTGGAATGGGGCTGTACTACACCGGTCTGTACAATAGCCGTTTGGCGGTTATTGTACCATAAAGTACACATAATATCAAGGTCGTGTATTGACAAACAAACCTCTTTGGTATAAATTTATAAAGATTAGAATTGGCGCTTCACATGCTGGGAGATGCTTTCCCAGCATGTTTTCAATGACACCCCGGCGAAGGAGGGATTTTATGTCACGATTTGTTTACGCGGACAACGCCGCCACCACCCGTCTTTCGGAGACGGCCCTATCCGCCATGCTCCCCTGGCTACAAGAGGGATTCGGCAACCCGTCCAGCGTATATCGACTGGGCCGAGCGGCCAGACGCGCCTTAGATGAGGCACGGGAGACAGTAGCTGCTGCCATCGGGGCGAAGCCGGATGAGATTTTTTTCACCGGCAGTGGGACCGAGGCCGACAACTGGGCCATCCGCGGCGTTGCCGAGATATTGGGCCAAAAGGGCCGCCACATCATCACCACCGCCATTGAACACCACGCAGTAGATCACACCGTGAAAGACTTGGAAAAACACGGCTTTGATGTGACCTATCTGCCCGTAGACGAATACGGACACATCTCATTGGACGATCTGAGAGCGACCATTCGTTCGGATACGATTCTCATCACCGTCATGTTCGCCAACAACGAGATCGGTACCATTTATCCTATCCGGGAGATTGGTGCCATCGCCCGGGAAAACGGGATATTGTTCCACACCGACGCCGTCCAGGCCGTAGGTCACATCCCCGTAGATGTGACGGCCATGGAGATTGACCTTATGAGCCTGTCGGCCCACAAGTTCCGCGGTCCCAAGGGGATCGGCGCCCTATATGTCCGAAAAGGGGTGCGGTTGCCCTCCTTTATCACCGGTGGCGCCCAGGAGCGGGGCAAGCGGAGCGGCACGGAAAATGTAGCCGGTATCTGCGGCATGGCGGCGGCGCTGGAGGAATCCGTCCAAACGCTAGCGGCGTCTAGCGCGAAGATCGAAGCCCTGCGGGACAAGCTCATCGCGGGCCTCTTGCAAATCCCCCGCACCCAGTTGACGGGAGACCCCGTGAACCGTCTGCCGGGGTCGGCCAGTTTTGTATTTGAATGCGTCGAGGGCGAGGCCATGATCCTCCTGTTGGACGCGGCGGGGATTGCCGCGTCGTCGGGCTCCGCCTGTTCCTCCGGGTCGTTGGATCCATCCCATGTGCTCTTGGCCATCGGCCTGCCCCACGAGATCGCCCACGGCTCTGTCCGACTATCCCTGGGAGAGGAGAACACAGAGGCTGACGTCGATTATATTCTAGAGACCCTGCCGAACATCGTAGAAAAATTGCGGGCTATGTCGCCCTTGTGGGAGGAGGCGTAACATGTCTATCCCATTAAACGATCTACAACGGCGCATTCTCGACCTGGCCCAGGAGCGGGGTGCGCTGATCCTGGCCCACTACTATCAGCCCCTGGAGATCCAGGACGCGGCCCATGTGGTGGGGGACTCCTTCGAGATGGCCAGACAGGCCAAGGAGGCGGAAGAGGACATGATCGTCCTCTGTGGTGTCCGGTTTATGGCCGAGAGCGCGAAGATTCTAAGTCCGCATAAGACGATCTTACTCCCTGCGCCCGATGCGGGCTGTCCCATGGCGGATATGGTGGAGCCGGAGGACGTCCTCGCCCTGCGGGAGAAGTATCCCAATGCCGCTGTCATGTGCTATGTCAACTCTTCTGCGGCGGTGAAGGCCGTGTCGGATGTGTGCTGCACCTCCTCTTCGGCAGTGCGGATCGCCCGACAGATGGACGCAGAGGAGATCATTTTCATACCGGATCGGAATCTGGGCCGCTATGTGGCCGAACAGGTGCCGGAAAAGACCTTTTACTTCCACCCCGGTTTCTGTCCCATCCATGACCGGGTCACCGCTGACCAGGCAAAACAGGCCAAGACCCGGTACCCCCACGCCGTCTTTGCCGTCCATCCCGAGTGTCAGGAGGCGGTGCTGGCCGAGGCGGATTTTGTGGGGAGCACGTCGCAAATCCTGGACTTTGCCCGGACAACCCCGGCCGCGGAGATCATCATCGGCACGGAGCTGTCTATTGTGGAACGGCTCCGGCGGGAGTTGCCGGAGAAGAAGATTTTCTCCGTTTCCGCCGGGTTTATCTGCCCCAATATGAAAAAAATCCAGTTGGAAGACCTGTATAACGCCCTGGAAAAGGGCGTGTATGAGATCAAACTGTCGGAAGCAGAGATCCATGCGGCCAAAACCAGTTTAGACCGTATGGTGGCGCTATAATAGATTCCCTAGCGCACAAAAAGGAGAAAAATAGAATGTATTCTGAAAAAGTAATGGATCACTTTGCCAACCCCCGCAATGTGGGAGAATTGGAAAACGCCAACGGGATCGGCCAAGTGGGCAACCCCAAATGCGGCGATGTTATGAAAATTTATATGTACATCAAAGATGGCGTGATCCAAGACGTCCGCTTTAAGACCTACGGCTGCGGCGCCGCCATTGCCACCAGTTCCATCTCCACGGAGTTGGTGAAAGGCAAGACCATTGAAGAGGCCCTGGATATCTCTAACCGGGCCGTCACCGAGGCCTTAGACGGCCTCCCCCGGGAAAAGCTCCACTGCTCTGTCTTGGCCGAGGAGGGTATCCGCTCCGCCATCGCAGATTACTACAGGCGGCAGGGGATCGATCCGGAACCCATCATGGGCTGTGCGTTAAATTGCGCAGAGTGTCATTGAGAATCAGAACCACCACTTCAAGTGGTGGTTCTGATTGTTGTAGTATCTGTTCTATTCGGCCCACAGGCTCCTTTCGTAAAGGAGCTATCAGCGAAGCTGACTGAGAATTCGCTCTTGACCTGCGACGCAGAGATAATCCTCCGTCAGAGCTTCGCTCTGCCACCTCCTTTAGAAAAGGAGGCTTTCATGCGCCCTCTACGAAACCCAACCTTCCCTATTATTTCTCCTCCGGTCGAAACACCACGGCGGCCAGATACCCGAAGATCACCGCCGCACCGATCCCGGCGGCGCCTGCGGTGAAGGCGCCGCTGAATATCCCCAGGATCCCCTTCTCGGTGACGGCGTCTTTCATCCCCTGGGCCAATACGTTGCCGAATCCCGTCAGGGGTACTGTCGCCCCGGCGCCGGCCCACTCTACAAAGGGCTGATACACCCCCACGGCCCCCAATATGACGCCCGCCACCACATAGACGACCAATATCCGAGCCGGGGTCAGTTTCGTCCGGTCAATTAGCACCTGCCCAATGGCGCAGAGGATTCCCCCCGCCACAAAGGCCTTGATATACGGCAGCAATATCTGGTACATATCCAACTCCCCCTATCCGATGGTAGAAATCGCCACGGCGTGGCAGATGCCCGGAATGCTCTCTCCCTGCTGGCTGGAGGTCACGCTCATCAGCGCCCCTGTGGGGCAGAATAGAATCCGGTTCCACTTGCCTGCCCGCATGGCGTTGAGGAGATACCCGTTTAGCACCGTGGCCGCACATCCGCAACCGGAGCCCCCGGCGTCCACCTGCTGCTTTTGGCGGTCAAAGATCATGAGCCCGCAGTCCTGATAGGTGCGCATGGTCACCCCGTCTTTTTTGAAGAAATCCACCACTACGGCGTGGCCGAGGGACCCCAAATCCCCCGTGACGATGAGATCGTAGTCGTCCGGTGTCCGGCCCGTGTCGGCAAAGTGCTGGCGGATGGTGTCATAGGCGGCGGGGGCCATGGCCGCCCCCATGTTGTTGGCGTCTGTGATCCCCGCATCGACAATCTTCCCCGGCGTGACGTGGGTGATGGCCGGCCCGTCGCCCGTTGCCGCCAAGATCGAAGCGCCCGCGCCGCTGACTGTCCACTGGCTGGTGGGCGTCCGCTGGCCGCCGTATTCCAGAGGGAACCGAAACTGCCGTTCGGCAGAGCAGAAGTGGGATGAGGTCACCGCCGCCGCATGTTGGGCGAATCCTCCCGCAATGGACATGGCCGCCAAGCAGAGGGCCTCCCCCATGGTGGAACAGGCCCCGAAGAGGCCGAAAAATGGGATGTCACTATCTCTGCTGCCAAAGGTGGATCCGATACACTGGTTGAGCAGGTCCCCCGCAAAAAGAAAATCAATCGTCCGGGGGGCGATCCCCGCCTTATCCGCCGCTAAGGCGAAAGCCGTGCGCTGCATAGTGCTCTCGGCCTTTTCCCAGGTCGCCTCCCCCCAGTAGGAGTCGGCACTGATATGGTCAAAGCTGGAGCCTAACGGCCCCTCGCCCTCCCGCTTCCCCGCCACGGCGGCGTGACCGATGAGCACAGGGGGCGTGCCAAATGCAAGGGTTGCGTCCCCCAGTCGCCGATTCGTCAAAGAAATCCCTCCCAAATGGGCAATCTAGTACCCATAGGGTGACCGGATTTTGGTCAATTATGCAAAATATAAAACAAGTGCACAATGCCACCCTATTTCAGAGTGGCATTGTTGATCTATCTGGATCTTTATGGTATGCTGACCGCAGTATTAGGGATTCGCCACGCTCTCCCAATTTGTTTGATGTGGCGAGCCAAATTTAGATTTTGAATAGGAGAAATAAAAATGGGTGCCTGGGATTTTGGATTTTTTTGCCGATGTACGCAAACATGTCTGCGCCGTGCCGCCACTGTTTTCGGGGCCATTCTCCTTCTATTTGCCATGAGTATGGCACTGGTAGCGTGTACAGAAGAACCCGCAACCGATGATGTATATAATGATGTAAATGTGCCGCCTTATTATGATGTGGACGTTGACGCAGTATTGGCGCTTCAGGCTTATGAAGACGCCATGCAACGGCTCGCAATTGAGCCGGGGGCTTCGGGGGCTTATGACATCGATTTCTCTGTGAGAAGGAACATGGAGTTCCTAGATGAGGGCAGTATTGCTATGCATACTAGCGGAAACATAAAAATGATTGTTGATGGAGACGATATGCAGGCGGCCATTATCATGCATATGATTCATGCGGCTGGGTTCGGCTTTGGTTCGAATATTTTGGAGATGTACATAGAGATAGAAGACGGGGAGATGCAATTTTTTGTATTTTTTGATGGCGAGGAAATTCCCCTTCCCCCGGCGACAGCGGAGGATTTGTTCGAAGAGGTCTCCGATGATATCCTCGACATGCCTGAAATTGAGTTGGAAGCCGTTCGGACTGTGGAAATCGAAGAAGTGGATGATACCAGGGTGATGTTTGTTGTGCTAGACGGGCGGACGCTTACGGATTTTGCGCTGGAGTCCATGGGCGATATTTTAGAAGATCTTGGAGAGCCCGGCGTTGATTTTGCATTTTTTCTGGACGATGTGCAAATGACCATCGTGACGGATCTTGCGAGCAATCCGCTCTCCCTCGCAACAGACATGCAGCTGTGGGTCGATATTGAGGGGGAAGAGCTCGTCGTGAGCGAGACGAGCGAGTTTATATTCCACGCCTTTGGCGCCGATGTCGAAATTGATTCGCCAGTGGCGCCCGAGATAGGCTCCCAAATTGAACCGTCCCAAGGCGTTCCGGTGGAGGGCTTAAGCGACGATTTAGAGAGCTTGACATTCAGTTTAAACGGCGAGTTGTACACCTTTCCGATCCCCTTTTCCGAACTGGAGGCAAGGGGCTGGGTCGCATCTAGTTTTATGGTAAATCCACGTGGGCGCAGGGCGAATCTGCAAATACGAAACGAAAACCAGAGTATGATTGTGCATTTTATCAACTTGACGGGAGAGGAACTGCCTTTAAATGAGACCTATGTCTATGCTATCTTTACACGCTTTGACCATACTGGGCCACCGCATGTTACCTTGCCGGGAAATATAACAATAGGGATGCCCTATGAGGCGCTTCTCGCAATCCACGGAGAACCAACCCGCAGGGAGGATTCGCTTGAAGGCACAACGGAGTTGCTTCGATATCAGATGGATTTCGGCTATGCGTTTATGCGCATCGACCGGACAACCGATTTGGTCATCAGTATGAATATGGGCATGAGCGACCGCTCCATACGAGACGCATTTAGTGACCGGCGGCCGGCCCCTGAGGTCCCCCTGCCCACCGGCCCAATCGCTCCGGCGCCAGAGGGGCTGAGTGATGATATGTTTAGTTTCATGTTCAGTTTGAACGGGGTCTTATACACCCTATCGACTCCCTTTTCTGAGCTTGCGGCAGATGGTTGGGAAGGGGAAGATTTAGACGAGGTGATAGTAGCCCCAAGAACACGCAGCCGCGGCACGGATCTAAGAAATGGGGATCAGACAATCCGTGTAACCTTTTTCAACCCCACGGAAGAGGAACTTCCCTTAAGCGAAAGCGTAGTTCGGTACATTAGCACAATGGAGGCTTGGCACGGCAGAATCCCACTTGTATTTCCTCAAAATATCACGATGGGCTCTACCTATGAAGAAGTTCTTGCAGCATACGGCGAACCGGACTCGTATACAGACCACGCTCCCCTCCGAACACTGAGCTACTCTGCAGAGGGCATTTCTTTGAGTGTTACGGTTGATCTGGAGACCAATTTAGTTGTTGGTCTATCTATGCGCGATAACCGCACGGAACAACGGGTGGAAATTCCCCAGTTTGCGGCGGATGATTTCCCCATCTCTGTGCGCAACTATGAAGCACCAACGAGTTTGAGCGATGATTTGAACAGCTTTATCGTAAAAATTGACGGGGATCTATATCGTCTGCCCGCTCCAATGGAAGCTTTTGTGGAAAACGGTTGGTACTTTTCAGATCCCGGTATGCACATAGGTCCGACGGCGCGGGGAAGTGGCATTGGCATAACCAGAGGGGATGCTCTTATTCGGACGCGACTTCGCAATTACGATGAGGAGATACGTCCACTGGCTCATACTTTTGTGGTGAGCGTTGATCTTGATTTTTCTAACCCGGATAACTCCTTTTCCATAGAACTGCCGGGGGGAATCACTGAAGATTCCACAATGGAAGAGGTGATAGCGGTTTTAGGTCAGCCTGTGGACATTGAGGAGTACAGAGGCCGGAGAACTTATTATTTCGGTCAAGAATATGCGGGCATTGCCTTCACAGTTCATATGAGAACTGAGGAAATCCAAGAAATTGTAATCACCCACTGTTCCGAAGATCGAGACGACACGATCATGTATGGCCCGGCCCCGGCAGAAGATACAGAAACGTATTACCCCGAAGTGTTAGAAGATGTGGGGTTATACGACCCCGAACCGCTAGAAGATGCAGAAGCGTACTACGTTGAAGCGCCAGATCCGGGAAGAGACGATGTGACAGCTATCGCGCTTCTGTTTGCTGTTGTTGTACTTGCCGGAGGTGGTGCTGGCTGGTATTTCATGGTCCAACGCCCAAAACAGCAGACCTCCCCATCAGAAGATGTAGATTAAGATCGCGCACCAAACAACTTAAAGAGAACGCAACCAAGACATGGAGAAAAGCAACAAGCCCAAACCGGACACTGCAAGGGAAGCAATCCGCTTTGGGCTTTGCCTATTTTTCTCTCACTCTACCAGATCACCGGTCACTCTCCAACCGCTCCCGTCTCCAGCTCTCCCGCACATCCGGCACCTCGCCGAACTTATCGTTATACGTCTTAATCGAACGCTCAATAATCCGCAGGGCGTCTTGGTCGCCCATGACCTCGTCCACGGCGGTCTCCTTGTTTTCCAGAGCCTTGTAGACCGTGAAGAAGTGGTGCATCTCGTCGGTGACGTGGCGGGGCAGGGCATGGACGCACCGGTAGACGTTATAGGTGGGGTCGCCGAAGGGGACGGCGATGATTTTCTCATCGGCCCGGCCATTGTCGATCATCTGGATGACGCCGATGGGATAGCACCGGACCAGGCTCATGGGGTGCAGCACCTCCGAGCAGATGACCAACACATCCAGGGGATCGTCATCGTCGGCGTAGGTGCGGGGGATGAAGCCGTAGTTGCTCGGATAATGGGTGGAGGTGTAGAGTACCCGATCCATCTCCATGAGTCCCGTCTCTTTGTCCATCTCGTACTTGGTCTTGCTGCCCTTGGGTATCTCGATGACGGCAACAAAGTCGTGTGGTTGGATGCGCCCCGGGCTGATGTCGTGATAGATGTTCATTTCGAATCGCTTCCTCTCATAATTTCGGACGTGTCCTCACGCCCACAAAAGGGGAGTACCCCTATTGTCCCTTTTTTAACTTTCGGATATCTTGCCCAAAAAAGGTGAGCACTTCATACTCCCCCTCTAAGCGGGATAATATCTGCGGCGTGTAGATGCCGCTCAATGCCTCTACGCTGTAGTTGGAGTTCACGATGGTCTTCTTCTTTTTCAACAATCGGGTGTTGATGAGGTTATACAGGACACTGACGACAAAGCTGGTGGTCATCTCCGTGCCGAGATCGTCCACGATGAGCAGATCACAGTCCAGATACCGGGCCACGTCGCCCTGGACTTCCTCCGGGTCGTCCCCCCGGCGGAATTTGTCCTCCTCAAACCGGGAGAATACATGGGCGGCGGTGTCGTATACTACGGAGAACCCCGTCTCCGACACCACTTTGGCAATACAGGCGGAGAGAAAGGTCTTCCCCAGGCCGGGATCACCCGTCAGGAATAGATTGCACGACTTGTCCCCAAACGTGTCGGCGTATTTGGCGCAGAGCTGATAATTCATGGACATATTCTCTCGTGCCGTCATGCCGAAATCCGGGTGGATGGTTCGGTCGTCGTAGTAGTCGAGAGAAAATGCGTCAAAATGCTCCTCGCCCAGATTTAGAAGGCTACTCAGCTCCTCCGTCTGGAGGGTGCGGTATATCGCCATAATACAGGCGCAGATCGCTGTATTGTCAATGCCCGTGTCGGCGCAGGCGGAACAGAGTGGCGTCTCGTCCAGATAGTCCGCACCGAATCCCCCCTGGATAAGCAGGGCGCTACGCTCGGCCTGGAGGGTCTGATTCTTCTGGCCGATCTCCTCCAGCCGGGCGTTGACCGCCCGCTCTGATCCCAGGGCGATGTGGATGGTCTCCAGAATGGTCTCTTGCAGACAGGCGTCAACCTCCTGTACCCGGGGGAGTTTTGCATAGACCCCCTGCCGCCGCTGCCGAAAAGCGGCCTCCCGCTGGGCTTTCTTCGCCGCATGGAGCGCCCTTGCCCGGCGCAGTATTTTTCCGTCTAATGCCAATGGAGTGGCCTCCTTTTGTATAATATCCCGATAATATAAATTTGTTGCGCATAAGGAAAACACCCGACTCTGCGGAGCCACCCTCTTTAAAAAAGAGGGCGAAGACGAAGGATACTACAAACCCCACCCTCTTTCGTAAAGAGGGTGCCGCCCGCAGGCGGCGGGTGTTTTCCACCGCCTACTATAAATTTTCTAATGTCGCACACAAAAGACATTGCCCCCTGAACGTGTATTCCTCGCTACTTCCCATCCATTCGATCCAACAACTGCTGCTTCCGGGCGATCTCCTGCCGATCCGGGACGTTGGTCTGTTTTTTCATGGCCGGTTTTTTCCCCGGCGGGCGGCTTTTGCCCTCGGTCTGTTCGATGGCGTCTACGGTGTGGAGATTTTTCTGATGCCAGTTTGTGAGAATTGAGTTCAAATAGTTCCAGCTCAGTTTCCCCGTGGCCACCACTGTCTTATCGTAGGCCAGGGCGATGACTTCCAGGTCAAAGCCCATGTCCAGCCAGTAGAATAAATATTTCTCCTGGGTGGGGGTCAGCTTGTCCTGTTTGATGTCCAACACCTTTTTCATGCGGCCAATCTGGCTCTGCTGTTCCCGCCTGCGATCTATGTGGGCCATGGCCGTATCCAGGGTCTTGATATCGTCTCTGGCCCAGAGATAGGCGATTTTTTCGATCCCCCGCATGGTGGGGTATTTGCCCTCGCCGTATTTCTCCTGGTGCTCCCGGGTCAGATGGCTCACCAGTTGATAGATCACCTCCGGTGGCAGCCCCAAGTGGTGGTAGATACCCATGAGGATACTGAGATCCGGCGCAGTGAGCACTTTGCCCAAGATGCCGCCCACCTCCTTGACCAGTGCAGAAAAGGAGGTGTCTGTGCGGATGTTCTGTTCGATCTCCGCCGCCGTATACTGGGGCGTCTCCTCCCGTTCGAGGGCCGCCTTACGCTGTTTGCCCGCAGCGCCGCCTCCGGCAAGCAATCCCAGGGTGGAGAGCACGCTGATAGCGGCGTAGACCGCCTGCTCCGAGAGCCGCAGAGCCTCCATGGCCCCCGGGACGGAGAGATTGCCCTTTTGTTGGAGTATATATAGATAGACCAGGGTCGCATCACCATCGGCCCGCCGGAGCAATTTACCCAGGGCGTGGCCCGATATGAAGTGGTTGTCCTGATCCGGTAAGTGAAACTGCTTCTCTTCCATTTAAAGAAAATCCTTTGCTTGAAACGGGGCGTCGCGGACGCCACCCCCTACTATGTGGCTATCATAGCACGAAGGGCGCAATGCCGCAATCGCTTTTTCATAAAATTTTGTATTTCCCAAAAAGGGGATTTGTGGTATACTATATTGTGATATGTTAGGACAGGTATGTTTATACGAGCGATACTAAGGAATGATCTCATTATGTTAGAACTCTTAGCGCCTGCCGGTTCTCCCGAAGCCATCGTTGCCGCCGTGCAAAACGGGGCGGACTCCGTCTATCTCGGCTTAGACAGCTTCAACGCCCGCAGGAGTGCAAAAAATTTTACAGAAGAGACCCTTGCCCCCGCCGCGGAGTATTGCCGTGTACGGGGGGTAAAGGTCTACGTCACCCTAAACGTGCTGACCACCGACCGAGACCTCATCTTGGCGGAGCGGGTGGCCAAAACCGTGAGCCGGCTCGGGGTCGACGCATTGATTATCCAAGACCCGGGCCTGATCCGGGTCATCCGCCAGGCGGTGCCGGACATGCCCATCCACGCCAGCACCCAGATGAGCGTCCACAACATCGACGGCGTGCGGCGGGCCGCCGAGATGGGTGCCTCCCGGGTGGTGTTGGCCAGGGAACTCTCCCTCCCCCACATCGCCTATATCTGTAACCTCTCTCCCATTGAGATCGAAGTCTTCGCCCACGGGGCTCTCTGCATGTGTTATTCCGGCCAGTGCTATATGAGCGCCATGTTGGGGGGGCGCAGCGGCAATCGCGGGCTCTGCGCCCAGCCCTGCCGCCTACCCTACAGCCTAGGAGGGATCACAGGGGCCCACTTGAGCCTCAAAGACGCCTGCCTGGCGGATCACTTGGCGGATCTGGAAAAAGCTGGCGTCAAAAGTCTCAAAATCGAAGGTCGGATGAAACGGCCTGAATACACAGCCATCGCCACCCGGGTTTACGCAAACGCCATCCGGGAGGAGCGTCCTCCCACAGAAAAGGAAGTCCGGCTCTTGACCGCCGCCTTTTCTCGAGATGGTTTCACCGACGCCTATCTCAAGGGCGAAAAAGGCCCGGAGATGTTCGGGGTGCGAACCGAGGCCAACAAGCAAGAGGCCAAAGGATTTCGAGAGATCAAGCGGGCCTATTTGAACGCGGAAATCCAGCGGGTTCCTATCCGGTTTTACGCCATGCTAAAACAAGGCGAACGGACCAAATTGGCCGTCTCCGACGAGATGGGAAATGTGATCAAAACCGAAGGCCCCCGGCCAGAACCCGCCGAATTTCACGAATTGACCCACGCACAGGTGGAGACCCAACTCTGCAAGACCGGTGGCACCCCCTACCTCTGCCAAGATATTCAAATCGTGCTGGATCCGGGCCTGAACTTGGCGTCGGCAGAACTCAACAAAATGCGCCGGGAACTCTTAGAGGAGTTGACCATCAAGCGGGCGGAACCACCCCCTCGCTCCGAGGGCATCTTCCGCACAGGCGATCCGCCCCCCCGGCGGACGGATCCGCCCCAGCTCAATATTGCCCTCCACCGCCTCAATCAGTTGACGGACGAGATTGCAGACATGCGCCCGTCTCTCATCTACCTGCCCCTGGAGGAGATTTTAGCCGGAGGTCGTGTATTAAAACCCTATCTGGAACGGGAGCATTTGACCTTCTCCGCCATCCTGCCCCCGGTGATCTGGGATGACGAACGAGATGAGATCAAACAACAATTGGAACAAGTCCAGACCCTGGGAATCACCCAGTGCTTGGTGGGCAATTTGGGCCATATCGATATGGTCAAGCGGGCGGGGCTGCTCGTCCGGGGAGATTTTGGTCTAAACGTCTTCAACGGACAAGCTCTGGAGACCTTGAAAGAATTCGGTCTGGTCTCCGCTACCGCCTCCTTTGAGCTAAACCTGGCCCAGATCCGGGATATGGACAAGGCCATAGATTTAGAACTCATCGCCTACGGCAGACTGCCCCTGATGATCACAGAGAACTGTGTCATCTCAAACGCCAAAGAACGCTGCGCCTGCGATACCCCCGCCTCCCTCTCTGACCGCAAAGGCGCTTCTTTCCCCATCCTAAAAGCCCCCGGCTGCCGTAATGTGATTCTCAACAACCGCAAGCTGTTTTTAGCAGATCGGGCCGCTGACTATATGGACATCGGCCTGTGGGGCGCCCGGCTCTCCTTCACTACGGAGAACGCCTTGGAGTGCCGACAGGTATTGGAACGCTATCTCGGTCTGGGCGGCTACCAACCGGGGGAGTATACCAGAGGGCGATACTATAAGGGTGTAGAATAGATGAAACAGATAACTCGATTGATACTGGCCTCCCAGTCCCCCCGCAGACGCGATCTCTTGGTCCAGGCGGGCCTCACAGATTTCATCATCCGCCCCGCGCCGGGTGAGGAGATGGAGGCCGGGGAAATGCCCCCGGCCGAGGCCGTCCGGGAGATCGCTCGCTCCAAGGCCCACCAAGTGGCGGATACGGCGACCCCGGGGGAGTTGATCTTAGCGGCGGACACTATGGTCTGCCTAGCAGGGGCGCTTTTAGGCAAACCCAGGAACACAGACGAGGCCGCATCCATGCTCCGGCGCCTATCCGGTGCGCGCCACACGGTCTACACCGGCGTGGCCATGCGCTTAGACGGTGCAGAGCTGACCGCCACAGAGGCCACGGACGTATTCTTCCGAGACCTCACTGATCGGGAGATTTCCGCCTATATAGCCACGGGAGAGCCTATGGATAAAGCGGGGAGCTACGGCCTCCAAGGCCGGGCGGGGGCATTCGTCCGGCGCATCGAAGGCGATGTGACCAATGTCATCGGCCTACCTCTATATCGGGTGGTATTGATGGCAAGGGAAATGGGAGTTACTTTATTTTGAAACAGTTTTTTAAGACCCGAGGCGCCGTCATCGGCGCCATCACCGCCACAGTTGTGATTATCACTGTCATGTCTCTTTTTCTCACCGCCGGACAGGTGAATTTCATCCAAAACGGTGTCCAGGCGGTCATGCGCCCTGTGGAGACGGGGATCCGGGGTATTGTCCGCACCTTGGAGCGGACCTATGATTATATGCACAACTTCGACCTCTTAGAGGAGCGCTACTACGCCCTGCGCAACCAGATCGCGGGCTATCAGCGCCTGGCGCGGGAGGCGGAGGAGATTCGAGAGGAAAATATCCGCCTGCGGGAGTTCATCGGCCTGATTGATCGGACAGAGCAGTTGCGGTATGTGGACGCCTACGTCCTCAGTTGGGATCCCTCTAACTGGACCTCCGCTTTCACCATTGACCGTGGTGCGGATTTTCATATTGCCGTGGGCGACGCGGTCATAACGGAACGGCACGAACTGGTGGGGCGCGTCACAGAGGTGGGTACCTCCTGGGCCACTGTCCAGACTATTCTGGATCCGGCGATTCGACTCGGCGGCCTGATGGGTACCGGGGTCTCCGCCGTGGTGGAGGGCAATTTCGCCCTGATGCAGGATAATCAGTTGCGCTTGAGCCTTGTCCCCGGCGGTGAGACACCTCTTTTAAACGACACCATCACCACCTCTGGCTACGGCGGCAGGATTCCGCAAGGACTCACCATCGGGCGAATTGCCGGGGTATATTTGGAACCCCATGGCGGCGGTTATTTTGCCACCATCGAACCGATCGTGGATCTGGACCGCCTGATCCAGATATTTATCGTCCAAATTATGGATCGCGAAGAATAGGGAGTATCCCATGTCTGATTCTACAAAAAACCGGATCATCCGCGTCGCGGGCCACGCAGCTCTACTCTTTGTCCTATACGTACTCCAGACCATGATTTTTTCCAGGCTCCGCCTCTGGGATATCGCCCCGCTGATCTTGCCCTTGGCGGTGGTGGGTGTAGGGCTATTTGAAGGCCCGAGTTGGGGCGGTGGATTCGGTCTAGCGGCAGGCGTTTTCTCGGATACCGCCTTTGCCGACACAGCCGTCCTCTTCACCCTCCTCCTGACCGCCCTGGGGATGGGCATCGGGCTTTTGTCCACCTATCTGCTCAGCCGCGGGTTCCCCTCCTACCTCCTCTGCTCGGCACTGGCCCTTATGGCCGTTGCCATCATCCAGCTGTTCCCCTTCCTCGTCTTTGATCGAGTAAATCCCCTCGCCCTGCTCCGCGTCGCCGTCTTACAGACCTTGTATTCTATGTTCTTTATTCTACCCCTCTACTATCTGACCCGATTTATGGGGAAACGCGCTCGGATTGCTGGCAGCTCACAGTAAAAAAGGAGTCCAACTTTGAAAAAGCTAATCAAACCAACTCGCATCGTTGCACTTATGCTATTTATGTTTGTAATCCTCGCCATTTACGTGGTAGAGCTATATGATCTACAGGTGATTCACGGGGAGCGGTGGAGCAACTATGCGGAAAATCACCGGCTGGTGACTACGCGAATCGAGGCCACCCGCGGGCGGATCATGGATCGCAATGAAATTGTTCTCATCTCTAACCGGTCGGTCAATAATATCATGCTGGACTGGACGGCCCTTTACTACGGTATCGCCGGGAGCACCAACGACGTACTTTTGGATCTGGTCGCCCTCACCCGATCTATGGGCTATACTCACATGGATACACTGCCCATCAGTGACCCGCCCTTTACCTATACACCCATGACCGGGGGCCAAGCCTACAATTTAAATCGCTTTATCCGCCAGAACGAGCGCGGGATCCGCAACATGATCCGGGAGATGTCGGTTTTAGAGTCGGAGGACGAGGGAGCCGATCCCGCCACCCCGACACCGGAACCGGAGGCACTGTCCATCGACAACGTGACGGCGGTTCAGCTCATGGCCTTCATGCGCAACCACTACCGCATCAGCGCGGAATATACAGCGGAAGAGACCCGGATCATTGCCGGGATCCGCTATGAGGTCGGCCTGCGTTTCATCATCGGTATGGACGAGTACATCTTCGTCGAAGATGCGGGCGTGGGGCTAATCAGCACCATTTTGGAGCGCCGCTTCCCCGGCGTCCGGGTACAAGAGAGTTCCCTTCGCCGCTATAACACCACCGTCGCGGCCCATATCTTAGGCCGAGTGGGGCCTCTCACCGCCGAAGAGGTCGAACGTTTCCCCGACCACCCATTAGACGCCCACGTGGGCAAAGAGGGGCTGGAGCGGGACTTTGAACACTTTCTCCACGGGGCCAACGGACAAGTGCGCCAAACCCTCACCGCCGCCGGTACGCCCATTGATGCGCAAATCATCCAAGCGCCGGTGCCGGGTTCCAATGTAATCACCACGTTGGATAGCGGGATGCAGACCACCGCCGAGGCGTCTCTGCGCTCCACTGTCCGCCAGATTAACGCCAGCCGCGGCGCCGACGAGGATCAGGCCCTGGGTGGGGCCGTGGTGGCAATCGACCCCCGAAACGGGGAGGTCTTGGCCATCGCCAGTATCCCCACCTTCCCCATCGACCGCTATTCGGAACTGTTCGACCAGTTGGCGGAAGATTCATCCGATCCCCTGCTCAACCGGGCCACCGGCGGCAGATACACCCCCGGTTCCGCCTTTAAAATGGTCACTGCCATGGCGGCCCTGTATTACCTGGATTTTACCGAACACTCCACGATCTTCTGCGGCGGCCACTTCGAACGATATGCCGATGACGGCTTCAGGCCGCGCTGTATGGGCCGCCACGGCTATATTTCCATGCGGGATGCCATCGCCTACTCCTGTAACGTCTACTTTTTCCAACTGGCATCCTGGCTAGGTATTGAGCGCATGGCCAATTTTGCCGAACACTTCGGCCTGGGCACTGCAACCGGAATCGGGTTTGGAGAGATCGCGGGCCAGCGCTCCACCTGGGACGCTTTTTTGGAACTCAATCAAATATTGGGCTATGACACGGTTTTTAACGGTCAGATTGTCCAGGTCGGCATCGGGCAGGGCGTCTCCCTCTTTACGCCCATCCAGATGGCGAACTATGCAGCCGCCATCGCCAACGGCGGTGTTCTCTATCAACCAACGCTCCTGCGGGAAGTCCGTAGCTATGACGGCAGAGAGGTCCTCTATCGCCCAGAGCCGGAGATTTTGGCGGATATGCGGGACCTGCCGGGTATGCGAAACAGTTTCTTCACCGCCATCCAAGAGGGCATGATGGGTACCGTGACCCACGGCACGGCACGGGGGCAGTTTGCCGGCCTCCCCGTATCCGTAGCGGGCAAGACCGGAACCGTAGAGATTGGGGAAGGGCGCATCCCGGACGGCGTCTTCGTGGCATACGCCCCGGCGGACGACCCTCAAATCGCCATCGCCGTGGTCATCGAACAGGGTGGTGCCGGCTCCGCTGTCATCCCTGTGGCCCGCGCGATTTTAGAGCATTTCTTCCAAAGCGATCACATCAACCAGAGCCTTGTTTTAGAGAATATAATGCTCCGGTAAATCATCCCCGGCAGGTTTTGCCGAAAAGTTTCCACTTTCTTCTTGAAAAACGGTATCAAATTGTTTATACTAAAACGAATGAACGGAGGATTGGATATGGGTACCTGCTTGGTGTTTACCTCGGGGAAGGGCGGAACCGGAAAATCTACCGCCGTCTCTGCCATCGCCTCCTGTCTGGCCGCACTGGGGAAAAAGACCCTGTGCATTGACATGGATATCAACCTGCCCAACCTAGACCTGCTCCTGGGGTTGACAGATCACACAGCCCTCGACCTCATAGACGTGGCGGAGGAACGGGTTCCCTTGGAGGAGGCCGCTGTAGCCCACCCAAACATTGAAAATCTATTTCTTCTGACCGGGCCCAGCAATGCCCCCGAAGAGATCAACGGCGCGGCCTTAGCCCGGATCGTCCAGGAGGCAAAGGCCCAGTTTGACTACTGTCTTGTGGATACACCGGCAGGGCTGGATGACCTCTTCTATCTCACCGCCAATGCGGCGGACATGGTAGTGATCATGGTCACTACCGACGCCACCAGCCAGCGAGATGCCCAAAAGACAGTGATGGAACTGGACGCAATGGGTCTCCGGCACGTCCGTATGGTGGTGAACCGAGCACGGATTCGCTTCATCTCCCACTCGACAGTCAGCGTAGACGATATGATCGATTTCGTCGGTGTCCCCCTTTTGGGCATCGTCCCGGAGGACGCCGCCGTGATCATCGAAGCCATCCAGCTCCGCCCGCTGATCCTCTATTCCAGAGCTAAGGCGGCAAAAGCATTTTTACACATTGCACAGCGGATCACAGGGGAGGATGTCCCCTTGGCATATAAGTAGAAAATAAATCATTCGGAAAGGCGGCTGACGGTATGAACATCGCACTGCTGGCACACGACAGAAAAAAAGAACTGATGGTTCAGTTCTGTATCGCATATTGCGGCATTTTATCCAACCACAACATTTCCGCCACCAACACCACGGGGCGGTTGGTGGCAGAGGCCACCGGTCTGCCTGTGACCCTGTACCTCTCCTGCTCTCAAGGCGGCAACCAGCAGATCGGCGCACGAATCGCCTATAACGAGATTGATCTGGTGCTGTTTTTCTGTGACCCCAACGGGACAGAGCCCATGAAAGACGTGGACGACATCGCCCGGCTCTGCGATCAATACAACGTCCCCTTCGCCACCAACGTGGCCACAGCGGAAGTCCTGGTTCGAGGCCTCCAGCGGGGCGACATGGACTGGCGGGACATTGTCAACCCCAAAAAATAGTGACACGTCCCGTAGGGCGCAACGCCCTCGGTGCACCGTTTTTAATTTTTTCGACATTTTGCGGGCGCACACTGTGCGCCCCTACTGGTTATAGGAGATGTTTTTGATGGGAAAAATGAAACCTCGTACCCTGTCCGGTTTTTTAGAGCTCTTACCTGATCGGCAGGTACAGTTTGACAAGATGATCGACGCCCTGCGGGCCAGCTTTTCCCTCTACGGCTTCACCCCGCTGGACACCCCGATTATTGAGGCCGCCGAGGTGCTCTTGGCCAAGGGCGGCGGCGAGACGGAAAAACAGGTCTACCAGCTCACCAAGGGCGACACAGACCTGGCCCTGCGCTTTGATCTGACTGTCCCACTGGCCAAATATGTGGCCCTCCACTACGGGGCGCTTACCTTTCCCTTCCGCCGGTTCCAGATCGGCAAGGTCTACCGGGGAGAGCGGGCCCAGCGGGGCCGGTTCCGGGAGTTTTATCAGGCGGATATTGACATTATCGGTGACGGAAGTTTAGCCGTCATCAACGAGGCGGAGATCCCCGGCGTGATCTATCACAGCCTGACGGCCCTGGGACTCTCCCGCTTTGTCATCCGGATCAACAACCGGAAGGTGCTAAACGGCCTCTTTGCCGCCCTGGGCCTCACGGCGCGGGCCGGGGATATTTTGCGCACGGTGGATAAATTGGAAAAAATCGGCCAAGAACATACGGCGGCTCTCTTGGTGCGGGACATTGGGATGGAGCAGTCCCAGGCAAATCAATTGCTGGATCTGCTCACCTGTACCCAGCGGGGGGTCAGCCCCATTGCCGCCCTCTCCGCCTACAGCGGGAAAAATGCTCTCTTGGACGAGGGCATCGAGGAACTGTTCACTGTGGCGAAACACATGGAAGATTTCGGCGTACCGGACACCCATTTCGCCATGGACCTGACCATCGCCCGGGGCCTGGACTACTACACCGGCACCGTCTATGAGACCATCATTCCCGACCACCCGGAGATCGGCTCTATCTGCTCCGGCGGGCGGTACGATAACCTGGCGGAATACTACACGGATAAACCACTTCCCGGCGTTGGCATCTCCATCGGCCTGACCCGGCTGTTCTATGTATTGGAAGAACAGGGCTATTTAAACGACGACCTGCTCACCGCCCCGGCGGACGTACTGATCCTCCCCATGACCGACGACCTGGCCCCGGCCATCTCCTTCGCCACCGCTCTGCGGGGCGTCGGCGTCCGGGCGCAAATATATGGCGAGCAAAAGAAATTCAAGGCAAAAATGGGCTACGCCGACCGGCTGAACATCCCTTACGTGGTCTTTTTAGGCGAGGATGAACTGGCGGCGGGGAAAGTGACCGTCAAAAACATGGTCTCCGGCGACCAGGAGATCGTCTCGCCGGAAGTCGCCATCAAAGGCCTCACCGCAGGCGTGGCACACCAGAAAACGTTGCCGCCCGTCCGGCAGTAACCTCTTTTGGAATTTGTAAGGGAGTAGGGCCCCGTACAAGCATCGGCACCCTGCTCCTTTTTCTGTGCGTTAGAGGAGCGCGTGTGCCGGAGAGAATTGATGAAACCCAAGGAGAACTTTATGCGAAACCATTCATTGATCAAAACCCTGATCGGCTTGCGGGGAAACCCCCGTGCCTGCGTGTATACAGAGCCCTTGTGGGGCATCCCGTTTTTTCTCTTTATGCCATTTGCATCGGTATATATGATGCTGCTCGGCGTGTCGGATTGGCAAATTGGCGTCATTGCATCGTTATTTGTACTCTCACGTGCAGCTTGGTCTGTTTTAGGCGGTGCGATTACGGATAAGCTGGGACGCAAAAGGGCGACGTTTATCTTTGATATCCTCTCCTGGTCGATCCCCTGCCTGATCTGGGCATTTTCGCAGAATTTTTGGTGGTTTGCTGCGGCTGCGCTGTTTAACGGCGTATCTGAGGTCACGACAAATTCGTGGAACTGTTTGCTCGTCGAAGACGCAGAGAAAAGCAAGCTGGTCGACATCTATGCGTGGGTACATATATCGGGACTTGTGGCAGTATTTTTTGCGCCGCTCGCCGGATTTTTAGTGGAGGGAATCGGACTTGTGCTCGCCGTGCGACTCCTATATTTGTTTTCCTTTTTCTCCATGACATTAAAGTTTTTCATCTTGAACAGATACGCAGATGAGACCCAGGTCGGCAAAGAACGGCTTCGTGAAACAAAGCAGATGTCAATCATGGCTTTGCTTTCCGGTTACGGCGGGGTGGCACGCAAATTGTTCAAATCGGCGCACATGCGCCTTGCGTTGATGACAATTGCGTTTTTCACAATTATCACGTTGATCACAAACACATTTTTTGGCCTGTATGTCACGAGAAACCTACTTATGCCGGAGTATTTTCTAGCCTATTTCCCGATTATTCGTTCAGGGATTATGCTTACATTTTTATTCATTATCCAGCCTAAACTTGCGAAATTCGGCATGAAAGTCCCCATGCTGATTGGGATTTTCTTATACATATTCGCCTATGCTGCGCTCATCGCCCTGCCGTCAGGCAATCTGTGGCTGTTGATTGTCTGCATTTTCATAGAATCCTGCGCACACGGGCTGGTTTGGCCCCGCCGAGACTCTATCCAGGCACTGTTTATCGAACCGGAAGAGCGCGCACGGTTAAACAGCGTACTCGCCAGTATGGTGCTGATCGTGACAATTCCGTTTGGGTATTTATCCGGCTGGCTATCCGGCCTTGACGGCAGATTGCCGTTTGTGCTGGTTGTTGTAATTCTTGTAGTGGCATTTGTTGTCACCCTGGCAAGCCGTGCGCTGCGTACAGAAAACATCCGCGCATTGGAGGCAAAACGAGCAGAAAGTATGCCGTAGTGCGTTGTATCCCCAGGAAAAATATGCTACACTAGAGACCAATATAAAAGGAGACGATCACCTATGGAATCACTGGCAAACTTCAAACGAGACATCTACTGCGGCGAGCCGCGGATGGCCCAGTTGGGTCAGACCCTCTCCGTCTGCGGCTGGACCCAACGGCAACGGGATCTGGGTAGCCTGATCTTTATTGATTTACGAGACCGGACGGGCATCCTCCAGCTTGCCTTTGACGACGAGACGGATCGGGCCGTCTTTGAAAAGGCCGCATCCGTCCGCTCTGAGTTTGTTCTGGCAGCCCGTGGAATCCTGCGGGAGCGGTCGTCTAAGAACCCGGACATCCCCACGGGGGACGTGGAGCTACAAGTCACAGAACTGCGGATCCTAGCCCAGTCGGAGACACCTCCCTTTGAGATCATCGAACAGGTCAAAGCGGGGGAGTTGGTGCGGCTCAAGCACCGCTATCTCGATCTGCGCCGCCCGGAACTACAGCGCAATATTCTCCTGCGCCACCAGGCGGCAAAAGTGACCCGGGACTACTTCTATGAAAACGGCTTTCTGGAAATCGAGACCCCCATGCTGGTGCGGAGTACCCCCGAGGGCGCACGGGATTTCCTCGTCCCCTCCCGGCTCCACCCCGGCAGTTTCTATGCCCTGCCCCAGTCCCCCCAGTTGTACAAACAGCTCTCCATGGTGGCGGGCTTTGACCGCTATATCCAACTGGCCCGGTGCTTCCGGGACGAGGATCTCCGGGCCGACCGCCAGCCGGAGTTCACTCAGGTGGACCTGGAGATGAGTTTCGTCGATCAGGACGACGTATTGGACATGGTGGAGGGTTATATGGCCCGCTTGTTCCAAGATATCCTGGGCCGGGAGCTATCTCTCCCCTTCAAGCGGATTACCTATAATGAGGCCATCACCCGCTACGGCAGCGACAAACCGGATCTCCGCTACGGCATGGAGATTTTCGACCTGACAGACACGGTGAAAGACTGCGGGTTCGGCGTCTTCACCGGGGCCATTCAGTCCGGCGGCGGCGTCCGAGGCATTGTGGCCAAAGATGCCGTCTCGACCCTGAGCCGCAAAGAGATCGACAAGTTAATCGAATACATCCGGGGCATCGGCGGCAAGGGCATCGCCTGGGTGCGTCTCTCCCCCGACGGGGCCACCTCTTCTTTCTCAAAATTTATGACGGACGAGGAGATGGACGCCATCTTCCAAGTCTCCGGCGCCGAGACTGGAGATGTGATCCTTCTCATCGCCGACGGCTCCAATTCCGCTGTCTTGAGCCAACTGGGTCTCCTACGCACAGAGACCGCCAAGCGGTTAGGACTTACCCAGTCCGACCAGATGGAACCCCTTTGGATCGTGGAGTTCCCCTTCTTCGAGAAAAACGAGGAGACCGGGGAGTTTGTCCCCATGCACCACGCCTTCACCGCCCCCATGGACGAGTGTCTGGACTACTTCGAGATCGACAAAGAGCGGGTCCGGGCCAAGGCCTATGACCTGGTCCTAAACGGCGTGGAGCTGTCCTCCGGCTCCATCCGGATCACAGACGCAGCCCTCCAACAGCGGGTCTTTGACGCCCTGGGCCTCTCCCCGGAGGAGAGCAAGCGGAAATTCGGATTCCTGCTGGAGGCCTTCCAATACGGCCCGCCCCCCCACGGCGGCATGGGCCTGGGATTCGACCGGATCGTCATGCTCATGGCCGGGGCCGACAGTCTGCGGGACATCATCGCGTTCCCCAAAACAAAAGACGCCGCCGAGCCCATGACCGACTGCCCCGACAACGTGGAGACAGAACATTTAGACGAGTTGGGTCTGGCGTTGAAAGCGTAAGGGCCGATGGCAATCGCCCCGTTAAATTACAAAAAATAAAGGTCTTGTGACGCAAAACGTCACAAGACCTTTATTTTTGCAACTATAGTCAAACCACTAGAAAAATGCGTTAGGCTTTACTTCAACTGACCAAAATCAATCAAATCAGCAAAATGCTCTAACTCACTGCGAGTAAGGCGTAACGTAGCACCTTCCCAATCAACTCTGGATTCGGTGCCTGCGTGGATTGACACTATAATAAAGGCTGTTCCCGTATCTGCAATAATAAATGACATGTTCACACCTGGAACAAGTATAAGCGTTGTCCCATGCTGATTTTCAAACGCCCACTCATCAGAAAACGCATTCATGTCCATATTGGTCAACATCACCGTATCAAACGTCCCTTTTCGACTGGAGCGGAGCGAAAACCAAATGTCGCCATATTGCGCATCAAATTGGAATGTGCCGCTTTCCCATCTATAGCCGGGGTACAATGTAAAATTATTGCCGGAGTTATCAATAATTGATCCGTTTGCTACGCTTGCTTGGAATTCTTCCCAGCTTCTATTCGTATTGTAATAATCGAACAGCGCACCGTATAGAACTAGACCGTGCCTTTCAATGATTTCGTTTATTTTGTCAACATCAGCCCAAGAGGACGCCCCATGCCACTGATACACCTCGGGTATATCATCGCGTTCACACAAGCGTACTACATAGCCTTCTAAATACTCCGGCGGTATACTGTCAAGCGTCTCTTGATTTTCTACAGTCATAATGCCCTCTGCAAAAAATGTTCCGGTTTCAGCATTGACAAAAATATCAGCTTCTTGATCCCAACGTACACCAACCCCGTCAATATAGATGGTGCGGTCTCTATTCAGCCATTCCACTGCAGCCTCAAATTCAGGGCTGCCCGCAAACCCAGCTAATACCATTTCGCCCATTGGAATTGCAAAATCATCCAGTGTACCATCCGGGCTCATGGCTTTAAACTGCTCTTCAGTCCCTTGAAACTCGTCAAAAGAAAAAATGTGGTCGGGGTGGGGGATCATTAAATCTCGCAAGCCAAACATATTTACGGCAAATGCAGTGCCGACTAAGGCTATTGTGAGGATCGCTACTGTTGCAGCAATTAACAGAGCCTTGGATGTGATGCGTTTTCTATGCGTTGTCATTTTCAACACCTCCGATAGTGTATCCTCTGAGGCTTTTAACACCGAAAAGGTGTCTTTATATAAGTTCTTATCAAGCATGGTTTTCTGCCTCCAAGAGTTCTGATTTCAGAGTTTCTCTCGCCCGCCTCAAGCGTGTACGAACAGTTGCATTTGGAATATTAAGTAATCGAGCAATTTCTTCGGTAGAGTAATCCTCAAAGTAATACAGAAAGATGGCAACACGATACTTTGCCGGAAGCTTCATTACCAGTTCAAACAACTCACTTTGTTCCGGCGCCTCAAAACGCAGCGTCTCCACGTGCGCTTCAATAGGCTCTATACGTCGCCACGGTGATAGTAGTATGCGCTTGCACTCGTTGATCGTGACGCGGATTAGCCAATGTTTGATATGCGCATCATTCTCGAATGTTTTGTTGGCACGATACAGCTTTATCAGTACATTCTGCGTGACGTCATCGGCGTCGGAGCGGCTTTTTAAGTAATTAAACGCCACCCTAAAAACCGTGTCCATGTACATTCGTACGTAAGCTGTAAATTGTTCGTCTGTAATCATTTAAGAGTTCTCCTTGAAAAGCCTTTCACTTATAATATCATTACAAAGGCAAAAATGTTTCATTCATAGCAAACGGCGGGCAAATTTTCATCTGCTCGCCGCCCAATAGATACTATAGAAATTCGGCTCATCACGCAACGCAAAGCGGAAAGAGCTGATGCCCTACCGCAAAAACAACATATAATACCCGGCGGAGAACAGAAATCCAGGCAATAAATTCGCCGTCTTGATTCCTGCGCCCGCAGTCCCAAACCAGAGGCAGTGATTTTCGGATATTTGTCAAGCAAACTGACGTTTCAGGAAACGAAGTCCGTTGACTGCCAGATCGTCGGCTGAGGTGGCAAGGGGGCGCCAGAGCGAGACGGCACGTGCAATCTCTTTGATGTCTGTATTGAACGACTCGATAATCAAGTAATCGTCATAGCCGACGTCCTGCAGAGCCTTTTTTACATCGTCCCAATCAATGTGATCCTCACCGGGCGTGCCGCGGTCATTGCCGCAAGCGTGGAAATTAAAGATTTTTTCTCCGGCTCTGCGGATGGCATCCCCTATTTTTTTCTCCTCGATATTCATGTGGAACGTATCGAGAAGAAAGCCTACGTTCGTTGCACCAATCTGCTCCAAAAACGCCAGCCCTTGATCCACCGTGTTCAGGAAATCCGTTTCAAAGCGATTTAAGGGTTCTACCGCCAGTTTTACGCCGGCATCTTTTGCATAGGCCGCAACCGTCTGCATATTTTTTACAGCCCATTCAGTTCTCTGTTTTTTCGCATCTGCGGTCTGTAGACCTATTTTTCCAACCTCCGCATACATGGGTCCAGACACCAGTTTCGCGCCCGCTTGGCCCGCAATATCAATACATGTTTTGATATACGAAACCCCTGTCTGTCTGCTGGACGGATCATCTGCACCTATATCCCGGCCGGGGCCAAACGCACCACAGATGAGCGGCTCTACACCAAAGGTAGCGGCGGCTTTGGCAATTGCCGCCGCATCAATGGTTTCGGGATCTTCTATGCAAATTTCCAGCACATCGAACCCCTGCTTTTTTACCGTTTCAAATAGACTCATCGTATGGTTGGAAAACGGTGAAACCCAAATAAACGTACTCGCACCAAATTTCATATTACTTACCCCCTTACAAACAATATATAATACCCGACGGCAAATAAAAACCCGGGCAATAAATTCGCCGTCTTGATTTTTGCGTTCAGTGTCATATTCAGGCCGATGGCCAGAATCATCACGCCGCCCACAGCCGAGATCTGGGCGGTGAGGGCCGGGGTGAGCACACCTTGCAGATTGCCCGCAAACAGTTCGATGCTCCCCTGGTAGAAGAACACGGCGACGGCGGAAAACAGCACACCGACCCCAAAAGTGGACGCCAGGAGCAAGGCCGCCACGGCATCTAGGATGGATTTTGTGATGATAATACTGTGATCCCCACGCAGACCGCTGTCGATAGAACCTACAATGGCCATGGCCCCCACACAGAACAGGAGCGTCGCCGTGACGAACCCCTCCGCAAAGGAGGTGTTCTCGTCCCCGGCGCTCATCTTTTTTTGCAGCCGTAACCCCAAGTTGTTGAGGCCGCCTTCAATCCGCAAGAGTTCCCCGATAAGGGTACCCAAGGCCAGGGATACGACCATGAGCATAATATCCCCCTCCAAGGCGCCGGATACCCCGATGACAATAATACAGAGCCCGATGGCGCGGATAATGCCCGTGGACAATTTATCTGTAAGTTTGCCCCGCAATAAAAGTCCAACGCCGCCCCCCGCCAAAATGGCGAGGGCGTTAATGGTCGCACCAGTCATTGAAATTCTCCTTGTCTCTTTACCTCTTGTATCTCTAGTACCGTTAATACCTGGCCGGAGATTTGAAATTTTATATCAAACCCGGCAAACTGCATCCCGTAGATGCGATCCGGGTCCCGCTGATAGGACGGCCTGGGGTCCTGTGCCAGGAGCGCCCGTAGCGACGCTCGCTTATCCACCGGGAGCAGCGTGAGCCACGGCTCTATCCCCTCCACCCGGAGCCGGGGATCGGGCGCCTCCGCCGCAAATCCGCCTGTGGCGCGGGGCAGGCAGTCGGCGTAGGGCAGGTAGGGCTTGATGTCATAGATGGGCGTGCCGTCTAAAAGGTCCGCCCCCAGCACATGGATCACCGGGCCATCAGTTGCGGTCAGATCAATCCCCGCGATCTCCACGGCGGATAATCCCAGGGGGTTGGGCCGATAGGGGGATCGGGTGGCAAAGACCCCCATCCGTGCGTTTCCGCCCAGCCGGGGCGGGCGGATCGTAGGCGAGAAGCCGCCCCGCCCCACTTGAGAAAATCCCCAGATGAGCCAGAGATGGGAGAATTCCTCCAGGCCCCGCAGGGCCTCGGGATCCCGGTAATCCGGCGTAAAGATTACTGTGGCACGGAGTTCCGACACCACACCGCTCTGGCGGGGAATGCCGAATTTCTCCGTAAAATCACTCCGGATATGGGCGATGGGGTACATGTCCATTATCGTCCCAACCTCCGCCGCAAAATCGTGGATACGGCGAATAAAAGCGCCAGCCCCACTGCAAAAAAGACGCCGATGAAGACGGATATGGTGATAAAGAACGGATAGGGGACGATATTCACCAGTAGATCCACCCTTGCGTCTAGGATCCAGTAGTCATTGTCAAAGAAAATCTCATGGAACACGACAAAGGCGTGGTGCCAGTTGATTGCGATTACCGCCACAAGAGTGCCGAGAATCAAAATTACCCCCGCCGACCCATATCGCCATGCTTTGAACAGGATTTTCATATGGGTTCTGCCCCAGATGAGAAAGAAAATAGACGTAAATAGCAGTAAAATAACCAGTATATCGCGTATCAATAGGCCGACAATAAACAGGTCGTAGACGTCTACCATGTGGCGAATCTCAATCTCTGAAAAGAAATCCCGCGTCTGACCGCCGACTACGGTTTCGATCTGTAGCCCGTCATCCCGATCCAGATGCCCCTGCATGTAGCGGATCATGTGGCGGGTGACCTGGTGCAGGTCCTCTGGCTCCATATTCACCACGGCATAGGTGTCGTTGATGTCGTACTGCCAGGTATAAAACCACATGCCAAAAGAGGGAAGCTTAATCCCCACGAAGAAGATAAGCACAATCAGGCAGATTGCATTGACGACTGCACAGGTGATCCAGATGGATTTTTTCTCTTTGATCGTTCTCATTCGTATGCGATTCCTTTCCTCGAAGAGGGGTTTCATTACTTCCCCACGCAAAACCGCTCAAAAATCCGGGCGACTACGTCTTCTCGGATCGTCCGGCCCGTCAGTTCACCCAGGGCTGTCATTGCGCCCTCGATCTCCATGAGGACGGCGTCTGGGGTGACGCCCCGGGCCATGGCCGCCTGGGCGGATTCCATATGTCCAAGCGCTCTGCCGACAATATCTACATGGCGGGCGTTGGTTAAAATCTGTCCTGTGGGAATCGGGGGGCCGTCGGTGTATATCTGGGAAATTGCGGATTCCAGGGCATCTAATCCCGCGCCGGTCTTGGCGGAGAGAGTGACGATCCGGTCAAAGTGTATGCGGAGTTCCGCCACGTCGATCTTTTGCGGCAGGTCGGCCTTGTTGACCACGGCGATTGTCTGGGGTGTACGCTTCGACGCTTGGATGACCGCTTGATCCTCATCGGTCAGGGGGGCCGTGCCGTCGAATACGGCAAAGATCAGTTCGGACTGTTGGGCGGCGTCTACAGCCCGGGCTACGCCCAATTGCTCTACGGGGTCGCCCGTCTCCCGGAGGCCCGCCGTGTCCACCAGCCGCAGGAGGGTGTCCCCCAGGGTGATCCGCTCTTCCAGGGTATCCCGGGTGGTGCCGGGGATCTCTGTGACGATGGCTCGCTCATAGCCCAGCAGGGCGTTGAGCAAGCTGCTCTTCCCCACGTTGGGCCGTCCCAGAATTGCCGCAGGCACCCCCTGGGTCATAATTTGCCCCCGGCGGAAGGTTGCCGTGAGGGATTGTAGCGTCTTGATATACGTCGCTAAGTGTGCGGCGTATTCTGCCAGATGGAATGGCTCAATATCCTCCTCCGGGTAGTCCAACTCGGCGTGGAAGTGGGCCAGCAGATCCCGGAGACCGTCGTAGACTTGATCCGTCTTGCCAGACACGGCCCGGCCCAACTGTCCTGCGGCGTTTTTCGCCGACTGGACAGTCTCGGCGGAGATGAGATCAATCACCGCCTCGGCCTGGGTGAGGTCCAGCCTGCCGTTTAAAAAGGCCCGCCGGGTGAATTCCCCGGCCCCCGCCTGTCTGGCCCCGGCGGCGAACACGGCCTCCAACGCCATGCGGAGCACCAGGGGGGAGCCGTGGCACTGGAATTCCGCCGTGTCCTCCCCCGTATAGCTGTTTGGGCCGCGGCTGACAAAGCAGAGACAGTGATCCAGCACGGCCCCTGTATTGTCGATTAACGTGCCGTAATACAGTTTCCGATTGTCAAAATCGGCCACAGAGCGGCTGGATTGCTCCGCAAATACGGCCTCAACCACAGCCATGGTCTCCGGCCCGCTCATGCGGATGATGCCAATGGCAGACAGGGCCTCCCCTGTCCCGATGGCGGCAATGGTGTCCCACATGGATAACAAGCTCCTCCTATTGGGTGGGTTAATAGTCCCCCAGTAGTTCTAATAAGTCGTTTATGGTTGACCTGTTCTCTGCACCGGTGTGCGCAAAGACAAGTGTATGTTCAATCCTAGAAATTACAATATATTGCCCGCTGGCTGTCTGCGTAAATCTGCTGAAATTTGAAAGATTTATCTCAGTAGTGGAGGACATGCCTCCCGCTCTCAAAGATTCCACCTCACGCCGCATGTTTCCATACATAACCTGGGCATATGTTTCAGTCGAAAACATTATAAATTGTATTAAAAAATAGTCTGTTCTCACCGCTAAGACCGATTCTAAGCGCCTGCCAAGCTCCGTATCCGCCCAATCAGGATCAGCTTCTAGCTGTTGACCTCTCTCATCTTCTACCGTGAATCCCGCCTCTTCCATGTGCGCTGTAAACTCTTCCGCTGTCAGTGGTGTCCGGGGCGGAAAGGCCAACGATAGCAGCGAAACAAAACCAATAATTCCTGCGGCAATGATGAGCACAAGCAAAATCGCCCGATACCCCGTCCGCATCCTATTTTGGCAGGCGGTACACATCTGCACCGGTGATTTTATCGCCGATTTTAATCCGGTTTCTGCTAAACGCCAGGATGCAAAAATCAATAGGCCATAAAAATCCGAAGAGATTTCTCACAAAGCGCTTTCCGGCCGACGGGACTTCCTCTGTGTCCTCACGCATTCTAACGCCGATTCCAAACAAAACTTTCCCGGGGCTTCGCCCTTTGACCATGTCTTTTACGCCGTAAAGAAGAAAGGCCGCCAACAAAGCCAGAGAAACCATTACTGCGATTCTGCCGGGGTTATCCCCCAGGACGAGCATCGCCGGCATGACCGCAAGGATCGTAATGATGACATGGTCTACCAAAAATGCGCCCAATCTGGCACCCAAAGACGCCTTTTCCAGTGGTTCTGGACGATCCTCCTCGTCGAGCATGATTGTGTCGTTGCTGTGTTCCATGTGGGGGTCCTCCTTTTTGTAGGTTGTATACAGTGCTGTGCAGGGCAAGCCGCCGTTGGGGCTGTGATAAATAGCGTGGTTATAAGGAAGTGCTTTGCATTGTGGATCACAAAAAAACCTGTCGGACATGTAAACACTTTCGATTGCATTATATCAAATTTGGAAAATCTTATCGTCCAATCAGCTATGGACATTGTGTTTACCCTCGATTGAAAAAGAGAGAAACTGAAACGCCTGCCTGTGAACATTACATTGAGAAGCAATCGTAGGGGCAGGGGAGCCTCCCTCCGTCAGGCTTCGCCTGCTGGCTCCCTTGTTGTGAGGGGGCTGTCAGGCGTAGCTCCACCAGAGTAGTATAACATATTTTTTTCAAAAAAGGGAGCCAAATCCATGCATGGGCGTGTCTAAATGCATACAGACAACGGACACCTGAAGATTCAGGCGTCCGTTGTCTGTTATATTGCCGTGTGCGAATCCCTATCCCAGGGATTCCACCTCAACCTTGTGCTCGTTGAGTTTCGCGTGGGCCGCCGCCAGGCGGGCGATGGGGACGCGGTAGGGGGAACAGGAAACGTAGTCTAAGCCCGCTCTGTGACAGAAGTTAATGGAGCTGGGGTCGCCGCCGTGTTCGCCGCAGATGCCCAGTTTGAGATCGGGCTTGACAGATCTGCCCAACTCGACGGACATCTTGATCAGCTTGCCGACGCCGATCTGATCAATCCGGGCGAAGGGGTCGGCCTCGAAGATTTTTTTCTCGTAATACTCATCCAGGAAGTTGCCGGCGTCGTCACGGGAGAAGCCGAAGGTCATCTGGGTGAGGTCGTTTGTGCCGAAGGAGAAGAAGTCGGCCTCTTTGGCAATGTCGTCGGCAGTCAGAGCGGCTCTGGGGATTTCGATCATGGTACCCACCAGATAGTTGAGTTCAATACCGGAGGCGGCGATGATCTCATCGGCGGTCTTGGTGATGAAGCTCTTGACGTACTTGAGCTCTTCCACGTGGCCGATCAACGGGATCATGATCTCCGGCACGATGTCGAAGCCGTGGGATTTCTTCACGTTGATGGCGGCCTCAATGATGGCACGGGTCTGCATGACGGCGATCTCCGGATAGGTGACGGAGAGACGGCAGCCCCTGTGGCCCATCATGGGATTGAACTCGTGGAGGGAGTCAATTGCGGCTTTGAGTTCTTCGTAGGTGAGATCCATCTCTTTGGCCAGGGCCCGGATATCGCTCTCCTGGGTGGGGAGGAACTCATGGAGGGGCGGGTCTAACAGGCGGATGGTCACCGGGCGGTGCTCCATGGCCACGTAGATACCCTCGAAATCGCCTCTCTGCATGGGCAGGAGTTTGGCTAAAGCTTTTTCTCTCTGCTCCACGGTCTTGGAGATGATCATCTCCCGCACGGCGGGGATGCGATCCGGCTCGAAGAACATGTGCTCCGTCCGGGTCAGGCCGATGCCCTCGGCGCCGAAACGGATGGCCACAGCGCTGTCTGCGGGATTGTCGGCGTTTGTCCGCACCTTGAGGGTCCGGACTTCGTCGGCCCACTCCATGATGGTGGCGAAATCGCCGCCCACATCGGCTTCCACAGTCTTGATTTTTCCAGCATAGATATTACCCGTAGAGCCGTCGATGCTCATGAAATCGCCTTCGTTGAAGATTTCGTCGCCAATTTTGAGGGTTCTGGCGTGCTCGTCGATTTTCAGTTCACCACAGCCGCAGACACAGCAGGTACCCATGCCACGGGCCACAACGGCGGCGTGACTGGTCATCCCGCCCCGGGCGGTCAGGATACCTTGGGCGGCGTGCATCCCCTCAATGTCCTCAGGAGAGGTCTCCAGGCGGACGAGGAGGGTGGGGCCGTTCTCGGCGGCCTCTTTACAGCTCTCTGCGGTGAAGTAGATCCCGCCGCAGGCGGCGCCGGGAGAGGCGGCTAAGCCCTGGGCCACGGGGACAGCGGCGTCCAGCTCGGCTTGGTCGAACTGGGGATGGAGCAGGCTGTCCAACTGGCGGGGATCAATCTTTAACAGGGCCTCTGCCTTGGTGCATCTGCCCTCGGCCACGAGATCTACGGCGATTTTCAGGGCGGCCTGGGCCGTCCGTTTGCCGTTTCTGGTCTGGAGCATATAGAGCTTACCCTTTTCGATGGTGAACTCCATGTCCTGCATGTCGCCGTAGTGCCGCTCCAGCTTGTCCGTGTAGTAGACGAACTCGTCATAGACGTCGGGCATAATATCTTTGAGTTGCTCAATCTTATTGGGCGTACGGATACCGGCCACCACGTCTTCGCCCTGGGCGTTCATGAGGAACTCGCCGTAGAGGACGTTTTCGCCGGTGGACGGATCACGGCTGAAGGCCACGCCGGTGCCGCAGTCATCGCCCATGTTGCCGAAGACCATGGCTTGGATATTGACGGCGGTACCCCAACTGCTGGGGATATCGTTCATGCGGCGATAGACAATGGCTCTATGGTTGTTCCAGCTGCGGAACACGGCCTTGACAGCGCCTAAGAGCTGTACTTTGGGGTCGCTGGGGAAGTCTTCGCCCAACTTGGCCTTGTACTCGGCCTTGAACTGGTTTGCCAGATCTTTCAGATCATCGGCGGTCAGGTCCGTGTCCAGTTCGATGTCTTTCTCTTCTTTCATCTTGTCGATGAGCTCTTCAAAATATTTCTTGCCCACCTCCATGACCACGTCGGCGTACATCTGGATAAAGCGGCGATAGCTGTCATAGGCGAACCGGGCATTCCCCGTGGCGGCGGCAAAGCTCTCCACCACTTGGTCGTTGAGGCCCAGGTTGAGGATCGTGTCCATCATACCGGGCATGGAGGCCCTGGAGCCGGAGCGGACGGAGATCAGCAGCGGATTTGTGAGATCACCGAACTTCTTGCCGGAGATCTCTTCCAGCTTGCCGATGTTGGCCAGGATCTCTTGCTCAATTGCGGGGCTCACGACCTCGCCGTCGGCGTAGTATTGCGTACACGCCTCGGTGGTGATGACAAACCCCTCTGGAACAGGCATCCCCAGGCTGGTCATTTCAGCCAGGTTTGCGCCTTTTCCGCCCAGGAGCTCCCGCATGGTACCGTTTGCTTCAGAGAACTGGTAGACAAATTTCTTGCTCATAAATATCATATCCTTCCTCAGTAATTGTACTGAAATACACACTAGAACGTGCACAAAGCAAGAAATAGTATATCATACCCCAGCAAATGGGGCAACCTGTTCCGATGAAAAAATAGACAAAAATATTGCCGGAATACTTTTACCTCCGACATCTCTTTTTACAGCAAACAGGGCTGACGTCATAGACGTCAGCCCTTGTCGATGTATTCCGCTATGCTACAGTCAGTTTATCTCGCTTGTTGCGGGCGATCTGGAACAGGATCAATCCGCCGATGAGGGCGATGCCGATCACATTGGCGATCAAGACATGACTGCACAGGATGACCCCGCCGGCCAGGGCGACGATCCGTTCCGGCCACCCCATGCGGCGTAACAGATACGCAGAGAGGGCGGATGCCACGCCGATGATGCCGATGGTCCCGGTGATGACAATGACGATGATATCCATGGCTGTGGCGTCGATAAACAGAATCTGGGGGTTAAAGACGAAGAGATACGGGATAATATAGGCCGCGGCGGCCAGACGCATGGCGATAACGCTGGTGCGGAGGGGCGAGCCCCGGGAGATGGCCGAGGCCGCATAAGAGGCCAGGCCCGCCGGCGGCGTAATATCGGCGTCGGTGCCGAAGTAGAACACAAACATGTGGGCCACCAGGATAGGGACATCCATCCGGATCAAGATCGGCGCCGTCACCGTGGCCATGATCACGTATTTCGCCGTGGTTGGCACCCCCAGCCCCAAGACGAGGGATGCGACCATACAGAAGAAGAGCACGGCGATCAGACGCAGGGTCTCGTTTCCGATGACGTTGGCCATGGCCACCATGGCGTTGGCAAAGGTGAGGCCCAGGCCGGTCAAAACCACCACGCCAATAATCAGGCCGGCCATGGCACAGGCCATGCCCACGCCCACAGTGTTCCGGGCCCCGGTCTCCAATGCGTCGATGAGTTTCGAGAACGTCAGACGGCCGTCCTTGAGGAACAAGTTAGTATCCCTGCGGAACAGGCTGAGGAAAATGGCGACCCCAATCGCGATGAGCGCCGACCGGGCCGGAGTGAAGCCCAGAGCGAGGAATACGACAATGGCGAGAACTGCGAGAAACAGATGGCCTTTTTGCAGAAGCAACGGCTTGGCCTTGGGAATCTCCTCCTCCGGCATGGCCCGCAGGCCGATCCGTTTTGCCTCAAAGTGTACGGAGGCGAAAATGCAGACGAAGTACAAAATCGCCGGAATGAGGGCCGCCAGGGCGATTTGGACGTAGGGGATGCCCGTGATCTCCGCCATGAGGAAGGCGGCGGCGCCCATAATGGGCGGCATGAGCTGTCCGCCTGTGGAGGCCGCGGCCTCCACTGCGCCTGCAAAGTTTCTATTATACCCCAAGCGTTTCATCATGGGGATGGTGAATGTCCCCGAGGCCACCGTGTTGGCCACGGAACTCCCCGAAACCGTACTGTACAGGGCCGATGCCACCACCACGACCTTGGCCGGCCCGCCTGTGGCCCTGCCTGCGACAGCGTTGGAGATATCGATAAAAAACGCACCGATTCCCGTCTTTTCCAAAAATGCACCGAATAATAAGAATACAAACAAAAATGAGGCGGCGACACTTGTGGGCGTACCCAGCACTCCTTCCGTGGTGTAGAAGAGGAAGGTGAAAATCCGCTCCACCCGGTATCCTGCGTGGCCAAAAGTACCCGGTATCCAGCGGCCGAAGTAGGCGTAGGCGAGAAAGACCGCCACAACCACTAAGAGCGGCATCCCCACCACACGGTAACAGGCGTAGAAGAGAATGAGTATACCCACCACGGCCACGATGAAGTCCAACTGGGTAAAGGTGGCCATCTGACCGACGATGGTACGGAAATTGAATGCATAGTACAGGAAACAGGCCATTCCGACCACGGCCAGGATCAGGTCATACCAGGGGACATAGTTGACCCTGACGTTGTTCTTCTTGCGGGCCGGGTATAGCAAAAAGGTGAGCAGAACTAAAAAGGCCACAAAGGAGGCCCGGTGAATCTGCGGCGGCAACAGCCAAACCGTGTTGAGGAGCAACATGTAGACGGTAAACGCCACACAGAGCCAGCGCAGGATGAGTTTCGGCACCCCGCTGTAATGGCGTGTGTTTGCATTTCGGTCAATCTGTGCCATCATGCGCTGTACATCTTCTTTGGTGACCGCCTCCTCTTCACCGAGGAGTTCTCCGCTCTGCATTTCGGGTTCCCCCGGATTTGCAGCGATATCTGCCGGTTGCTCTTGCTCGAAATTTTTATCTTCGTGCTCTGTCATATGGTCGCCTCCTTATGGAGTAGTATACAAATTTAGAATCCCCTCTGCCAGATATTCAGTTGGCGAAAGGCAAAATGTACGGACTGTCCAGATGCGTCTAACGTGTTGAGCGGAACATCTTGTCCGTCGACGTGCAGGGTGAGATCGGCCATATGTCCGATGAGATACCGGAGATCGCCAATCACACGATTAAATCCCTCGATCCGAAACCCGCCCGCAGGCAGGTGGATCAGGGTTTGGCCGGGATCCACCTCTGTGGGCATCCCCGCACCGAACGTCTCAAATTCCAGGGCGGTCAAGACGATCTGCCCCTGTTTGATTCGGTATATCTCCGTCACGGGACTCTGATTGACCGAGTGGATGTAGCTGACCGAGAATGTATCCCCCTCGTCGATCCGGTGCCGGAACAAGAGCACCCCGGTTTGGTCGTTGGTCAACACGAGATAGGGCGCCCGAAAGAAGAATAGAGAGATCAAAAAAATCGTGGCGAGTGCGGCTGTAACCACACCCGCCACGAACAGTTTTTTTCGCATTGCTATTACTCCTGCACAAAAAGGTAGGAAATCTCACTGTGTTTTCCCCCGCCACAGGCGGAGGAAACAAGAAAAAACACTTTCCTGCTTTTTGATTCCAAAGTAATATGTTATCCTATGGCGCCAATCTCTTGGAAGAAGCGGAGTGCGCCGGGATGGAAGTCCACGCTGATGGACTGTACAGCGCTTTCCGCCCGGATATCTGCACCGCGGGCGTGACCCTCTTCGACTTCGGACGCGTTTTCGATGAGTGCCCGGACAATGTCAAACGCCACTTGCTCATCCAGAGCCGTTGAGGTGACCAGGGTGGCCTGCACGGCTACGGTGTTGACAGGTTCCGTGAGGAAACTGTAGTCACTGGAAGTCAGCGTGACCTTTCCATAGAACTGATGGGCATCCAAGAGGGCCTGGATTTTATCCTCAGCCAGGGAGAGGATGCGTAAATCACGGCTCACCGACAGATCCATGACGGCGGTATTGGGTGCCGCTGAGGTGACGAAGAAAGCGTCTAACTGCCGATCCCGCATGGCGTCGGCAGAGGCGGAAAAGCCCAGATTGAGCACGCTGATATCATCGACAGAGAGTCCGTGAATACCCAAGACATGTATCGCATTGGCCTCCACGCCGGAACCCACGTCGCCAATAGAGACACGCCGCCCTGCCAGATCCTCAACGCTGTAGATACCGGAATCGGCGGCGACAACGACGTGAACCGTCTCCGGATAGAGGGTCATCAGGGTCGCAAGGGTCGTGACAGGGTCATTATCCTGCGCACCCCAGGGACCTGTACCGGTGAACGCATAGTACATAACGTCATTTTGCGCCAGAGCAATATGGGCGTCTCCGGCTTCCAGTTGGCGGATGTTGTCAAACGACGCGCCAGAGGCATTCACAGTGACCTGGACATCTGTATGCTGATTGATGACTGCGGCCATGGCGCCGCCCAGCGGGTAGTATGTACCGGCAACGCCGCCAGTGGCCATAATCAGGCGCGTACTCCCCCCTCCGCCTTCGCCGCAGGCGCCGAGAACCACCAGGACGCAGAGCAGAAGAACAAAAACAATGGCAAGCTTCTTTTTCATGTGTGAAATACCCCCTCAAATAATTTGGCTTTTCGCCTAGCAAAAAAATATATGTCCTCCATCATAGCGCAACCCGCACGAAAATGCAAGTCTTTTTTGTTTTTTTTGCAATTTTTGTTCTCCATCACCCGTGGCAGATTTTTTCTGCCGCCTTAAATTGACCGCTTTCACGTGTGTCCCACGGAGCTTCGCGCGATTAGTTGGGGTTGGAACATATGACGGATTGTGTGCTGGGGCGTCTGGATGATTTTCAGGAGGGATTCTGCCGCGAAACGGCCCATATCCGGCCCGGGGTGGGTGATGCTGGACAAGGGGGTCGGGGTGATTTTGCTCAAGTTGGAATTGTCAAAACCGACTACGGATAAATCCTGGGGGACCCGTAAGCCCGCCTGTGTGCAAGTTTGAATCAACTTCACGGCAACTTGATCGTTATAACAGATGACGCCGGTGATTTCTGCAAGTTTGTCTAAGAGCAGATTGCGCTGATCCGGGTGAAAGAGGCTGTCCAAAGTCTCGGTGGAATACCATATAATGTGATTTTCATGCAGGTGAAGGTTCTGAGCATACAATTCTTTTGCAAAGCCCTTGTAGCGGTAATTGCCCTGTATGTCGTCGTGTTTGAAAATACCGCCGATTTTTTTGTGGCCGTTTTCTATGAGATGCCTTGTAACCAAACGGCCGCCTGCCACGTCGTTGTTGATGATATAATTACAGTTTAGCCCGGTGTGATACGCATTGATGAAGACAATGGGAATCCCGCGGGCGGCAAACGCTCTGTAGATGTCCAGATTTACACTGGGGAGCGCGGACTTTACGGCCTCCACAATCAGACCGTCTACGTTATCGGAAAGGAAGGAGAGAAGTTGGCTCCGTTCATTTTCCACCTTGTTCTGGGTCAAACTCAGGGACATCCGATGCCCTTGCCTGGATAAGATTTCTTCTATACCGGAAATGATGGATGGAAAGATATACGCATCGGCATAGGTCATCAGAAGACCGATTTTTTTTCGCCCCGCATCAGATAAAAAATGGTTGACATACGTGCCACTACCCTGTCTTCTGGCCACAAAACCGTCCTTTTCCAAGATGGCAATGGCGGAGCGGGCTGTGTGGCGGCTGATGCCAAATTTCTCACAAAGGTTGAGCTCACTGATCAGCTTGCTACCGGAAGGAAAGGTGCCAGATCGGATGTTTTCGGTCAACCAATCCGCAATTTCTTGATATTTGGGGATTCTGGCTGCCATGCTCTCACACCTTTCTTGCAAATTTTTGAGTCGTTTTGTCCGTGTGGGCAAACACTAATCAAGTTGCCGCGCCCCGTCTCCGATGCCGGCGATGTAAAAGTCCGCTGTGATCCCGGTTTTTTCTTTGTACGCCCGGCCAACATTTTCTATGAATGTGTCCACATGCTCTTTTTCCACCAGATTTACGGTACAGCCGCCGAATCCAGCGCCTGTCATACGGGCGCCCAGCACACCTGTTTGTTCCCTGGCCAGGGCGACCATGGTATCCAGCACGAAGCCTGTGACCTCATACAAATTTGCCAGGGAGTCGTGAGAGTCGTTCATCAGGTTGCCGAATGCCTCTAAGTTCCCGCGTAAAAGCTGCTCCACCGCCTCTTTTGTGCGCTGGATTTCATATACCACGTGCTGGGCGCGTTTTCGAATCGTCTCGTCTGTGATCAGCTGTTTGTTGGCCTCAAATTCCTCCGGTGTGAGGTCGCCGAGCAACTTGATATCAAGCTTTGCATGTAACAGTTCCACCGCTTTTTCGCACTCGGCCCGACGCTCGTTGTACTTTGATGTGGCCAGTCCCCGCGGGCTGTTGGTGTTGCCGATTACAAGGCGATGTTTGTCCAGTACAATAGGGATGTATTGAACTTCCAAAGTTGCACAATTTAACAGCATGGCATGATCTTTCTTGCCCATACCGACGGCGAATTGATCCATAATGCCGCAATTTACGCCGACGAATTGATTTTCTGCCCGCTGGGAGAGCTTGACCAACTCGACCATGGAGAGCTTCCCGTCGAACATGGTATTCAAAATCACGCTCATCAAGAGCTCAACGCTGGCCGAGGAGGACAGCCCCGCACTACTGGATACGTTGCCTGCGATCAGCACATCCAGACCGGAGAGGGGGACGCCGCGTTTCTGAAACTCCACCACCACGCCCAATAAGTAGTTTGCCCACCCATATTCTTTATTGTACACAATCGAGTCCAAGCTGACGGCAACGGGTTCGCCACCTATATTTGCGGATGCCAGCCGCAACAGATTGTCGGATCGCTTCCTGGCTACGCCGTATGTACCCAAGGTAAGGGCACAGGGGAAAACGGTGCCGCCGTTGTAATCGATGTGCTCGCCAATGAGATTCACTCTGCCCGGTGCATGGAACGAGGAAACCGTACCATCACCATAGAGTTTATTAAATTGCGCTTTCACTTTTGCAAGCTCTGTCAATGAAAGCCCTCCTGTCTTGGAAAAATATCGGTCAAAGGCTGTGGATATGGGCTTGCCGCGCACATGTCCACAGCCTTTTCACACGATCCTTGAAGAATCTGACTTTTTTACGACGTCTTGGACACCTTGGTTTTTACATAGACGTCAAAAATCACGGCCCCTAAGAGCGCTAGCCCGATGATGATTAACTGAATTTCAGCACCTGCCCCTAAAAGCCGTAGGCCATTATTCAAAACCCCCATCATCATGGCGCCGATGGCTGCTCCGGCAATTTTACCGACCCCGCCCAAGGGCGACGCCCCGCCGATGAATGCGGCGGCAATGGCCTGGAGCTCAAACCCCGCCTCTGCTCTCGGCGTGGAGGCGTTATAGCGTGCGGCAAATACCATGCCGGCCAACGCCGCCAGGACACCCATGTTTACATAGACCCAGAAGACGACCTGTTTTGTATTTAAGCCGTTGAGTTCCGCCGCCTTAGGGTTCCCGCCGGTGGCATAGATGTGTCTGCCCATGACGGTGTTGCTGGCAACATAGCTGTATATCAGGGTCAAAGCGATGAGCAGAATCAATATAATGGGCATTCCCCTGGATACGGCAAACCAATAGCCGAACAGGTTGATTACGCCCACGATCAATACAAGTTTTGCGATAAAGAACGGCACGGGCAGCACATCCGCTTCAAATCGCTGGGATATCTTGCGGTTGCGAAGTTCCACAAACACAAAGACGAGAGAGACCAGCAGACAGATGGCCATAGCGGTGATGTTGAACCCGCCTCCGCCCAACATATCCGGGATAAAGCCCATGGCCATGTTGTGGAATGCATCAGGAAATGGGGTGAGGGTCCCCTCGCCTAAGACAACCATGGTCAAACCCCGGAATACAAACATACCGGCCAGGGTGACCACGAAGAACGGGATATTTCGATAGGCGATCCAGTAGCCGTTCCAGGCACCGGAGAGGGCGCCAACAGCCAGAATGGCGGGAATCGCCACCCACATGGGTAGGCCCCAGCTTATGATGAAAACACCGCTCAACGCACTGGTGAACGCCAGGAGCGTACCTACGGACAGATCAATTCTGCCTGTTAAGATCACCAACATCATCCCGATAGCCAGGATGAGAATATAGCTGTTCTGTAAGATTAAGTCTGCAATATTCCTCGGTCGAAACATCATTCCATTTGTTAACCCCTGAAATAGAACGGCAACTAAAATCAGCACAATGATCATGCCGAATTGTCTGATGTTTCCTCTTATGATACTCATACAATCCCCCCTCTATCTATGGACACACATTCTCAGTCTGTTTCTAAGCTCGCTTTCGCTTTTGTCGCCCTATTTTTTGTAAAGGCGGCAAAGATGACGGCGGCCAAGAGCACCACGCCTGTGATGACTTGCCGCATCTCTACGCTGACTCCCATAATACTCAAACCGTTGTTGATGATCCCGACGACCATGGCGCCGATGATGGCCCCGCTGACTTTACCGACGCCGCCATAGGGGGAGGCCCCGCCGATAAATGCGGCGGCAATGGCCTCGAGCTCAAACCCGGTCCCGGCACGAGGCATGGCGGAATTTAAGCGGGCGGTGGACATTAAACCCGCCAAAGCCGCCAAGAGTCCCATATTCACATACACCCAAAAGACGACCCGCTTGACTTTGATACCGCTCAGTTCCGCCGTCTTTGGATTTCCGCCGGTTGCGTAGATGTGTCTGCCCAGGATGGTCTTGTTGGCCATATAGCTGTATACGACGACCATTACGCCCAGTACCACCAAGACGTTGGGGATGCCGTCGGATGCGCCGAACCAATAGGCAAAAAGACCGATGACGCCGACAATGACCACAAGTTTCAAAATAAAAATCAGAATCGGCTCTGCCCCTACGCCGTACTTTTGGGAGATGTTGCGTTTCCGAAACTCCATAATAACAAAGAGCAGGGCGAGGGCTGCACACACTGCGACGGCCATGAGGTTAAACCCATCGCCGCCGAAGATGTCAGGGATAAATCCCATGGACATCATTTGGAAACTGGCGGGGAACGGACCCACAAAGAGACCGTCCAAAATGAGCATGGTCAAGCCCCGGAAAATCATCATACCGGCCAGGGTGACCACAAAGAAGGGGACGCCCCGATATGCAATCCAAAATCCGTGCCAAGCACCGGCGAGGGCGCCTATGGCCAGAGCCGCAATGATGCCCAGCCATACAGGTACGCCCATCCGGACGATCAAAACCCCTGCAACAGCGCCGGCAAAGGCGGCCACACTGCCCACGGAGAGGTCAATCCGGCCCGTCACGATGACCAGGGTCATCCCCATGGCTAGAATGAGGATATGGCTGTTCTGTAAGATTAAAATTGAGACGTTTCTCGGCTGAAAGGTAACCCCGTCTGTTAGAATCTGAAAAAAGACCGCAATGACGACCAGTGCGATGACCAAGCCGTATTGCCTCATATTCTCCTTGATATAGCCCTGCATATTCACTCGCCCCCTAGTGTTCCATGATGCGTTCCATAATCGCTTCCTGGGTCGCCTCTTCTTTTGATAACTCGCCGACAATTCTGCCCTCGTTCATAATGTATACCCGGTCGCTTAACCCGATGACTTCCGGGAGCTCCGAAGAGATGACAATCACACATTTACCCTGCCTTGCCAACTCGTTGATGATCTGGTAGATCTCATATTTTGCCCCCACGTCTATGCCCCGGGTGGGCTCGTCCAAAATCAGCACATCGGGATCCGCAAACAGCCACTTGCTGAGTACAACTTTTTGCTGATTGCCCCCGGACAAGTTCTTTGCGTGTTGCAATACGTCCTTGGCCCGGATGTCCACTTTGCCCCGGAAATCCTCCGCCACACGTTTTTCCTTGAACTCGTCCACCGTCAGGTTCTGGCAGACGGATTTCAGGGTCGCCAGGGAGATGTTCCGGCATATGGTTTCGTCTAAGATAAGGCCGTATTGTTTTCTGTCCTCGGTCAAATAGGCGATCCCCTTGTCGATGGCCTGGGAGATGGACTTCAGGGAGAGGGTCTCGCCGTCTTTGATAATCGTCCCCGATATTTTGGTGCCGTAGGCACCGCCGAAGAGGCTCATGGCGAACTCCGTCCGCCCGGCCCCCACTAACCCTGCAATACCGACGACCTCGCCCCGTCTGGCGTGGATGCTAATATTGTCAATGATCTTTCTATCGGCGATCTCCGGATGGAATACGTTCCAATCCTGTACTTCAAGCATCACGTCACCCGGCGTCACATCTCGGGCCGGGAAGCGGTCTAAGATATCTCTGCCCACCATGCCCCGGATGATGCGGTTTTCGTCCACATCCTCGTTGGGGAAGGTTTCGACAGTCTTCCCGTCTCTCAATATGGTGATCTGATCGGATATCTTCAGCACTTCGTTGAGTTTATGGGAGATCAAAATACAGGTGATCCCCTCTTTTTTCAGCTCCAACAGCAGATTGAGCAGATTTTCGCTCTCTATATCATTTAAGGCCGCAGTGGGTTCGTCCAACACCAGCACTTCTACCCGTTTCGACAGGGCTTTGGCGATTTCTACAAGCTGCTGCTTGCCCACGCCAATGCTAGAGACCAGGGCGTGGGGATCTTCCCGAAGCCCTACTTTGTCTAAAAGCTCTTTCGTCTTTTGATGGGTAACGTGCCAGTTAATCACGCCTTTTTTGGCCTGTTCGTTTCCTAAGAAAATGTTTTCGGAAATGGAGAGGTAGGGGATCAGGGCCAACTCCTGGTGGATGATGACAATGCCCTGCTTTTCGCTCTCTCTGATGTTCTTAAAGCGGCATTGTTCTCCTTTGTAAAAGATATCCCCTTCATAGTCGCCATAGGCGTACACGCCGCTTAATATTTTCATCAGCGTGGATTTTCCTGCGCCGTTTTCCCCGACGATGGCGTGGATTTCACCTTCCGTTGCGGTCATACTGACGTCGTCCAGGGCCAATACGCTATCAAATCGTTTTGTGATTGATTTCATTTCCAGCAGAGCATCCAACAGCGCCACATCCTTTTAAATCAGAATCCGCCCAACCGCAGCGGGGGAACGTGCGCTCCCCGCTACAGCTGGGCATCTCTTTTTGCTAATCAGTTCAGTCAAACTTAGTCGAAGGTAAATTCGTCTGCAGAGTGGAAGCCGGAGCCCACCACTTCCTCATACCAGTTGCTCTGATCTACGTGGACGATGTATAGCAGATAAGACGGTACGATAAAGACGTTGTTGTCGTATGTATCCGTGTTGTTCACCGGGACAGGGTTCCCGTTGCGGATGGCTTCAATGATTCGCACGGTGGCCGCCGCCAGGTCTCTCGTGTCCTTGAGTACGGTTGCAAATTGCTCGCCGTTGATGATGGACTGTACTCCGGCGATGGTCGCATCCTGACCGGATACGATGGGCCAAGGCTGTGCCGAGCCGTATCCGGCGCCCCGCAGAGCGGAGATAATGCCGATGCTCAACCCGTCATAGGGGGAGAGGACAGCGTCTACACGGGCATCTGCGTAGTGTGCGGTCAACAGGTCTTCCATGCGGCTCTGGGCTCTCTCTGCGGCCCAGCCCAATGTGCCGACCACGTCCATGCCGATCTGGCCACTTCTGACGACCAGGGTGCCGTCGTCGATGAGAGGCTGGAGCACGGTCATTGCGCCGTCGTAGAAGAAGAAGGCGTTGTTGTCGTCGGGGGAACCGCCAAACAACTCAATGTTAAAGGGGCCAGTTGCGCCGTCATTGATACCTAGGCCTAGGAGCAGGGAGTTGGCCTGCATGACGCCTACGGCAAAGTTGTCAAAGGTCGTGTAGTAGCTCACGTGGGGGGTGTCCATGATCAGACGGTCATAGGCGATGACAGTGATGTCTTCGGCGTCCGCCTGGGCCAGAACGCCGCTTAAGGCGGAACCGTCAATGGCGCCGATGACCAGGTAGTCTACCCCTTGGGCGATCATGCCTTCAATCTGGGCGATTTGGTCGGCAACTACGTCTTCACCGAACTGGAGGATTGTTCTGTAGCCCAGTGCTTCCAGTTGTTCTACCAAGCTGTTTCCGTCGCCTACCCAGCGCGGGGAGGATTGGGTAGGCATGGCGATTCCGACAAAGCCGACGTAATCGTCGTCTCCGCCGCCGCCGGCGCCGCAAGCCGCTAAACCGAGAACCAGAACCAGTGCCAGGATCAAAGCTAAAACCTTTTTCATCTAAATATGACTCCTCTCAAAATCTTGTTTTCTAAGTTGTAAGTACAACTTGAGGACAGCGTACAATATTTTCGAGAAATATGCAATAGAAAATGAGAAAATGCTCCACGGCAATTTCACTAAAATTTCTCGCTATAATTTCGACAAAATGCCCAAATCCCCTGTGACTTCCCGTAGCTTGCGGCAGCAGAGGGTGCAATTTTTTTATTAAAATACAATGTATAATCGCTCAAAGTTGTTCGCACAGACGCAAGCAAGTTGTCCGAACATCCCGGAAGCAATCTATACAACATTGCTCATCGGTGCCACTGCCCTGTAGCACCTTTGACAAGTGGATTCTATCATAAAAGCCCTAAGTTTGCTTGTGGGCCTGAAATATGGTATACTTCAGGTGTATGGGCAGTCGGGCGAAGCCCTTTTTGCCGTAAGCTTTTTCAGGAGGGACCACCCATGAGAACAGTTGGAACCCAGGCGATTGGGATCAGGACACCGATTATCAGTCAAGGAGATAATCTTCCAGAAATTGTCTCAAGCTCGATCTTGGGCTATTGCACAGAGGCCGGTGCAGAAATCCGTGATAAGGACATCATCGGCGTGACCGAGGCGGTGGTGGCCCGGGCCCAGGGGAACTATGCGACCACAGAACAGATCGCGGCGGATGTCCGGTCAAAGTTTCCATCCGGTCCGGTTGGGCTGGTGTTCCCCATCTTGAGTCGCAACCGGTTTTCCGTGTTATTAAGAGGCATCGCCGCCGGGGTGGATCAACTGTATATCCAACTCAGCTATCCCGCCGACGAGGTTGGCAACCACATCATCAGCCCGGAGCTGTTGTACAGCGCCGGGATCAACCCCTATACGGACGTATTCACCGAGGCGGCGTTTCGCGCCCGGTTTCCCGATTTGAAACACGAGTTCACCGCTATTGATTATCTGGAACTCTACCGCCAAGTCGGGAACAACGCTACAATCATTCTGGCGAATGATCCGTGTGAAATTTTAAAATATACAAAGCAGGTCATCGCCGCAGATGTCCACACCCGCGCTCAGACGAAGCGCAGTCTGCTCACCGGCGGCGCAGAGAAGGCGATTGACTTAGCCGATCTCCTCAACAAGAGCGTGGCCGGCAGCGGATATAACGAACAGTACGGCCTCTTAGGCTCCAACAAGGCGGACGAGGGTCGGATCAAGCTGTTCCCCCACTCCTGCGAGGCCTTTGTATCGGATGTACAGCGGCTGATCTTGGAAAAGACCGGCGCCACTGTGGAGGTTCTCGTCTACGGCGACGGGGCCTTCAAAGACCCTGTAGGAAAAATATGGGAATTGGCGGACCCCGTGGTATCTCCCGCCTTTACGGCTGGCCTTTTGGGCTTGCCCAATGAGCTGAAACTCAAATATCTGGCGGACAACGAAATCGCAGATAAGCGCGGGGAAGAAGCCCGGGCGGCCATCGTCCAGCGGATTGAGAACAAGGCGCTCAATCTCATGGGCAAAGACGAGACCGGCGGCACTACCCCCCGCCGCCTATCCGATCTGGTGGGCAGTCTATGCGACCTGGTAAGCGGCAGCGGCGACAAGGGTACGCCTGTCGTGTTGATCAAAGGCTATTTTGACAACTACGCGAGCAAGTAATGAACATTCAACACAAACCTGTAAAAACGGTCATTACAAAATCAAAACTGCCCGCTTCAGATTACGCCGTCAATCCATATGTGGGCTGTCCCCACAAGTGCGTGTATTGCTATGCCTGCTTCATGAAACGCTTTACCGGCCACGAGGAGCCCTGGGGGGAGTTTATAGACATCAAAGCGTTTCCCCCGATTAAAAATCCGTCCCAATACGACGGCAAAACGCTCTTTTTCGGCTCGGTGACGGATTGCTATAACCCCTACGAGGCGGAATATCAAAAAACACGGGAGATATTGGAACAGTTTATGGGCACCGAGGCGGAGATCACCCTCGCCACGAAGTCCAATCTGATTGTGCGGGATTTGGAGATTCTAAAACAGATCAAACACTTGACAGTGGCCTTCTCCATCAACACCGTGGATGAAAATTTCCGCCGGGACATGGATCAGGCCGCCGGCGTCAAAGAGCGGATCAAGGCCATGAAACTCCTCCACGAAAACGGGATTCATACGGTGACCTTCCTCTCGCCCATCTTTCCCGGCATTACGTCGGTGGAAAAAATTGTGGAGGCGACGAGAGATTATTGCAATGCCTATTGGCTGGAAAATCTAAATCTACGGGGTAGCTATCGGCCGATCATTATGGACTATATCAACCGCAAATACCCCCAGCTCATGCCCCTGTATGAGGCCATATACGAACAGGGCGATAAGGGATATTGGATCGCTCTAAGCGAGCAGTTGGATGCCTATGCCCAGGCAGAGAACCTCAACATGGTGAACTATTTTTACCACGAGTTGATTCGGAAGAAATGATCTGACGACAGAAATCCGGCGGGAATAGTTCTCATTCCCACCGGGTTTTTACATGTGCGCTTATTCCGGCTCTTTTGCGTCCGTCGTTGCAATGTACAGATCCTCCAGGTCTTGCTGCACGTCAATGAGCAATTTCCTTGATTTTGCGGCCAGATCTTTTGCCTCTTGTGACAACTCTATGGCATCGGCCACCTTTACGGCGATGCTGGAAATCGCCTGATCCGGCCGCTTGGGCCGGAGATCAATGATTTTTGACTTCACGCAACGCACCTCCTGTAATGCGATATTTCCCTTTTCATGTTATCGGAATATCCGGCAAAAGTCAATATGGGATTTTCCGATAAGTCATACTGAAGCCGAGGTGATCAGTATGTATGAGAGAATCCGCAATATACGCGAGGATAAAGACTTAACACAGGCTAAAATGGCAAAATATCTGAATGTATGTCAATCGACATATTCCGATTATGAACTCGGCAAGCTAAATATCCCCATATCAATTTGGGGAAAAATCGCCGACTTGTTTGGGACCAGTGTAGATTACCTAATCAACCGTACGGATGAGATAGCGCCTTATCCACGGAAGAAATAGTCTGCTCAGACAAACAAGCTGATCAAAATAAAAAATACTGGCTTAGAATTATACGTAGCCTAACGTCTGTCAGTAGCCGCAGAGTTCGGATACACCACAATCAGCACGCCCCGCGCTACGGATATCCGGCTCGGTGCGCCCATAAATTCGTTGCTGATGCCCATGGGATATGTGTTGGTCAGCGCGGCATTCTCCAGCGGGTATTTGAGGCCCTGCTCATATACCCCGCCAGCGGTGTCCGAGTGGGCAAAGACGGAGACGGTTCCCTCTGCGTCTTCTGAAAAGGCGATCTCACCGCCGTCTGCGATGGCGGTGATGACCGTGTCCCGGTCAAAGAGATCTCCCCGCCCGCCCCGGATCGCCAGATCGGCGAGGCACTGGATATTGGCCAGGGTGTGATCCAAGCGGCCCCCAGCGCCGCCGTAGATGTGAAACCGGTCATAGCCCCGCTCCCAGCCCACACGGATCGCCGCCACCATATCGGTGTCGGCTTTTTCTTGCGGCAGAGAGCAAGTGGGGATATTCTCTACGGGGGGGATCATCAGAGAATCCATATCCCCTATCAGGAGATCCGGCACCTTGCCATATTTGGCCAAGTAGGTCAGGCCACCGTCTACGGCGATGACAAAATCCGAGGGCGTCGTCTCTGGGGGCGGACCGTAGTGGTCGCCTGCGCCGAATAGATAGCAGATGGCGGATGGTTTCATGAGAGAACTCCTTTTCTTTTCGGAAAACACGGTGCGCCGCGGGCAACCCGCTCTATTATTTTATCACATAAAAAATGCAATTCAACGAAAAAAATATTGCAGCCGGCCTTTTGGTGTGCTAAACTATGCAAAAGTTGCGAAAAGGGGGGCACATCTATGCAAATTACCAAGACGCAAAAGCTCCAAAACGTTCGCTACGACCTCCGCGGGCCTATTTCAGATGAGGCGGATCGGCTGGAACGGACGGGGGCTTCGATTATTCGGCTCAACACGGGTAACCCCGCCGCCTTCGGATTCCCGGCGCCGCCCTCGGTGCTGGATAGTCTGACGGCGTTTGCAGACATGGCCGTACCCTATTCCGAGACAAAGGGCCTTCCGATTGTCCGAGCGGCGATTGCGGCCTACTGTAACTCTATCGGACTCCCCGGCGTGGGGGTAGATGATATCTATACGGGCAACGGCGTCAGCGAGATGATTAAACTCTCCCTCCAGGCCCTGCTCAATACCGGTGATGAAGTGCTGGTTCCCACACCGGACTATCCCTTATGGACGGCGGCTACCCTCCTGGCGGGGGGCAAGGCCGTGCATTACATGTGCGACGAGCAGTCGGACTGGTATCCCGACATAGAAGATATGAAGCGGAAAATCACCCCCCGCACCCGGGCCATTGTGATTATCAACCCCAACAATCCCACGGGGGCGGTGTATCCGAGAGAACTGCTGCAATCCATAGTGGAGCTGGCGCGGATGCACGAGTTGGTGCTGTTTTCTGATGAGATCTATGACCGACTGTTACTGGACGACGCAGAGCATATCCCTCTGGCGTCTCTGGCACCGGATCTGTTCACGGTACATTTCAACGGCCTGTCCAAATCCCACCAGATCTGCGGATACCGGACCGGGTGGATGGCGCTCTGCGGCGATAAATCCGGCGCGGGAGGATATATCGAAGGGATCAACACCCTTGCTTCCCTGCGCCTCTGCTCCAACGTGACGGGCCAGTCGGTGGTCCCCGCCGCCCTGGCGGACAATGCCAGTGTCCGGGCAAACTGCGTCCCCGGCGGACGGCTCTATGAGCAGCGGGAATACGCCTACAACGCCCTGGAGACGATTCCGGGAATCAGCGTCGTCAAGCCCCGTGCGGGACTGTACATGTTCCCGAAGATCGACACGGACATGTACGGAATCACCGACGATGAGATGTTTGTGCTGGATTTCCTCCGGGAAAAACACGTCCTGCTCACCCACGGGCGGGGCTACAACTGGAAGCGCCCGGACCATTTCCGGATGGTCTATCTGCCGTGTATGGAGGAGCTGGTACAAGTTATGGATCGCCTGCGGGATTTCCTCGCGGGGTACCGGCAGTCCTAGCAAGACACGGCCCGTGGCCTGTAAAATTTGATCAAAAAACGCCGACTGTAGTAGCCGGCGTTTTTGTTTTGCCGTGAGGCAATTTGGGCGCGCCTATCAAAAAGCCCCCTGCTGATTTCGTCGAATTGGTGAACCAGTGGGGGTACGGAAGTGCTGTATTGACGGGGAAAAGAGACTATCAAAAGGTGTAGGTTTTGATAGTTGCTTTTCTGTTGAAAACTTTACCACATCTAAACTATATGTGCAAGTGTTTTATAAAACTTAATCAGCTAAAATATACAAATTTTCTCGTTTGCT
>WRAB01000013.1 GCA_009780435.1 Oscillospiraceae bacterium | reverse complement strand
GGGGGTCGGGGTCGGCGTCGGGGTGGGGGTGGGGGTCGGTGGGGGGGGGGGAGTGGGCGTCGGTGTGGGAGTCGGGGTCGGCGGGGGAGTCGGGGTCGGCGTGGGGGTCGGCGTCGGAGTAGGCGTAGGTGTGGGGGTCGGTGTGGGCGTCGGTGTGGGCGTCGGCGTCGGTGTAGGGGGCGGCGTGATTGGGGGGGTATAGGTATTCACAATCGTGACGGCTATAGCAGAGCCGTGGTTCGCCTCGGTTATTGTGACAGTATACGGTAGTTGCGGCCTGACCGTCAAAGTGAACCCGTCCACAGTGGCATTCTGTTCTGTAATGGTATATGTCCCCAGGGGGAGATTCTCAAGGAGAACGCCTGCCGTACCGGCCTCCAAAATCTCTGCAAGTGTAAGTATGACATCGTCGAAGCCATCGGGGCCTGCAACGGTGATTGTAAAGTTTGTCGGCAGTTGAGCCGTGGGCAGCCCATGGAATGTTTTGTGTATCCGCAAGGAACCCACGGGGATGTTTGTGACGGGGATGAAGTCTGACACCTGGTTGATTTCCACCCCGAGCAGCTCTGCGGTATCGCTGATCGTCGTGGCGGGGATCCGGGGGTTAATGGTAAAGAACGCCTTGTCGTCCACCCAGGTATAGCCACCCGGCGCTCCGGTCTCCACCAGTAGAAACAAGAATTGATACGTCGCGTTGATCCACGGGTCACTAAACAGAGCGATTCCGTTTGCATCCGTCACGACATCTCCCAGTAGGAGATAAAAATTTCTGGGATCGCCGTTTACATCGGTTACGACCAACGGATCGCCAACGCCGACGGGGGGCGTATAGCCCGGTAACGTTGTGACGTAAAGATTAAATGTGGCATCGGACAGATTGTCTCCATCCGGGTTGCGCTTCAAGACTCTGAAGTCCAATCGACTTGCACCGGCACCGACGTCGGTACCGCCCACTTGGTACGAATCGTTTCCATCTTCATCGTATTCGCCGAAGATGCTGATTTTATTTTTGATCTCACCTTGTTCTCCTATGGGCAGCGTGACGAGTGCGTCGTATACGATTTTGACGGGCCTTTCGTTGGGTACCATAAAATCGACCACAGTCGGGCTGACAACATTTACACTCCACATTGCGCCGTCGTTAAAGCTAATCGACGGGGCGGGGATCCAGTTTCCGTCCCATATGCCCCCGGTTCCAATTTCTATAAACGTCTGGGTATAAAATTGAACCGTATCCATGTAGAGCATTAAGTTGGTGAGCTCATCCCGGGCGGTGATTTTTTCCGGCGCAGCGGATCCGTCCTCCGGGGCGAACAAGAACTCACCGTCCGGGTTTATGATGATTTCTACATGCACAACCTCTGAACCGGGCGGCGTCGCGGTCATTGTTTTGGAGAGTGGGTTCGGTGTGAAGCCGACCTGATGGTCATTTTGGAACGTACAGGCACCTGTATGTACCATTATCGTGGCGGTGTTCTCCAAAGCCTGTACCGGCTCTGTCATATCTAGCAGATAGAGTTGATAGTGGACCTCAAAGTTGCGTTTGAAGGCAAACCAATCGGGAAGCAATCCCATGGGCGTCCCGCCCTCTGCGGGAGGGGCCGTAAATTGTTCCAGAGTGGTGAGGTCAACGCTAAATGTGTTTCCACCGGTGATCGTCAGGTCATCTGTCGGCGCAAAGTATCTTCTTGGGTTGCCCGTGTCTACAATGTAAAATGACTCTGGCACATATCCAAGTCTGGAATCGAATGTGTCTGAAAATATCGGCGTGTTCCCCGCCTGTAACAGGGACTCGGGTCGGGCAGAAAAGCCGCCGTTTAGTGTCACCGTATAGTTGAACAGGCCGGGGTTCCCCGACGCTTGGGCTGTTTTATAGATCGGCCAAGAGTCGCTTACATTTGTACCGGCGACAGCATTTGTATTGGCGCCACCTAAAATGGGGGCTCCGGGGCTATTGATCAGATACACCGCATTGGACAACTGCGCAGCGCTATCGCCCTGCATGATAGCGATTGTCGGCGCATCTAAGTATATCCGGTATGTGATGGTAAGGGTCACCGGGACGCTATACTGCCAGCTCACAAATCCATCAGCTACGTTCGTGCCAAAATATATCCGCCATTCATTTGCACCGCCACTGGCAGTGTCGAGAAAATAGTACAAATCCTCCCCAGCGGGTGGGCCAACAGGGTTGCCGCTATCCGTGAATGTAGCGACGATGTCCACGCCGATGTTCCCGTTGACGCGGGGAACATTGGGCACACCGGTGCCGCCTCTGCCCACACCTAAGCTGTCGAACAGATAGAGGGGTTCGTGAAGGAGTCCACCGGGGACAAGGACTGTTATTTCGTAGTCTACAAAGTATCCATTGGCCGGTGTTCCGCATATGCCGGATGTCGTCTTGCTGATAATACCAGCGGTCGGCGGGGTAAAGGGCTGTCTGCCAACGGTGCCGAAGTCCGTTGTGCCGTCGTTAAAGTTGATAAAGTTTTCATAAACGATCGGGGGTTGCCCCGGGTGAGGCGGTTCGTTAATCGTCGTATAGAACACAATCACAGCTTGGTGAATCACGCCAAAGGTTCCGCCGCTTGGATTCGGGCCACTTGCCTGTGGTACAGTGAATGTGAATCCTGCCGCATTCGCTACAAAACCGCTCAACGTGTTCGCCGGCCCCTGGAAGACGGGATTGCTGAAACGAGATAACGTGACATCTATCTCGGCAACAGGCGGGAGAACCAACCCAGTACCCAGGGTGTCGGTGAGTACGCCGCCGTTTAACCGCGTCGTGTTTCCGTCACCAACTGTGATGGTCCATTTAATTTGATGGGGCTGGCCGGGTGCGCCCGGCGGGACATATTCTGCGGTCTTTGCTATGGGGAATCTTTTTACGACATGATCCACTGTTGCATCCGTAACTGGCCCGACAGGGTCTCCGCCTTCGTCATGACCTCTGACCACGATATCATTCAATACATTGAAGTCATACTGTAACAGCCCCCCGGGAACAAGTTCCGGGTTATTTGCAATAAATACCGGGAGATCAAGATAGTATAAAATCGTGATAAATTCGTTTTCTTCAAGTACCAGATCAAAATTGTATATAAATAAAGTCGGTGTCGGATTTGGACCGGATATCCAATTGACATCCATTGGCGTAAAGGGCGGCAAGCCGTTTAAATCATATCGAAACCCGGAAAATGCGTTGGGTACGTTCGCTATGTTGTTGGTACCGGCAATCCGCGGGGCATCTACCAGTTGGATATTATTAATCGGACCGCCTAGGGCTGTTATGGTAATCATATAGTAAACTCGTTCCGAGTTGGGGTCATACCTGGATGTTTTGAACATGGTCAATGACGGGGGGGGCATTACCGGGGGTTCGATCTCAATCTCAATTCCATTGCCGAAATCCAGGTTCCCATCACCCGCTAACAATTGTGCGAAAATTTCAAGGGTGATGGTCACGTTTGCGAGCTGGGTAATATAGTTGACACCGGGCGTTGGATTTCCATTTTGGTCAACGTCGGCAAACCACATCTGAACTAGACCATCCGTATCAATCGTATACCAGCCTACCACGGCACCATTTGCAATTTGAATCGGCGTCTGGGGAATCGCGTTTTGCACATTGAGTTGACTGGGGAGCTGATAAACAAGCCTGCCGTCTCCGTTATACTCCAGTTGTAAATCTGCTCGTTCTGCAAAAGTGATTACAAATTTATATGTATTGCCGATATATGTTGGGGTGGTGTCGGTTACCAGCGTAGGAGGATCTACGCTTATATCATAGATGAGAACGGTTGTAACAAAATCCGCCAAATCCCAGCTGTAGTCACCGGCAAACGGGATAATCCCCGGTGCGTTCATATGCAGAACAACACCATTGCCGAAATCCAAACCGCCGCCCACGTCTTGCGTAAGCTCGGCGAAAATTTCAAGGGTGAAGTTTACGATATCATGAAAATCAATAAAATTGATCTCCTCCACAATTGCCGGAGCGCGATTTTCCTCTGCTGCTGGAACATTGTCAACTTGCGTCGGGGGGCTATCTTCCGCTATCAAAAGCGCATTGGTCTGCGTTTGCGCACTTTCTGCCGCAACTGTCACGTCATCCTCTGTCACGGTCAGGACATTGTCCTCCTGTGGCAGGATCGTATCTGTCTGCGGCGTGGCGTACTCTTCCACTACTGGGGTGCTATTGGATGCTGCCGGAACCCCGGTATTCTGCGACGGGGCGCGCTCCACCTGAATGTCATCAAACCACACCGTGATGCGGCCGGTGGGATCAATCTCATACCAACCAATATCGACGTCTGTATCAGGGTGGGTAATTGGGGTCGCCGGAACCGCACTTGGAATGCGGAGTTGGCTTGGGAGGTGGTATACCAGCACACCATCACGGTTGTACGCAAGCTGCGCCGCCGCCGTCTCCGCAAAGTTGATCTCGAATTTATATGTACTTCCAACCGACAATCCATCCTCGAGATTTACGCGTACCGGTGGGGTGCTGCTTGCATCAAATATTGCGACGTCCCGGACGAAATTGCTCAAATCCCACGGGGCTCCGGGCTCGTCGAATACTCTCGTATTGTCCTGATCTATGGCGCTGCGGATCTCACCCGCAATATGGGCGGGTAGGAAGGACATGAGCGACAAACACATCGCAATGGCAAGCAGAATCGCAATTGACTTTCTGATTCGAGAGGTAAACATAACGCACACTCCTTTAAAAATATCTTCGGATACTGTTTAGGTGCCGATTACCAGTCCTTTACTAGCAAAAAATTAACAAAAAAAATGATAATTAGTTATATTATGTAATACATTGCGCGAAAAGTCAATAGGGAAGCCCAAAAAACATGGGAATATTTTACGAAATGTGTCGAATATTCCCTTAAATTAATCATAATCATATTCTCTATCGCCTTACATAGGCAAAATAAAAAGCCCGTACTGCTGTACGAGCCTTTTCGATCTTTACTTACTAGTGCACTTTCTAATCCTTGAGAAAGGGTGCGACGATTTCGTCTAAACGGCCCATGGCCTCGTTGTCAATGTCCCAATCGCAAGCCCCTACATTGGTGTCGAGTTGCTCCGGGCTGCTCACGCCGGCTATGATGCATGTGACAGCGGGTTTTTGGCGCAGCCAATTTAGCGACAGTTGCTGCATGGGCCTGTCAAGTTCCACGGCTACCTGATGGATCTTCCGGGCGGCCTCTACATAGCGCTCGAAGTTGCCGCTTGCAAATTTGGGATTGCTGTTGCGGATGTCGCGCTTGCTGAAGTCTATGCCGTCCAAAAACTTGCCCGCCAAAAGCCCCTGGAATAGCGGACTGTAGGCCAAGTATGCCTGGCCCCACTTTGCAACAGCGGGCAACACCTCGTCCTCACTGCGATATGCCAAAGAGATGCCGTGATAGTTCTCGGGGTTGCGCTCTAACATGTTGTAGAGCCCTTGCTGGCTCTCCACGCCCGTCATTTCCATCATCTTCTCCACATCTGATTGGCAAAAATTAGATAGTCCCACATAACGGATTTTTCCGGCCTTGCGGATTTCATTGAGCGCCTCGGCGGTCTCTGAAAGCGGCGTGGACGGATCCGGCCAATGCATTTGATAAATATCAATGTAGTCTGTATCGAGACGCCGGAGACTTTCGTCGATCTCCCGGAGAATGTTGGCTTTGGTCAGATCGAACCTTGTCTCCCGCTTGTCATTCCACACAATGCCCGCCTTGGAGGCGATCAGCACTTTATCGCGCTTCCCTCTCAGCGCCTTGCCCAGGACGGTTTCACTAACGCCGAATCCGTATACAGGCGCCACATCGAATAAGTTGACCCCCGCGTCGATTGCGGCGTGGACGATGTCGATTGATTGTTTCTCGTCAGAGGAATCCCAGTCGCCGCCGAAGTTCCAGCACCCAATGCCGATGGCGCTGATGGGTTCTTTGATTTTCGATACTTGTTTATAGATCATTTATTTCGTCCCACCTTGTTTCCTACGCAACTGATCGAGCAATACCGCCACAACAATCAGCGCGCCAATAATAATTTCCATGACAAAAGCATTGAGTCCGAGTAGCGTTCCGCCCTGGCGCAATGTGGACATGATAATCGCGCCCAAAAACGCACCCAGAATGGATCCCTCACCGCCGCTCAGGCTTGCCCCGCCGACAACTGCCGCCGCGATGGCGTCCAACTCATAGCCGCTGCCGGCAGTGGGCGTCGCACTGGAGAGGCGTGAAGTCAACAGTATGCCCGCAATGGCACACATGACGGCTGAGTATATATATACGCCGTAAATCGTTCTGCGGACGTTGATCCCGGAGAGGCGGGCAGCCTCTTTGTTACTGCCGTATGCGAAGACACTCCGCCCGAACACTGTCTTCCGAATGACGAAATAGGCAATGATGGTGAGCACAATCCACGCGACGGCCAGTAGGGGCACGCCGAACAGGGTGGCTTGGGATATATCGATGAACGCCCTGGGCAGACCCGATATCATTCTGGCATTGGTGACGAGCATGATAACGGCGCGTACCACCGCCATAGCGCCCAGAGTCGCAATAAACGGCGGAACCTTACCATCATACACCAGGATGCCGTTTATGAGTCCAATCCCCGCCGACAGTACAATCGCCAATAGAATCGCCACAAAGAAGGGCAACCCCGCCACAAGGGCCATGGCGGTAATCATACCCGAAAATCCGACGACAGAACCGACAGAGAGATCGATGCCAGAGGAAATGATGACAAATACCATGCCGATGGCCACAATGCCGTAGATGGCGGTCTGACGCAACAGGTTCATTAAATTGAACACTGTGAAAAAGACATCTGAAAAATAGCCAAAGGTCAAAAAAAGCAGACCGAGAACAAGCAGAAGGAACAGTTCCGTCTTGCCGCTGCCAATATACAACCTCATGCGGCCTCTTGTAGGTGCAGCATTATTCATGATGGAGAATCACTCCTTTCTTGTTCTTGTATCCCCGAAGCCAACCGCAAGATTCGCTCCTCATCAAACTGATCTTTGGTCAGAATGCCCATTTGCTTTCCCTCATACATCACCAGCATTCGTTCGGCAAGCCCCATAATCTCCGGCAGATACGAGGAGATGATGAGAATTGTCTTGCCCTCCTTAACAAGGTTTTCAAAAATTTTGTAGATTTCAACCTTTGCGCCCACATCTACGCCGACAGTGGGCTCATCGAAAATGAAGAACTCACTGTCTGCGGCCAACCATTTACTGATGACAACTTTTTGCTGGTTGCCGCCCGAGAGGTTTTTGACAAGCTGATAGACGCTGGGCGTCTTGGTGCTGAGCTTTTCGACAAAGGAGGCGGCAATCTGTGTGCCTTTGCGGTTGTCAAGTACGCCGAGAGTGGCGATCTGCCCCATTGAAGCCATATTGGTGTTGTCGGTCACCGTCAATCCCAGAGCCAAGCCCTGGCCTTTGCGATCTTCCGGCAAAAGCGCCAGCCCCGCTTTGATGGCGCGGCGCGGGTTTTTGTATCCGGCAGCGGCGCCTTTGTATGTAACGGTACCCCTATCAGGTTTGCTCGCGCCGAAGATACTGTGTACAATCTCCGTGCGTCCGCTGCCAACTAGGCCGAACATACCGAATATTTCGCCTCTCTGTATCTCGAAGTTGATGTCTTGAAACTCGTTCTTGCGAGAGAGTCCTTTTACGGAGAGGACCTCCTCCCCCGGCGGCACATGTTCTATGCCGTACATATCCTGCACACTGCGCCCAACCATCATGGATATGACATCGTCCTCCGTCACGTCAGCAGTATTCACTGTCGCCACTTTTTCACCGTCTTTTAAGATGGTTGTGCGATCACATATCCGAAATATTTCTTCCATGCGGTGGGAGATGTATAAAACCCCCACACCTTGCTCTTTGAGCATATGGATAATTTGGAAGAGTTGTTCCGTCTCCTCCGTGGTAAGCAGAGCGGTGGGTTCGTCAAAGATGACGAGTTTCGCGTTTTGGCGCAGAATTTTTCCGATACAGACCATCTCCTGCAGGGCGACGCTCAGCGTGTTCACAATGGCCCTGGGATTGACGTTCACGTTAATTGACTCCATGATGCGCGTGGTTTCGCGGTACATCTCTGCGTGATTTACAATGCCGAATTTATTTTTGGGCAATTGCCCCATAAACAAGTTTTCCGCGACAGAGAGGTGCAACGCCAGGTTTACGTCCTGATATACCGCACCAAGTCCCAGGCTTTGGGCGTGCAGCGGATTTTTGATATCGACAGGTGCGCCGTCAAAAAAGATTTCGCCTTCCGTCTTTTGGTGCACACCCATCAATATTTTAATCATCGTAGACTTCCCCGCGCCATTTTCGCCCACCAGGGCGTGGACTTCGCCTGCACGCACTTCAAGATCCACATTGTGCAGGGCGCGTACACCGGGAAAGTGTTTTGTAATGCCTTTCATCTCAGCAATATTAGACACAGCGCACGTCCTTTTTAAAAGCCGTCAGGGTCTGGTAAACCCTGACGGCAAACCTTTTGATAACTACTTCTAGCTGGGCAGATGGTAGGACAGCATCTCTTGAATGTCAGCGTCGTCAATGTTTGCGGTGGTGACGAGGGTTGTGGGTACAACGACCTCCCAAGTGACCGTCTCACCCAGAATGGTCCGCACAGCAAAGTCTACGCCGTTAAAGCCCATGCCAAAGGGGTCTTGCACAACGATCCCGTTTAACCAGCCGGCGCGGATGGCATTCACCTGCTCAATATTGGCATCGAAAGCGAACGTGACGATGTCAGGGCGGTTCATCTCTTCAATTGCCAATGCAATGCCGACGCCCATGTGGTTGTTGTCGCCAAAAATACCGATCAGGTCGGCGTTGGCAGAGATCGAACCGAGGGCGATGTCCATGGCTCTCGCGATGTCGTTATCGGCGTATTGGGTCTCCAGCACGTTGATATCGGGGACGAGTTCTCTCATGCGGTTGATGAATCCATTGGTCCGTGCAGTATTTACAGCCGTACCTGCAACGGAGCTGATGACCATAACGCTTTGCCCGGACGGGTCAATGCCTTCAGCCTGCCAAGTCTCATACATTCTCTCCGCCGCGAGGCCGGATGCCAGCCCGTGGTCGGTGGCCAAAAAGCTTGTGAAGTTATCGGTCTCTACCCGGTTGTCCAGGGTGATAACGGGAATGCCCATATTCATGGCCTGCTCAATGGCGGGTACAGTCGCCACACTGCTGGTGGACGCGATGACAATGGCGTCGGGGCCGGTGGCGATGGCGTTCTCCAGAATCGTCACCTGCTGGTCGATGTCAATTTCACTCGGCGGACCCAAAATGGTCACGTTGACCAGATCGGCGTTCTCGGCGGCAAATGCCAACGCACCGGATGCGAGAATTTGCCAGTAGTCGGAGTCCGTCGCCTTAATGATTACGGGGATATTGAAGGGGCCTTCCGGCGTGTCGTCACCCGGCTCTTCTGCGGGTGTCTCCTGGGGTGCGGGTGTCGGTGTGGCGACTGCCGGAGCCTCCGGTTCCGGCGTTCCGTTGCCGCAAGCGGCCAGCGTAAAGACCAGAAGCAGTGCCAGTAGGAATGCTAAGAACTTTTTCATTGATTCAGACCTCTCTTTCATTGATTATGGATTGCGTACATACTCGACTGTCGCTATATTTCAAAAGTGCCCGACGGCACGTGCGACCGGCTCACTGCCGGGATAGTTGCATTTCGCTTCCGCCCAGAGGGCGGGCAAAAGCTGCATTTCTCTATCCCGTCGTTCGCTTCCGATACGGGCAAAGACTCACCCGTATCGGTGAAGGGCAAGGGCTAAAGGGCATTCAAGGCCCCGTATGACAACTACGCATCTTCCAATGTTCGGCGTTCTGAGCCTTTTAGGCTTAACACACAGGGGATCGTCTGAACGGTCTGTCCGAAACGTTTGTTTTCCACCAGTTCATTCAAAAGCCGCATAGCAACACGACCCATTTCATAGGAGTCCCGGGTGACGCAACTAAAGTTGTAGTCCAGAATATCCAACACGTCCACATGGTCGATACCGACTACGGCGATGTCTCGTCCGATTCGCTTTTTCATCTCTCGCACCGCTTTTAAAAATCCCAGGTTGGTGCGGTTGTTGCAGGTTACCATACCCTCCGGCCATTGCCCCGATAGAAACATCTCTCTGGTGAGGGCGTAGGCGGTCTCCGTGCTGAAATCGCCCTTTAGCACATAGCGTTCCTCTACCGGGAGACCGGCCTCGGTCATGGCCTGTAGAAATCCTTGGAATCGCTCTCTGGCGATTCTCAGTTTTAGGTCTCCGGTGATGATCCCTACGGTTTGATTGCCGGCCCGAATCAACTCTCTTGTGGCCAAGTAGCCGCTTTCCGTATTTTCATAGTACACCCCGCCCCACCTGCTCTGATCCAAATGGCGGTCTAAGAGGACAATGGGTACGTCCAAGTTGCCGAGATATGTCTCCAGCCGCTCTCGCTCTTCTGTATCATCCCGCTCTGTCGCCGGTGTGAAAATCAGGCCTCGGACCCGCTGTTGCCCCAGGGACCGCAACGCGCGATCTTCCTTGAGAATATTGTTGCCTGTATCACAACAGATGAGAGATAAATCCAGTTGGTCACAAATTTCAGAGACCCCGCGGAGCACTTCCCCAAAGAAGTTGTTGTCAATTTCGGGGATGACCACTCCGATGGTATTGGTCTCTCGTTTGGAGAGGCTCACCGCCGCCGCCGAGGGAGAGTATCCCGTCTCTCGCACGACTTGCTCCACTTTTTTTCTCGCCTCGGGACTCACGTACCCGCTGTTGTTGAGCACACGGGATACCGTAGATTTGGAAACGCCTGCAATATCTGCAACTTCACGGATGGTCGTCACACTTGATCTCTCCTCGTATCTATCGCTCCAAGGCATACCGTATGGGATCGGTTCCACATTTTGTGGTACCGGTTCCACATTTTCTGTCTTTTATGCTACCATTTCCACTTGGAAAAGTCAAGCCGGAATTCGATTTTCGGCAACTTGGATCAAAAGCTTACTCTCAATATATCAAAAATACACAAAAAGCATGTGTAATGTGAAAATATAGTCAAGCAACTGAAAAAGCGCAACTCTAAACATTGACGGTGGCCGGAAATCGGGCTATACTGCTAAGTAGATCAAATCATACGGGAGGTGCTCGCTTGATTCGCTTTATTGACGTACAAAACAGTGAAAAAATACGTACCTATATCCAAAAGGCCGACGAGACCCTGGGGGCCTTGGGTTTTACAGACCACGGCTTGGGCCACGTGACAAAAGTCGCCGAAGATTCCAAGAATATCATGCTGACCCTGGGCTATTCCCCGCGAGAGGCGGAACTCGCCCAGATCGCGGGGTATCTCCACGATATCGGCAACGTGGTCAACCGGGCGGCCCACGCCCAAACCGGGGCGCTTTTGGCCTTTCGTCTTTTAGAGGAGATGGGTGCCGATCCAGAAGAGCTGGCCACCATCATCACCGCCATCGGCAACCACGACGAGGGTACCGCCACCCCTGTAAATCCCACCTGCGCCGCGGTGATCTTAGCCGATAAGAGCGATGTCCGCATGAGCCGGGTGCGCAACCGAGATCACGCCACCTTTGATATCCATGATCGGGTCAACTACGCCGTCAAGGAGTCCGGCCTTGATATCTGCGAAAATAACACAGTCATGAATTTGAAATTGACCATCGACACCAACCAGTGCGCCGTGATGGACTACTTTGAGATTTTCCTAGTCCGCATGTCTCTCTGCCGGAAGGCAGCGGAGATGCTGGGCCTACGGTTTGCCTTGACCATCAACGGCCAGCAATTGCTTTAGCATAACGCCCTGAGTCCAGAAACGTTTTCAACCGCTTTGCCAACCCTCTAAATAAACAAAACCGTCTCCTCCTGCATACCCTATAGTATCCGAATCCAAAAATTCCAGCGAAAGGGTTACTACTTATGCAGAAGGAGACGCATTTTTTTCTCGGCGCAAATGCACCAGCTGGCTTTACCTCACTGTATGCCGCGCTGATTGATCCATATACAGACGACACCCTCTACATCATCAAGGGCGGCCCCGGCTGCGGCAAGTCCAGTTTCATGGCACAGATCGCCCAGGGGATGGCGCAGGCCAGACTGGATGTGGAGTACATCCACTGTACCGCCGATCCCGATTCCTTAGACGCAATTTACATCCCCGCCTTAAAAACCGCCTATGTGGACGGAACGGCCCCCCATATCATCGAGCCCCTCTATCCCGCTGTCATGGAGCAATATTTGAATCTGGGTACATTCTATGACGTAGATGCCCTAAAACCAAAAAAAATGGAGGTCATGGAAAAGTACAGAGCCTACAAGGCCCTCTATGCCAGAGCTTATGACTGCATCGCCGCCGCCCACGGGGTCATCCGGGAAGTACCCGACTATATCGTAGACGACGACGTAATCATCGCAGTCAAAAAGCGGACAAAGGGCATCATCTCCCGAGAGATCGGCAAAAAACGAGGCGGAGTCGGGGTTATCACCCGCCGGTTTCTCTCGGCCCTCACCTATCAGGGCTACGTCAGCCGCTTTGATACCGTGGCAACTTTAGCCACACGGGTATATCATTTGGACAACACCTTGGGCCTCGCCCACCACATGATAACTGATCTATCAGAGGCCGCCGTGGTCGCGGGCTTGGATTGTATCCTCTGCCCCTCCCCTCTCAATCCAGATCGGGTGGAGCACCTCTTCATCCCCGATCTGTCCCTGGCGTTTATCTCGTCGGACTACCTAGCCCAATACGACGGTCCCGCCTATCGCCATATCCGGCTTGACGCCATGGCAGACGGCGAACGGCTCCGGGGCTATAAGGCGAAACTCCGGTTCCTAAAGAAGATTTTCGGGATTCTCATTGACGAATCTGTCAGCACCCTGGCGGAGGCCAAGGCCATCCACGACGAGTTGGAGAGGCTTTATAATCCCCATGTGGATTTTGATGGTGTGTATCAGTTGGCTGGGGCGCATGTCGATGCGCTTTTGTGGGAGGGCAAGTAAGCGTTACGCAATTTGTGAAATTTGTAAACTAAAACAGGCAAGCGTTGAATAAAATCGCTTGCCTGTTTCTTGATTAGCCTTAATTAACGCGCTTGGCCACTCCCGCATGTTTTTCCTCCTTGACTTTTCTAGGTGTGATTTGGTATTATTTACGCATGTGCACATGACAACATGTGTCGTGTTTCTGATCGCATTATACACGACTGCATTTAAGGTGGTTACTATGTCCTTTTTTCAGATAGAGTGAAAGCGTTGCGCAAGGCAAGAAAAATGACACAGCGCCAAATGGCAGAGATATTGGGGATAACTGAAAGAAGCTATCAGCGCTATGAGGCAGAACGCAACCCAAATAATGAAACATTGATTAAACTTGCTGATTTTTTTGATGTCAGCACCGATTATCTCCTAGGTCGTTCAGACAATCCCAGGCGGCAGTAGAAAAACAATCCTCTGCCTCTCCCCCAGTCAGGCTACGCCTGACAGCCCCCTCAAAACGAGGAGCCCAAATGGCAAGGGGCCTACCGCCCAAAAGCCTCTCTCGTTTCGAGAGAGGTGGCACGAAGTGCCGGAGGGAGCTTCCCTGCGCCGCAGGCCTAGGGCAATCCTCAGTCGGCTTCGCCGACAGCTCCTTTGCACCAGAGGCACCCCTTCCGCCAATCCAATCGCTCCGCTCTTGGGACGTCAGTTGGAAAAGGAGCCTTTATTACAATCACAATCCCCCCACAACAACGAAAGGAGCCCCATCATGGAATTCTGGTTCTCCGAGGCCCATACGAAGCACGTCAAATTCTCCATCCGGGTAGACCGCCAGCTCTACAGCGCCCAGAGCGAATACCAGCGCATTGACGTGTTCGAGTCCAAAGAATTCGGCAGATTTTTAAGCCTAGACGGCTACATGATGCTCACGGAGCGGGACGAGTTCATCTACCACGAGATGATCACCCATGTCCCTATGGCTGTCCACCCCGATCCAAAAAACATCCTGGTCATTGGAGCGGGGGACGGCGGTGTCATCCGAGAATTGACCCGCTATAGCACCGTGGAGCACATTGATCTGGTGGAGATCGACCCCCTGGTCATTGAGGTCTCCCGGGAGTACCTGCCCAAGACCGCCTGCCGATTAGACGACCCACGGGTCAAGATCCACTTCGCCGACGGGCTACGCCATGTGCGGACGCGTGAGAATCAGTATGATCTCATTATCGTGGATTCCACGGATCCCTTCGGCCCCGGTGAGGGACTCTTTACGCGGGAGTTCTATGGCAGCTGCTTCAAGGCCCTGAAAGAAGACGGCATCATGGTCAACCAACACGAGAGCCCGTTTTATGAACAGGACGCCGACGCCATGCAGAGAGCCCACAAGCGGATTGTAGAGAGCTTCCCTATCAGCCGGGTCTATCAGGCCCACATCCCCACCTATCCGTCGGGCCACTGGCTCTTTGGGTTTGCGTCGAAGAAATATCATCCGACACGCGATCTCAATGACGTGGCTTGGAACATGCTGGGGCTGAAAACCGGCTACTACACCACCCGATTACACGTGGGGGCGTTCCTGCTCCCGGCCTATGTGGAGGAGTTGTTGCGAGATGTTGAATAAAAACATAGAGACCTTTCTGGGCTGTGATGGGGCCTACGCCGATGCGACTACCGTCCTCTTCGGCGCACCCTTTGACTCCACCACCAGTTTCCGCCCCGGCGCCCGATTCGGCAGCCGTGCCGTCCGATCCGAATCCTACGGCCTGGAGACCTACAGCCCCTATCAGCAGAAAGACCTGACGGCGTATCAAATCTTCGACAGCGGGGATTTGGAACTCCCTTTCGGCGCACCGGAACATGCGCTGGAAGCCATCCAAGAGCGAGCGGCGATGATCTTGCAAGACGGCAAGCGGCCCTTTCTCTTAGGCGGCGAGCATCTGGTCACCCTGGGCGCTGTCCGGGCGGTAGCGGAACGATATCCCGATCTCCACATGATCCACTTCGACGCCCACGCCGATCTGCGGGATGAATACCTGGGCGTATCCCTCAGCCACGCCTCGGTGATCCGCCGCTGTTGGAATATCTTAGGGGATGGCCGCATCTTCCAGTTCGGCATCCGCTCCGGGGATCAGGGCGAATTTGCCTGGGGTCGGGATCACGTGCAGACCCAACTGTTTGATTTTACGGGTCTGGGGCAAGTGCTGGATCATCTAGGGGACAAGCCCGTCTATCTGACCATTGATCTGGATGTCTTAGACCCGGCCTATTTCCCCGGCACCGGCACCCCGGAGGCGGGGGGCGTCAGTTTCAAGGAGTTGTTAGACGCAACTCTGGCCGTCTGCCAACAGGCAAACGTGGTGGCCTGTGATCTCACGGAGCTGGCCCCCAATCTGGATCAATCCGGCGCATCCACCGCCGTGGCCTGTAAAATGGTGCGGGAGATGTTGATTGCCGCCCCTACAAGATAACACGTGAAATTCAGCGTGTTTCCCCCGCCTGCGGCGGGGAAAGCACAAAAACATAGTTTCAGGAGGTACGATCATGGGAAAAGTTCTAATCATCGGCGCAGGCGGTGTGGCGGGAGTAGCCGTCCACAAGTGTGCGCAAAATAGCGACGTGTTCAGCGAAATCTGCATCGCCAGCCGCAACAGAGACAAGTGCGATGCCCTAAAAGCCCAGGTGGAGGGCAAGACCTCGGCAAAAATCACCACGGCACAAGTGGACGCAACCGACGTCCCGGCCCTCATCGCCTTAATCGAACAGGAGCGGCCTGACGTGGTGCTCAATCTGGCGTTGCCGTATCACGATCTCCCCATTATGGACGCCTGTCTGGCCACGAAAGTCCACTACGTGGACACGGCCAACTATGAGCCGGAGGATACGGCAAAATTTGAATACAGTTGGCAGTGGGCCTACAGAGACCGCTACGAGCAGGCCGGGATTACGGCGCTCTTGGGTTCCGGGTTTGATCCCGGCGTCACGGGGGTCTTCTCCGCCTATGCGCTGAAGCATTATTTTGACGAAATCCATTATATCGACATCCTGGACTGTAACGGCGGTGACCACGGCTATCCCTTTGCTACGAATTTCAACCCGGAGATCAATATCCGGGAGGTCTCCGCCCGAGGCCGGTACTGGGAAAACGGCCAATGGATCGAGACGGAACCCATGGAGATCAAGCGGGTCTACAACTTCGATCAGGTGGGGGAAAAAGATATGTATCTCCTCTACCACGAGGAGCTGGAGAGCCTGGCCCAGAATATCCCCGGCCTCAAGCGGATTCGGTTCTTTATGACCTTCGGCGAGAGCTATCTGCGGCATCTCCAATGCCTGGAAAATGTGGGCATGACCAGTATTGAGCCCATCCAATTCGAGGGCAAGGAGATTATCCCGCTCCAATTTCTCAAGGCCGTTCTCCCCGACCCCGCCTCTCTTGGCCCCCGGACGAAGGGCAAGACGAATATCGGCTGTATCTTCCAGGGGATCAAAGACGGCGAGGCGAAATCTCTCTATATCTACAACGTCTGCGACCACGAGGAATGCTATCGGGAGGTGGGCAGTCAGGCCGTCTCCTACACCACCGGCGTCCCCGCTATGATCGGCACCATGCTGGTGATGCAGGGCCTTTGGCGACGTCCCGGCGTATTCAACGTAGAGGAATTCGACCCGGATCCCTTCATGGACGCCCTCAACAAATGGGGCCTCCCCTGGCAGATTGACGAAAACCCGAAACTGGTGGACTAATATGACACGCCGAACCCTACCCACCCCCTGCTACGTCATCAACGAGGCGAAAATTGAAGAGAATTGCCGCATCCTGCGGGGCATTATGGATCGGACAGGCTGTGAGATTCTGCTGGCCCAAAAGGCCTTCTCCCTCTACGCCCTGTATCCGTTGATCGGCCAATATCTCTCCGGCGCCGCCTCCAGCGGCCTGTATGAGGCACGGCTCAGCCGAGAACACTTCCCCGGCGAGAGCCATGTGTTCTCCGCCGCCTTTCGGCCCGATGATTTCCCGGAAATTTTCGACTACGCCGATAAGATCATCTTCAACTCCATGCACCAACTGCGCCAATACGGCCCGGCGGCGAAAGCGACGGGGATCAGCGTGGGGCTGCGGATCAACCCCCAGCACTCCACCCAGACGGGGCCTGCCATCTATGACCCCTGCGCCCCCGGCTCCCGCCTGGGGGTGACACGGGGTCAGTTTGACCCGGACTGTCTGCCCTTAATTGACGGATTCCACTTCCACACCCTCTGTCAGCAGGACGCCGCCCCTCTGGTGGAGACCGTGGCGGCCCTGGAAGGCGGATTCGGCCCGTGGCTCTCCCAGATGCAGTGGCTCAACTTCGGCGGCGGCCACCACATCACCCGCCCCGGCTATGATATCCCGGCGTTGGAATCCTGCATCCGCCGGGTGCAGGACGCCTATGGCGTCCAGGTCTATCTGGAACCGGGGGAGGCCATCGCCTTAGACGCCGGGGTGCTGGTGACCTCTGTGCTGGACATTGTGGAAAACGGGATGCAAATCGCCATCTTAGACGCCTCCGCCGCCTGTCATATGCCAGACGTGCTGGAGATGCCCTATCGCCCGCCCCTCCAAGACAGCGGCAATCCGGGAGAATATCCCCACACCTATCGTCTGGCGGGCATGACCTGTCTGGCAGGGGATATCATCGGCGACTACTCGTTCAAAAAGTCGCTCCAAATCGGGGATCGGCTGGCATTTGAGGACATGGCCATCTACACCATGGTCAAAAACAATACCTTCAACGGAATGCCCCTCCCGGCCATCGCCATTGAGGAGGCGGGCGGACAGTGTCGGATCGTCAAGACCTTTGGGTACAATGCGTTTCAGTCTCGGTTGAGTTGAGAAGCAAAGCAGGGGCTGGTCCATTATAGGCACGGCGGACCCATGAATCGCTCCAGAATCATGAAAACGTTTTCATGCGCCAACCCTGCAAATTACACCCCTTTTGCAATTGACAATATAATCGGCACATGCTATAGTAATTAAACCTATTTGTGTTAAAATGTTGACAATATTATACGAATAGAAACACATTATAAGTATGGAGGCACAAAAATGAAAAAGATTCTTGCACTCGTTTTGGTTCTTGCACTGATTGCCGGCTTTGCAGCCTGCACCAATGACACGCCGGCACCGGCACCACCCGCGCCGGATCCCACCGACACCGCAACACCTGCTCCTGCACCCGTAGAGGTTGATCCCGACGCCGAAGAGATTACCCTGGTCGTTTGGGAAAGCTTAGACGGCCCCGATGAGTTCATCAGACAGGCCGGCGCCGCATTCAACGCAATTCATCCCCACATCACGGTTGAGTTCGTCAACGTAGAACTCGGCGACGCTGCGACACAGATCGCACTGGACGGCCCCGGCGGCGTTGGTCCCGACCTCTTCGTGGCGGGCCACGATAGAATGGGTGACTTGGTCTACGGACAACACGTTGCGCCCCTTGACGCCTCGTATCTGAGCAACATTTTGGCCGGCTCCCTCATGGCTGTCACCTTTAACGATCAAGTATATGGTTTCCCCATCTCCGCTGAGACCTATGGCCTGTTCTATAACCGCGCATTGGTCGATACCCCGCCAACCACCTGGGAAGGCGTTGTCGAGTTTGCACGTGACTTCAATGCAGAAAATCCCGGTCAATACGGTTTCGTCATGGCCACCGGCAACTCCTACTATTCCATCCTCTTCACATCCAGTGAAAACAACATGCTCTTCGGCCCGGACGGCACCGATGCCACTGACAGCCGTCTCAACAGCCCAGAGTCCATTGCGGGCCTGGAGTTCTTCCAAAGTCTACGTGAGATTCTGCCCGTCGCCGCAGGCGATCTGGACGACGGCACCGTGGATGACATCTTCGTAGCAGGTCAAGCGGCCATGCACATCACCGGCCCCTGGAATATCATGCGTTTTAGGGACGAAGGCTTAGACTTCGGCGTGACCACACTGCCCAGTCTGCCCGGCAACAACACCCCCGCAATGAGCTTTAGCGGCACGAGAACCATGTACCTCTCCAACTACAGCTTGAACAAAGAAGCCGCTGAACTCTTTGGCCGCTTTGTTATCAGCCCAGAAATGCAGGCTCTTCGCTACGAGATCACCGGCGCACTTCCCACCATCGCCATGGAACTGGGCGGCGAATTCGGCGAGTGGGCCAACGGTATCTTAGAGCAACTTGCTTTCTCCTATCCCATGCCCTCAATCCCTGCCATGGGTAGATTCTGGGATGTTATGGGTGACGCATTCTCCGCCGTATGGGATGGTGCAGACATCCAAGAGACCATGGACACAGCCAACACAGCAATTGTTGGTGGTTAATTGAATATGTTCGGCCAAGGGAGAGTGTGTTTTTATGAAAACAGCAACTAAAGATGTAAAATCCCTGGGCCCCAACGGTTACCCTTCTGCCCCCTTTCGGGGGAGCAGAAGGGTAACTTTGCTCTTTTCACTGTTGTTTATGGGCCTTGGACACATTGTTATATTTAAGCAATACATAAGGGGGGCGATGTACGCCCTCTGTCAAGTTATATTTCTTCTGTTTTTGCCCACCATCGTCAATAATTTGATCGGCATCGTCACCTTGGGATTCCCCCAACCGGATTTGCACATACTAGAGCGCGACAACTCCATGTTCATGCTCATGGACGGGGTCTTAACTTTGGCCTTTTTGGGCCTGTTTATTGGGGCCTATGTTCTCTCGGTAAAGAGTGCTCTCAAGCTCCACAGACAATACGAGACCACGGGCCTCATGCCCGCCAAAAGAGGGGTATTGGAGCAGATGGGGACAGGGGCGTTTCCCGTTATTTCTCTTTTGCCTGCCACTGTGCTCATTTTGTTTTTTATTCTGGTTCCCTTGATATTTTCCGCAAGCGTCGCCTTTACAAACTATTCCATGCCTCACAACATCCCCCCCGGCAACACGGTAGATTGGGTCGGGTTTGACAACTTCCGTGCCATCTTTGGCGGCGATGCCGCATGGACGGGTGCCCTTGGCCGTGTGGTTCTCTGGACCTTGGCTTGGGCGAGTCTGGCCACCTTGACCTGCTATGCGGGCGGCTTTATTCTGGCGGTTATTTTGAAAAATGCAAACTTTAAAATTGGGAAGATATTCCGGCCTATCTTAATCTTGCCCTATGCCATTCCCGCTATCGTCTCTTTCCTGGTGTGGCAAAATATGCTCAACGGTGCCTTCGGTGTCGTCAACCGAACGCTGATTGAATTGGGACTTATCACCCAGGGCATCCCGTGGCTGACAGATCTCTGGCTTGCCCGTTTTATGGTGGTGGCCATCAATCTGTGGGCGGGATTTCCCTATTTTATGCTCCTGACAACTGGTGCCATGACGGCGATTAGCAAAGATGTACTGGAGGCCGCAAGAATTGACGGCGCTTCTCAAATGCAAATGACAAGACGTATTACCTTGCCTTTGGTACTCTATCAGACACTCCCGCTCATCATTATGTCTTTCACCCATAACATAAACAACTTCGGTGTGATCTTCTTCCTCTCAGGCGGCAATCCCGCCATGCCGGACACCGTTGCAACAGGCGCCGGCGGGACGGACATTTTGATTAGCTGGATTTTCAACTTGACCATTAACTTCCAGCACTATCATTATGCCGCTGTTTTAGCGACGACGGTATTCGTTGCATTGGCACCCTTTGCCATCTTCAACTTTATGCGGACGAAGTCATTTAAGGAGGGTGAATTGTAATGGAACACAAAAACAGTATCGGCAGATCAAAAATAGGCGGGGTTCTCGTTATCATATTTCTGACCCTGCTCTCACTCATTGTCCTCTATCCCTTGGTATATGTGGTGACCGCCGCCTTTACGCCGGGCCGGGGGATTGCAACCTTGCCCATTATTCCCTTCACCAACGGGGCGACCCTGGATCACTTTGTCCAACTGTTTACGGACACCAATTACCCCATCTGGTTCCGCAACACGTTCCAGGTAGCCGTTGTCACGTCTATGGGGACATTGATCATCTCTGCTCTGGGGGCCTATACCTTGTCCCGCTTCCGCTTTGCCCTTAAGAAAAGTTTTATGCTGGCCATTTTAGTGCTCCAGGTATTCCCCTCTGTGATTGGGATGATTGCGATTTTCGTCATCCTGCTCCGCTTTGGACTGTGGGATAACCTGTGGGGTCTGACCCTGGTCTATCTGGCAGGGAATGCGCCCTTTAATATCTGGCTGCTGAAATCCTACTTGGACACGATCCCCCGCAGTTTAGATGAGGCAGCCCGGGTCGACGGGGCAAGTCATTTTCGCACCTTTCTCACAATTGTGATGCCGACGGCCAAGCCCATGATTGTCTTTGTGCTCCTGACCAGCTTTACCATGCCCTGGATGGATTTTATCCTACCACGCCTCATTTTGCGCAGCCCGGATAACATCACCTTGGCCATTGGGCTATTTAACTTTATCACCGAGCGCAGGAATGACTTCACACTCTTTGCGGCAGGTGCCATCCTCATCGCCATTCCGTTTATCATCTTTTTCATTCTCACCCAAAAGACCTTGGTCACATCTCTCGGCGCAGGCGCCGTGAAAGAATAAATAGTTCTATACCCCCAAACAGGCCTCTTGCGAAATCTGTCATGGCGGACAGATCGCGCAAGAGGCCTGTTAAAGGCTATTGTAGTAATATTTTGATGAGGAGGCTCTCTCAATATGAGTAAATACACACAAGAGCGGCGGCTGCTACACGGCGGCGACTACAACCCGGACCAGTGGCTACACTGCCCGGATATCCTAACGGAAGACATCGCCCTGATGAGAGACGCAAACACCAACACCTTCAGCCTGGGCATCTTCGCCTGGGCAAAACTGGAGCCCCAAGAGGGGGTCTTTGATTTTGCATGGCTCGACACGGTAATCAACCGAATCGAGGCCATAGGTGGCAATGTGATCTTGGCGACCCCCAGCGGCGCCCGCCCGGCTTGGATGAGTGCAAAATACCCCGAGGTGCTGCGGGTCAATGAGCGGCGGGAAAAACAACTCCACGGCGCCCGGCATAACCACTGCTTTTCCTCCCCCATCTACCGAGAGAAAGTGCAGATCATCAACCGGAAGCTGGCGGAGCGCTATGGGGATCACAAGGCGCTTCTGATGTGGCACATCTCCAACGAATACGGGGGCGACTGCCATTGTAATCTCTGCCAAGAGAACTTCCGCACTTGGCTGAAGTCCAAATATCAGACCCTGGAGCGTCTGAATCGGGCTTGGTGGGCCGACTTCTGGAGCCACACCCTCACCGATTGGAATCAGATCGAATCCCCTTCCTCCATTGGAGAAACCGGTGTCCACGGGCTTAACCTGGACTGGCGTCGATTCGTCACAGATCAGACCATAGACTTCTATTTAGAGGAGTGTAGGCCCTTCCGAGAACTCACCCCGGATGTGGAGATCACTACTAATTTTATGGGTGAGGTAATGGAACCCCACCCCTTTGCCGGGTTGGACTATGCAAAATTTGCAGAGGTTGTGGACATCGTCAGCTGGGATGCCTACCCCAACTGGCACAACGACTATGAGACCACGGCCCACTTGGCCTCAAAGCTGGCTTTTTTAAACGATTACTTTCGCGCACTGAAAGATAAACCATTTTTGATCATGGAATCTACTCCCAGCCTGGTCAATTGGCACCCCGTCAACAAGGCGAAGCGGCCGGGGATGCACCTTCTCTCCTCTATTGCAACCCTTGCCCACGGATCGGACAGCGTATTGTATTTCCAGTGGCGCAAATCTCGCGGGTCGTCGGAAAAGTTTCACGGCGCGGTGGTCGATCATGATCAGAGCCGGGAAAACCGCGTGTTTCAAGAGGTCTCAGAACTGGGGCGTATCTTAGAGAATATAAAAGAGATCAAAGGCGCAAACACACGGGCAAAGGTGGCTCTCTTATACGATACGGAGAACAAATGGGCCCTGGACGACGCCCAAGCGTATGTGAGAGCCGACAAACAGTACGCAGAGACCCTCCATATGCACTACAAATATTTCTGGGATAACAACATTGCCGTGGATGTAATCACGAAAGACAAGCCCCTTGACAGGTACCAGTTGGTCATCGCTCCCATGCTGTATATGATGGAAGCCGCCGTCATAGAGAAACTCCGTAGCTATGTGGCGCATGGTGGACACCTGGTATCCACCTATCTGACGGGAAAAGTGGACGAGAACGACTTGGTCTATCAGGGCGGCTGGCCCGTTCCTTTATCGGAACTTTTTGGAGTAAACGTGTTGGAAACTGACACCCTCTATCCAAAAGACAGAAATTCCATCGCCGCCTTCGGCTCAGAGTTTGCGGCCATGGATTACTGTGAGATTATCCAAACTGCGGGTGCTATGCCCTTGGGCACATATCAGGCCGATTTCTATCAAGAGACCCCGGCTGTAACGGAACACGCCTTTGGCAGAGGCCGCTCCTATTTCATCGCCGCCAGAACAGGGCCGGATTTCTTAAACGCCTTCTACAGTTTCGTCTACCGAGAAGAATCCCGCGGCGTAGAGGCCGAGGCAGGTGTCTCTGTGGCAGTGCGGGAAAAAGACGGCGTTGCATATATCTTTGTGATGAACTTTACAGAAAGTGCGCAATCTATTCACTTACCGGAGCGTATGCTTGACATCGCAACGGGAAACACCTTGGAACAGGGCACACATGAACTTCCCGTGTATGGGTTTCATGTGTTAAAAAGGGCGAAAAAAGAAGCGTAGGAAATACGGAATCGTGCCATTGCACAACAGCCGTGAAACCAATGGTTTCACGGCTGTTGCACAATGGCACGCCTGGAGGAATTCGAATCCCCGACCTACCGCTTAGGAGGCGGTCGCTCTATCCTGCTGAGCTACAGGCGCATATCACAATGTATTCTACTCCGCCCCGACAGAATTGTCAATACGCCGACGGCCTATCCCAAGTCCCGGACTAATCCCCATCAGTCCGGGGCTGTATTTTTCCACAATTTAACGGAATCATATCCCGATTCCCAGGTAAAGATAGTATTGTTAATTAAACCAATATGTTCGGTAAGTCAAACTGTTTTAGGAGAATTTCCATGAGTAAGAGAATACTATCTTTTCTATTCGCTTTGGCACTGCTCTTGCCTGTTTCCACTGCTTTTGGTGTGTCCATGGGCAATGACACCAGAGCGGACGCCCATATTGAGAGCGGCGTCCATCCGGAGGATTGCACTTATGCCGCCCAAGTGGGTGAGCACATCCAAATCATCTTGGGTGTACGAAATCCCGTGGCGGAGCACACCTATGTCTTCCACCTGATGGGGGATGGCAACCTCCAACACGGCACCTTGACACCCCATACAGAACCCGGTCACTTCACCTATCACGCCACCTCCGCCGGGACGGAGACCTTCGTCTATACCGTATCCGTAGACGGTATCGTCAGCCATCCGGCCACAGTGACCATCACTGTCGACGCGGCCACTACTCTGCCCTTCTTACAGTACAAAGATATGCAAAACCACTGGGCGGCCTTCTCCGCCGGACGGCTTGCCTATCTGGGCAAATTGGTGGGGATGCAGGCGGACAACCACTTCTTCTTCCACCCGGATCGCGGCATCACCCGGGGTGATTTCCTGATCTGGCTCTGCGCCGTCCTGGATATTGAACCCACCACGTCCGTCTCCACCATCTACGTGGATTCAGATATCCCCCAGTGGATGATTGGTTTCCTTGACGCCGCCACTATCGCAGGGGTCATTGAGGGCGCGCCCGCCGCCAATCCCGCTGTCACCAGCTATTTTTCCCCCAATACGCCCGTCACCCGGATTGAGGCCATCAGCATGATCAGCAGAGCCCTCGGCACAGACGGCCACGACGACGACTTGACCGGCCTGTTTTTAGATATCACAGAAATTCCCGCCTGGGGTAAAAACGCCGTGCGGCATCTCGCCGAGCGCCAGGTGCTCGCGGGGAATCTCGGTGACTACCTCCAGCCCAATCGGAATTTGAGCCGGGCTGAGGGTGCTGAAATGCTCTATAAAGCCTTGAAAGATATGGTGCACACCCCGGCTCCAGGTCTGTCTTAATATAGTCATTTAACTAGCGCTATGCGCCGAGCAGGCGAACGCCTGCGCTTCAAAAGCATCTCGCTTTTGAAGTTAATCTAGTATAAAACATGAAATTTTTACCGTCAATCCGGCGGCATGAAACAACCAAATCAGATCATACTACTACTGTGCCAACGGCACAAATGGGAGGATAACAGATGAAAAAAGGAGTTAGCTTCGCCTTGATCGGCCTGATGCTTTTAAGCATGATCACCGGCTGTCACGGCTATCGGAGAGTGGAGCACGTTACGCCAAGACCCCCTGCGACAGAAAACAGGGTGGCCCGCGCCCCGCACACCCACAGACACGACACCACCACCCGCCACCATGACGGTGTAAATCGGAACTTGGACGGCATAGCCCGTCATTACAGAGGCGACGGCAGAGTGACGGACACCGATGGTCTCATCGGTAACGGCATCAACGCAGACCGTCCCATGTACGGCAACCGTCCCGGGCGAACTGTGGCAGATAACGTAGACGGGGTAAACCGGCCAATCGGCGGCACAGTCCCCGGCAACCTGACCCGATAGATAACACAACGCAAAAAGCGAAAGACCGACACACAGTAGTCCTCGTGCTGTCGGTCTTTTGTTTTGACATTTTAGGCCAAATCACATACACTATTACTCTACAGTGTTCCCCCGCCTACGGCAGGGAAACACAAAAGAACTTGGAGCGTAGTGAAATGACACCTACTCGTCATAAAAGTTGCTGTTTTACCGGACACCGGCCAGAGAAGCTGCCCTGGGGGAAGGATGAGTCCCACCCCGGTGCAGAGGCCCTCAAAACTCGCCTATTCGACTTGGTGGAGGCCGTCTATCAAGCCGGAATCACTCATTTTATCTGCGGCATGGCCCGCGGCGCGGATTTCTTCTTCTGCGAGGCCGTGCTCAAACTTCGAGAAGAACATGAAGACGTGACCTTAGAAGCGGCTATCCCCTGTGAAGAACAGGCCAAATACTGGCCCGCGCAGGATCGAAACCGGTATTTCCATCTGGTGAGCCAGTGTGACTATGAGACCGTCCTCCAGTCGACCTATGATCCGAGCTGTATGAAACAGCGGAACTACTACATGGTGGATCACGCCGTAATACTCATCGCCGTCTACGACGGCTCCATCGGCGGCTCTATGCAGACCATCAACTACGCCAAGCACAGCGGATTAGAAATTCTAATCGTACATCCTTAAATCTGATCAGGGGTTATACAGTAAAGCAAATCAACTATTATTATCAAATACCTCTATTACCGTTCCGGCACATCTAATACTCTCGCAAGCATATTTCTGCTACTTATGATACATAGCGAGTCCGACCAAGACGGAAATTCCATTGACATACTTATTTGCCAAATGAGATGATATAACGGTCCCACATCACCCAGCAAAGACCAGTCATCCCGTTCCAATCGTCTAATTCTTTCGATTGCTTCATCAATGCCCATGACACCGTCAAGGTATTCATCTGTTATTGCAATCGCGTTCAGCCCATCCTCCCTAACAGAACCGCCAATGTATACATCGCCTAAAAAATCTTCAAAATCTTCTGGGTATATAAAATTTTCCACGCCTTCATAATCTTCGTAAACATTGCCTCTGCCAAGCATTACCTTGACCACGTCAGCACCATCATCATCGAAGTGGTCGTAATTCAATACCAGGCTCACATCCTCATCTGCGTTATAAAAGTACGCCATTGATCTAAGAAATGCCCCAAAATCAAATGACTCATCTAGGTCTTCAACAGAATAACCCTCACTCAAACCGTCGTCTACAAATTTAAAAAATTTACCGTCACTATGCAGAGCGCCATAGTAAAAATACAATACTTCACCTTGAAATATAAAACCATTTTTAAGCAAGACTTCACTGTAAGCGTTCAAGCCACTGTCGACCAGCTCACAGGGAAGCTCATATGCGAAAAGGTAGTCATATGAATGAATATGTCCCATATACCTGCCACCATTTATCAACGGGAATGCTTCAAAAATCGGCATTCCAATCAAGAATCTTGCGGCATCGACTACACTACCAAAAGTTGGCACGTCCGGGAAGGCATGGTAGAAAAAGGCAGCCTGTGCGGTAGGTAGTCGAAGCGGCAATGGCCGAAACTCACCTCTCGTAACGCCCTCAAAAGTGACGCGCGAAGCCGGCACCGCAAACCCTACACCCGGAACTGCTCGATCACCGGCAGCATGCACGCCTACCACCTCGCCACTGTCGTTAAACACGGCCCCCCCACTGCTGCCGCCCGTAGTATTTGCGCTATGTTGCAAGGGGTCAAACACGGTATAAATTATACCGGATGTTGCACAGCCGAAATCAACGCGCTGCGGTCGTCCCAAAAGCTGCCCGTAAAGAAGTGTATTCAGCACACCGGCCGGACTGCTGATAACCGTGATTTCATCCTCAATCCGCACATCGTCCGGGACACCAAATGATACATATTGGAACACAGCACCCTCGCCATCGACCTGAATGATGGCATAATCGTTTCCAATATCGTATGAATAATACCCAATGATTTCAAATTCTCTGCCATCGTGCATGAGCGCGACAGGGTTTATCAGTCCCACTATTACATGATGGTTCGTCACGGCAACCCCTGTTGAGCAAACAAAAAAACCACTGCCGAGCAGAACCCTGCCGTCGCCGGTATATTCTCTTATCATAAATGCCGAATCCGCGTTTTCTTCAAATATCTGCTCAGGCGTAAGTACAGGAGTATCTTGATACTGCGGCACATCAGCGGGAACCTCTTGATACTGTGGCACATCATCTCGTGCACCACCGAAGATGTCAGTATGCTCATATACCAAAAAAAGCGCGATTATAGCGACGATGATCCAAACCCAAGGCCTTTTCTTTTTAGGCGGATTTTCCTGCGATGATTGTTGCGAAGACGAGTATGTTTCATAAGATGCCCTGCCGCATTTTGGGCAAGTTACCTTTATCAGTTTATTTTCATCCGCCACACGGATGTTCGTCACACGGATGTTTTGGTGACAACCAGAACATTTGAAATACTTATAACGAGGATTATTCTCCTGCATAAGTTCATTCCTCCATCCTCTTGAAAGTAGGCTTTGGGCTTTTTCAGGAGAAATATCATTTCATCTCTTGACAAACGTGCCATTAAAACCGCTTCTTGCGCACCTTAACTCGCGCGGGCCGCTGATGACGGGCCTCTACAGGCCTCGTTTGAATCTTTGGCGCACTGGGTTTTGAGTGAAGCGTCGGCTCTGTTGCGGGTTTCTGTTCTTTCTCCGGCTCTGATTCCGGTTCCGGCGCGTCATTCCCCGCCTGTGGTTCCGCCTCTTCTGTATCAGGCGCCGGTTCTGTTGCATCTGGTTCTGCCTGTCGATCCAACTCTCCTACATCCGGCTCCGGCTGGGGTTCTGCCGCCTGTTCCAGCACGGATTCCAGTGTATCGAACGCCCCATGCGGCATCGGCCCCGATGAGTCGGATCCCTCCAGAGGTTCTTGCGCTTTTGTCATCGCCTCCAACTCCGCCTGTGGTGTCGGTGTCGGCTCTGTTGCGGCGGATTCCGGGACGTCTGCCTCTTCTTGCGGCTCTGACATGTGGCCGGCGGCTTGCAGTTGGGTCTCCAGGGCCTCACACCGCTCCCGCAGGGCCTCATTTTCCTCGCGGCACAGCCATAATTCGTAATAGACGCCTTTCATATGTTCTAATACATCATTGCGATTGAATCCACCAAATACCTTGGTGCGAAATCCCACTTCCCGCATATGTTCCATCTGTCCATGCCCTTCTTTCCCTGATTTAATAAATGCCAACCGTGGTCATTTTATCATATTGTGCGGTAGATGGCAATAAAGTTGTGCCAGACCCTTTACAAATCCTGCGACCTTTGCTATACTAATCTGCGTGGCTCCATATGCGCCCGTAGCTCAGTAGGATAGAGTGTCAGACTCCGACTCTGAAGGTCGTGCGTTCGAATCGCGCCGGGCGTACCATGTGAAACCTCTGCAACCGATGGTTGCAGAGGTTTTGTTTTTGAATCATATAAAAACCACCGGGGCAGACCATATGGTCGCCCCGGTGGTTTTTATATGAGACTAGCGCTTTGCAGCGTTCACTGTTTTACACAATTATGGTACCCTGATAGGCCAAGTGATTTCGACCCACCGCTCCATGTATCTCGGTGCCGCTTCCGTTCCCACATTCTCTGTCACAAAGTAGTGGCTGTGAGAAACTTCGATAACTAGGTGGAAGAACCAATCACCCGGTACAACATCTTGGAAGAGGCGGATATCAGTTACAACATCTTCCAGACTGGCTGTATTGACCGAACCGTAACGGCCCAGCGCACGGGCAATCACCGCTGCTGCCTCGGCTCTTTCAATATCATCAGTCGGCCTGAGCCTTCCGGCGCCGTCGCCGCGCAACCAACCTTCCCTGACAGCAACGTATACGTAGGGCGGCGCCCACTCGGTGATCTCACCGGCATCCGGGAAATCGACTGTGCCGGCACCCGCGGTAGATAGTTCCGCCGCTCGCACGACCATGGCCACAAGTTCTTCTCTCGTCACATGCTCACGCGGTCTGAATATGCGGTTGCCTGCCGCGTCAACATTCCCGCGGATGAAGTCATGGTAATACGCCCAAGCAATGTAGGCTGCTTCCCAGTGGTCGGCGGCGTTGACATCCGTAAATGGCATTGCCGGCGGTGCCGCTAAATTAGAACCCTCTGCGAAAGTGCGAACCAGTATGGCCGCTACGTCCCCTCTGGTGATCTCGCCGCGCGGGTTAAACTGATTGGCACCAATCCCTTGCATGAACCATGCGTGGAAGTCAAACCCCGGCTCTTCTTCCCAGCGGGCGTAGAGACGCAGATGGCCTTCGTCGTCACAGAGGAGGGCTTCCGTCACCGGGGTGGTGAAGCCTTTGGCTCTCTCATTTGCAGGCTCTAAGTACCAGCCCTCGAAGGTGTATCCGTCACGTTCTGGCTCCCCAAGAGTTGGCTCTGTCAGAGTTCTGCCTAATATGACTGTGTTCTCGTAGAACACTTCGTCCTTGTCTGCTGCGACTGCGTAGTTCCAGAGGAACAGGACGTCAGCTTCTATTCCCCATTGGGCAGTCAGGGTGACAGCGCCCGTCACGTTGATCGTCGCGCCTTCTGCCAGAGTCTGCCCAGCTTGTGTTGCACCACCTGATACCAGCCAACCGGCGAATACGCGATCCGCAGGGGCTGTGAAGGTATTGAGTGGGAGTGTGAACGGTGTACCGACAGCCGCCGTCATATCTGCCATTGTACCACCGCCACCATTTGCCGCAAAGGTCACCGTATGGGTCACAACCTCACCGGCAGACCACTGGGCAGTCAGGGTGACAGGCCCGGTCACGTTGATGGTCGCGCTTGCCGCCAAGGTCTGGCCGGCTTGTTCTGTACCGCCTGATACCAACCAACCGACGAATATGCGGCCCGGAGGTGTCTCGGGGGCTATGAACGTGCTCGCAGGTAGGACGAATGGTACACCCTCTGTCGCGATTTGATTTGCCATTGTGCCGCTTCCGAGTCCTGCGGCGAAAGTCACGGGGTAAGTCGGAATCAACTGCCACACCGCCACCAGTACCACATCACCTGTTATCGTGATGGTGCCGGTTGCAGCTACGCCCTCTCGCGTCCAGCCGTTGAAACGATACCCGGCAGGTGCCGTGAACCCTGCTGGCGCTGCCGTCAAAATGGTATGCGTCGTGCCATACAGCGCTTCCACCACATGGTCTGCGCCTTCTCCGACACCAGATTGATATGTCACCGTGTGGGTCGGGATTTCTTCCCACTGGGCTACCAGCACCACATTTTCTGTTACCTCAACAGTCCCGGTTGCAACTGCAGTTCCTCGCATCCAGCCGTTGAAGCGATACCCGGCAGGTGCCGTAAACCCTGCTGGCGCTGCCGTCAAAATGGTATGCGTCGTGCCATACTGGACATCCACTACATGGTCTGCGCCTTCCCCGGCACCGGACTGATATGTCACTGTGCGCATGACCTGCGCATATTGGGCCGTAAACGTGATATTTGCCACTACCGCATGGCCCACAGGATTTGATGACCATTCGGTGAACTCCCATCCTGTGTTCGCAGTCACTGTCGGTACTTGGGCCGCTGTCAACTCCGTCCCGTGAGCTACTTCAATTGTTAGTGTGCCGGCCAGTGTGCCATTCGCACCCGGCGCAAACGTCACTGTGCGCATGACCGGTGCATACTGTGCCGTGAAGGTGATATTTCCTGTCACCACATGGTCTACAGGGTTTGATGACCATGCGGTGAAGTTCCATCCCGCATTCGGTATCGGTGTCGGCACTTGAGCCGCCGTCAACACCGTCCCGTAAGGTACTGTGATTGTATTCGGCGTACCCGTGGGCAGAGTGCCATTTACACCCGGCGCAAACGTCACCGTATAGGTGGGAAGCGGTTCCCACCGGGCCACCAGGACCACATTGCCTGTTATCTCGATGGTGGCAGGTGCAACTGCATCCCCTAATGTCCAGCCGTTGAAGCGATACCCGGCTGGCGCCGTGAACCCGGCCGGCGCTGTCGCCAAAACGGTGTGCGTATCGCCGTACTGGACAGTTACTACATGGTCATTACCTGTCCCGAGACCGGATTGATACGTCACCGTAAGGGGCGCACGTTGCCATACCCAGGTGTCAGATATACCGTCAACTCCGTTGTATAGCGCTAACAACTGTGCAGAGGTCAGCACGTGTTCGCCTTGCGGGCTGTTTACTGTTCCTTCGCCTACGTTCTGCCAATAGCCTGTAAAATACGCATTCGTGGGCGGCGTAGGCAGGCCAGCGTCTGCATGAAGTCTAAACGCTTCTTCTAATGTAAGTTCGCGCAGAGAAGTTGCTCCCGTGAACATATGGCCCGTCATCGTCACAGCGCTGGTGTCAAAATACTCTAATCCCTCTATCGTAACCAGATTTGGTAAGTTGGCAAACAAAGCGCGCAAATTCGATCCAGCAGTAATTGGACCAGTAAAGACAATTTCAGTAATATCGGCACTGTGTGCAACCCACGGACTCTGCCAAGGTGTGTCAGCTACTCGATGGATTGTACCCGGACCGACCACCAGCGTACCGTCCGCATACAGCGTCCATGGTGCACCATTGTCTTCCCAGGGATCAGTGTCGCCTACGACGCCTGTCACAGGTGCCGGCAACGGTGTCAAGTCCACGATTACCGTCAGAGTCTCTGATACGCCTCCACGGGTTACCGTCACGTCAAACTCTGTATCAATTGCCGTTCCGGTATGGGCCGGACGAATACCTGTTACCGTGATCACATTGCCTTCCACTGCCACTGTCACGCCCGTTGGCGCAGTGTAGTCCAGCGTAATCTCATTCTCCGCCGTGCCGCCTACTGTTACCGTTCTGGTGAGATACTCGTCGTTGATCTCCACTTCGTCAGGCGTCAGCGTCAGCGATGGCAGGGGTGTGAGGTTCACGTGCACCGTCAGGATCACTGTCTCCTCCCCACGGGTCACTTCCACTTCAAACGTTGTATTGATCGCCGCTTCCCCAAAGGCCGGGCGCTCACCTGTTACCACGATCTCACTGCCTACCAATTCTACTTCCACGCCGTCTGGCAGATCGGCTTCGTCGTAGTCCAACTCAATCGCACCAGTCTCCGTGCCACCTACTGTTACTTCTCGGGTGAGGTTGGCGTCATTGACTGTTACACTCGTCAGGGTCAGTACCACCGGCGGATTCTCTCTGATAATTTCAACAGAAAACGGGATGCCGTTTACAAGAAAATCAAGAACGCGGTCGGTACCAGCAGCGGGGGCATTTACTACTAAGTATGCGGGCATATGACCCGTTCCCCAACCGGCGTCAACCGTCTCGTATACCCATACTTCATCTGTGAAATCAGCGAGCGTACCGCCTGACACACCTGCCATAAGGGTAAACGCTTCACGCTCCGCGCCGAGGAATCCTGCGATGTCCACAGCGACCCGGTCTGCAAAGTAGCTTACATTTACGGTGAACGTTCTGGTCTCTTCATCAAAAGTAACCGCGTCAGCACCTGATGTTCCGAAATGCCCAAGATCCGCCGGATATACAACCGGATCACGGGTATCGGCACCAATCTGATAGAACCATTCGCTAGCGCCTCGCAGTTCTCGGAACAGGATGTCACCTTCTGAGACAACTGGATGGCGCTCCCACACCCAGGTATCAGATATACCGTCAACTCCATTGTATAGCGCTAACAACTGCGCAGAGGTCAGCACATGTTCGCCTTGCGGGTCGTCTACTGTTCCTTCGCCTACGTTCTGCCAAAAACCTGTGAAGTTCTCATTGGCAGGCGGCGCAGGCAGACCAGCATCTGCATGAAGTCTAAACCCTTCCCCTAATGTAAATTCACGTAGAGAATATGTCCCCGTGAATATATGAGACGTAGTCGTCACAGCACTGGCCCCGAAATGCTCTAGACCCTTTATCGTGACCAGATTTGTTAAGTTGGCAAAAAGGGCTCGCAGATTCGACCCGGCAGCAATCGGACCCGTAAAGACAATCTCGGTAATATCGGCACTGTGTGCAAACCATGGATTGTGCCAAGGTGTGTCGACTACTCGATTAATTGTCCCCGCTCCAACTGTCAGCGTCCCATCATCATAGAGCCGCCACGGTGCGCTGCCGTCCCAGGGTGCACTGTCGCCTATGGTGCCGGATTCGACCAGCGCCGCCGGGGCCGCCAGCGCCGCCATTGGCACCAGCGTCAGCAGCATACAGAGTGCTACCAACAGGCTCAGACATTTCTTCATAACACCATGCTTCATTTTCATTTCAAATTCTCCTTTTTGTGTCATTATTTCGCCGGGTGTCTATGTTCTGGTTTCGCCATAATAAATTATTTGTAATATTTGCATATCCATTAGATTAAGATATATCAATTCTACTCTCATGTCAAGACATATCGTTCATTTGTTTAAGCGTCAAAAATACATTCTCTATCGTATGTGCCTTTAATACTATCTTAATTTTCTTTCTCGTGTCAATATGTTCTCTATACTTGTAATATTCTTGCAATGTTTCTCAATTGATTACAAAAAAGCCGAAGGATTGCTCCTTCGGCTTTTCATATCCATATTCTCTTATCCGAACAAGTTCGAGAAAAAATTCCCAATCGCACCGAAGAAACTCCCCACGCTGGAGAAAAAGTCGGTCACGCCTGCGATGAATCCGCCGGCGGATTGGGCGAGGTCGGATAGTCTGCCCATATTCCCGGCGATGGCCTCCAGGGTGCCTTGCAGGGCGCCCAGGTCCAGGTTTTGTAGACTGCGGGCCAAGCGCAGAATCTGTTCAACCTGGTCGGCTGTCAAAGTCATATCCAGTTGATCTGCCAGGTTGCGGATCTCGTCTCGCACCTCGTCATCGGACATGGTGCGGATCTCGTCCATGATGAGCTTCAATTGGTTGATCAGCGCGGCGATGTCCTCGCTGTCGCCTAATGCGTCGGCGATCTGTCCGGTGATGACGGCCTCCTCCACGGCGATCCGTTTGGCCTCCTCCGGGAGGGGCTCACCGGTGATGTCCTCAAAGGCCTTATATATCCCCGTCAGGGCCGCCGTCCCGGAGACCGGCACCGGGGCCGTGATAATCACACGGGCATCGGTGATCCCGGCGGTGACTAGGGCATTGACGTAGATCTCCCGGGTGAGCCAGTTGATATTATTGATCGTAATATCCAGTCCACTGCCCGGCCGGGTGGTCATGATGTAGATGGAACTGATACTCCGAGAGCCGATGACGCTGTCAGGGACTAACCCTTGCAGATAGGCCCGCTCCTCGGCAATGGTGACGGTCATCTCAGGTACAACGCCCCGCACTAGACCAAAATCGGCGTAGACCTGGGCTCTCTGCTCATAGGACAGATCGGCCCCGACAACGACCCGCTGCTCTCCGACTTCAATGGCCAGAGCAGGCGCTCCAAGACCTACTATCAGCAGAAGTGCAAGTAATATACTGATGGGCTTCATCCATTTTTCCATTGCGTTTGATTTCCTTTCCCGTTGCGCCATGTCGCTATATATTATAGGACAGACCCGTTCAAAAATCAACCGATCACTTATCCTCGGTCTTTTACTTTGACGGCTGGGAGAGAAAAAAGTTCCATGGAAAACGGCCTAATGGCTTGTTTTTTTAAGGAACCTATGGGCGCTGGCGCGCCAATCGCTTTGCTGACAGGGGCTGTATCAAAACAACAAGCCCTCGAAGCGAGACGGTTGTCTCGCTCCGAGGGTTTTTGTAATCTTCCCTACCCGCCCAGATACGCCTTTCGCACCGCGTCGTCTTGTAAAAGCGCCGCTGCGTTGTCGGTAGTGACGATCCGCCCCGTCTCCAGGACGTAGCCCCGATGGGCGACAGCCAGGGCCATATTGGCGTTTTGTTCCACCAATAAAATCGTGACCCCGGCGGCGTTTAGCTCTTTGATGATCTCAAAAATTTGCTCTACCAAGAGGGGCGCCAGCCCCATAGAGGGTTCGTCTAACATGAGGAGTTTCGGCCGGGACATGAGGGCTCTGCCCATAGCCAGCATCTGTTGCTCTCCGCCGGACAAGGTTCCCGCCAGTTGACGGCGCCGCTCTTTGAGCCGTGGAAACTTGTCGTATACCTGGGCAATCCGTTCGTCCATTGTGCCGCCCGGCTGGGTATAGTGGCCCATCTCCAGATTTTCCTTGACACTCATCTGGAGAAAGACCCGGCGGCCCTCCGGCACGTGGGCCAGTCCCCGTTTGACAATGGTGTGGGACGCCGTGTGACTGATCTCCTCCCCGGCGAAAGAGATGGAGCCGGTCTTGCTCCGCAGGAGGCCGGAGATCGTCTTGAGGATCGTACTCTTCCCCGCGCCGTTTGCGCCGATGAGGGTGACAATCTCCCCCTCTCCCACGTCGAAGCTGACATCCTTGATGGCATAGATATTGCCGTAGTAGACGTTCATATTCGTGATTTTAAGCATCGGCAACACCTCCCCCTGTCCCCAGATAGGCCTCGATGACCTTTGGATTGTTCTGAATCTGGGCAGGTGTTCCCTTGGCGATCAAGCGGCCATAGTTGAGCACCGCCACACCCTCGCAGATGTTCATGACCAGATGCATATCGTGTTCGATGAGGAAGACGGCGATCTGAAAGGTCTCCTGGATTTTCTTGATATTCTCCATGAGTCCCTCCGTCTCAGCGGGGTTCATCCCCGCCGCCGGCTCGTCCAGTAGCAGTACGGCGGGATTTGTCGCCAGCGCCCGGACGATTTCCAGCCTGCGCTGGGATCCGTAGGGCAGGCTCCCGGCCTTGTGATAGGCCATATCCTGCATATGGAAGATGGAGAGGAGTTCCATGGCCCGCTCTTTGGCGATCCGCTCCGACCTCCAGTAGGCGGGCAGGCGCAGGATCGCTTTGCCCAGGTTATAGCTCATCTCATTGTGGAGGCCCACCAGTACATTGTCCAGCACCGTCAGCTCCCGAAACAGGCGGATATTCTGGAATGTCCGGGCCAGGCCCGCCTTGTTGGCTTGCATAGTGTTCATGTGCCTAGTGTCGATGCCTTCCAAGTACATGGAGCCCCGGGTGGGCTGATAGACTTTTGTGAGAAGGTTGAAGATCGTGGTCTTTCCCGCCCCGTTGGGGCCGATGAGGCCGCAGATCTCCGTGGGGCCGATGGCGATATTGAAATCGTCTACCGCAGTCAAACCGCCGAAGTCGATGCCGAGGCCCACGCACTCCATGACGGGGCGCTTGTCCTGATCTCGCTCCGGGATAAGAGGCGTTCTGGGATCGTGCTTACCCATGGTCTGCACCCCCTTTTTCCGCCTTACCCACATTCCGGCGGCGGATGAGTTTCTCCAGAATTCTGCTCAGAGAGAAATCGTAGTTGCCGAGGAGACCCGTGGGTTTGGCAATCATCGCAATGATAAGGAGGAGCGCATAGATAATCATGCGGTGTTGCGCAATCCACTGTAATATATACCGTACAATATGCTCTGATGCGCCGGGGAGATAAGAAATTACATGGAAGTGTGCAAGTCCCTGCATCACAAGGGGAAGGCTGGTCAAAATGGCCGCCGCAATCACAGCGCCCGCCATAGAACCCATGCCGCCCAGTACGACGATCATCAGAATGTTGATACTGGTCATAAAGCCGAATTCGCCCGGCACCAGAATCCCCAGGTTCCCCGCAAATAAAGCCCCGGCGACACCCGCAAAGAATGCGGAAAAGGCAAAGGCCATAACCTTGTAATAGGTCGTGTTGATGCCGCAGCTCTCAGCGGCGATCTCATTTTCACGGATGGATAAAATCGCCCGGCCATGGCGGCTCTTCATGAGCATGTGCACTGCGACACAGGTGATCACCACACAGATATACACCACCAGAAAAGAGGAGTGCCGGGGAATCCCCAGGAGTCCCTGGGCCCCGCCGGTCACCGTGGGGATATTGTTGATCAGCACACGGATCATCTCACCGAAACCGAGGGTGATAATGGCCAAGTAATCGCCTCGAAGCCGCAGGGCCGGAATCCCGATCATCACCCCGAAGAGAGCCGCAACAAGGCCGGCGAAGAGAAGTCCCACTACAATAGAAGCCCCGTCGGGAAGTAGGCCGCTGCGCCAAAAAATGGCCCCTACATAGGCCCCTACGGCCATAAATCCAGCGTGTCCCAGGGGCAGTTGCCCCAGATAGCCAGCAGTCAGATTGAGAGACACGGCTAAAATGATAAAGAAACCCACCTGGATGACATTGTTTGCGTGAGCTCGGGGCAATACCCCGCTCTCCATGAGCAGGTGTCCAACCAGGAGAAGTGCGATGATCAAAATCGTGTTCATTCCATAGCGCACGGGCATGGGGATGTGAAATTGTTTCATTGCGACACCCCCTATACCTTTTCCATCTGGATTCGGCCCATGATCCCGGTGGGCCGCACCATGAGTACCAGAATGAGGATCAAGAACACGGCGCCGTCCGTCCATTGGGACAGTCCCATGCTGATGACCAACACCTCCAGGAGCGCAATCAGATATCCGCCGACCATGGCCCCGGGGATAGAACCGATGCCGCCCAGCACGGCGGCGACAAAAGCCTTGATACCGAGCATCATACCCAGAGTGGGTTCAATACGCGGGTATCCGGCGGCGTAGAGCAGGGCTCCGACTCCCGCCAGAGCGGCACCCAAGGCAAAGGTAAACGTGATGATGGTATTCACATTGATCCCCATCAGCTGTGCGGCCCCCATGTCCTCGCTGACTGCCCGCATGGCTTTCCCCAGTTTCGTCTTCTGCACCAGAAAGGTGAGTATGGCCATAGAGAGCAGCGAGGCGAAGATGGTAATGAGCGGCACAAACCCCAATTGGATCCCGCCTAACGTGATGCTGCCCGCAGGGATCAGCATCTGGGTCGGGAAGCTCCGGGGATTGGCCGTAAAGATAAGTTGCGCCAAGTTCTGCAAGAGAATTGAAATCCCGATTGCAGTAATTAAAAGCGAGAGGCGGGGCGCAAAACGCAGGGGCGTATAGGCCAGCTTTTCGATGATAACCGCCAATAACGTGCAGCCGGCCACTGTAATCAGTGCCGCTATCACCGGGGGAAAGGCGAGAGCGGTCAAGGAAAACAGAGCAATATATCCGCCGACCATGATAACATCCCCGTGGGCAAAGTTTAAGAGCTTAATGATCCCGTACACCATACTGTAGCCCAAGGCCACCAAGGCGTAGATAGACCCCAACTGAAGTGCGTTAATCAATTGAGACACATATAACATGATCGTCTCCCCTTTTTTCGTGTTTTTCCCCCGCCGTAAGCGGGGGAAAAACACGGTTTAGAACGTACCCCTTAGAACGTACCCCAAAGTCTCTCTTCGCCATCTTGGATAACCAGGATAACGGCGGTTTTTTGTGGGTTGTTGTATTGATCAAAGGTAATGTGCCCCGTGACGCCATTGATATCCGTTGCGGCCATAGCGGCAATTACCGCCTCCCGGAAGGGTGCCACATCATCGGGCGTAGCGCCGCCGGCAAGTGCGGTCTCAATGGCGGCGATGAGAATCTTTGCCGCATCATAGGCTTGAGCGGCGAACATGCTCGGTGCGGTGCCGGTGGCCTCATTAAAGTCGGCAAAAAACTGCTGTGCAAGCGGGTCTTCTACCTCGGGGGAAAAACCGGTCATAAAGAATGCCCCCTCAAGAGAGGAACCGTCGTCCATGAAATCCAAAATTGTCGCCCAGCCGTCGGCGCCCATGAGGACGGTGTCCTGGAGACCGACGTCCACGCTCTGCGGGCCGATCAGCGCAATATGGCGGTAATAGGCGGGGACAAAGAGTACATCGGGATCCGCCGCTGCGATATTGGTGAGCTGGCTCCGGAAATCAATGGCCTCGTCCGGGAATATCTCTACGGCCACCACGTCCATCCCCAGTTCGTTTGCACGGATCTCAAACGCCTCATAGAGTCCGATGGAGTAGTCAATCTCGTTGCTGTAGAGAATGGCAACGGTCTGCGCCCCGACAACCTCATAGGCGAACTCCGCCATTTTCGTTCCCTGGTAGGGGTCAATAAAGCAGGAGCGGAACATGTTGGTAAAAACTGCACCGGTATCCGCATCTACAGTTACGTTTGCATGGGTGGAGGTCGCCGTGATCATAGGCATGTTGTCATCATAGGCGAGGGGCACAACGGCCATGGTCACGCCGCTGGTCACGGCACCGATGATGGCATCCACGCCTCGATCTACCAGATCGTGATAGCCTGCAACACCCATTGCGGCCTGCCCCTCTTCGTCGAAGAATTCTAAGCTAATCTGGAGGCCGCCCTGTGCGTTAAACTGGTCTACATAGAGCTGCACACCGGCCTGTACCGCCACGCCAAACTGGGCCACAGGGCCGGTCAGAGGCGCCAAGACACCGATAGATACTTCACCCTCTGCGTTCCCTGCATTCTGGGCGCCGGGCATTCCAGTGCCGCACCCGGCCAATAGCGCAATCACTAACATCACCGCAATAGACAGGGCCAAAATCCGATTCTTTTTCATTATCCTTCTCCTCCTCACACTATAATTTGTTCTCAACTCAAGGACATTTGTCCTCACAATTGATACATGGTGGTAATTATAGTCCTTTAGCGAAGAAAAGTCAACGGTGTATTCTATCATTTCAACCAAAAATCCTGATTTTTTCCTGTACAAGATTACTATTTTTGAAAGTTTCTCAATTGAGTGGAACGGGACAGAGTCGAATCGCATAAGGTGGTTAAATAGAATGGTTGCAAGGTGGTGTGCACATGATGTTTTCCGCGCTGGTGCTCCTGCTCAAGGGGTGCGCCATCCTGACCCTGCGCTTGGGGGGAAACATGGGTTCCTTTCCCCGGCCCCTGCGTCCGGAGGAAGAAAAAATCTATATCGACTTGTGGGCAGGTGGAGACTTAGAGGCCCGTAACAAACTGATTGAACATAATTTGCGGCTGGTGGCCCATATTATTAAGAAATACTATACCCAAAACAGCGATCAGGGGGATTTAATCTCCATCGGCACCATCGGACTCATCAAGGGGATCAGTACATATAAACCCGAAAAAGGCGTCAAGCTCGCCACTTACGCCTCCCGCTGCGTGGAGAACGAAATCCTCATGCACTTTCGCTCCATGAAAAAGACCCAGGGGGATTTGAGCCTATCCGAGGCCATTGACGGGGGGGACGCCGGGAGCCTATCTCTCATCGACGTGATCTCCGTCCCCGACGACATGTTGGACAATTTGAGCGCCACCGAGACCTATACCCGCCTACGCCGACTGGTACGAGAGCAACTGACAGAGCGAGAGGCCCAGATCATCACCATGCGCTACGGCCTGAACAATACGCTGCCCAAGACCCAGCGAGAGGCCGCCGAAGTCTGCGGCATCAGCCGCTCCTACGTCAGCCGGATCGAGAAGCGAGCCCTCAAAAAGCTAGAAGAGGCCCTGTCAGCGGAGGAGAGGGGCTGATAAGGGCGTATTAGCGAAGCCCAAAGCGGACTGCTTCTCTTGAAGTGTTCACCTCGGGCTTACTGTTTTTTCTTCATGTTTATATAAAAACATACGCGAAACTCTTATTTTACAGCTTACACCACCACGAAATCCAATGCCTCGCCCTGGAATTTCTTCACGACATTCCGCGCACAGACCATGCTCATCTCGTGGATGACCTCCGCCGTAAACATCCCCATGTGGGGGGTGATGGTCACATTGTCCAGGGTGAGCAGGGGATTATCCGGCTCAATGGGTTCCTTGGCCGTCACATCCAACCCTGCGGCCAAGAGATGCCCCTCCTTCATGCAGGCGTATAAATCCGCCTCGTCAATAATACCGCCACGGCCCAGGTTGATCAGGGCCGCATCTGCTTTCATCCGCTTGATGACCGCCGCATTGAACATCCCTTTCGTCTCCGGCGTCAGCGGCACGTGGATGGAGACGATATCGCTTTGCGCAACCAATTCATCGAATCCGCACAAGGTCACATAGGGCTGAAACTCAGCGGGGACTTCCTTGATGAACGGATCATAGGCCAAAACCTGCATAGAGAACCCGGAAGCCCGGCGGGCGACGCCTTGGGCGATGGCGCCGAAACCGATCAGTCCCAAGGTCTTTTTGTAGACATCTCGCCCGACCACATATTTATACTGCCCCTGATGTACTTTCTGATTGGCGAGACTAATCCCGCGGCGGGCGTCTAAGATGAGGCCAAAGGCGAGGTCCGCCACAGCTTCCGCATTTACACCCGCCGTGTTGGTGACCGTAATCCCCAGTGCCTTTGCCGCGTCCAGATCAATATTATCCACCCCGGCACCGTATCGGGCGATGACCTTTAACTGCTTACATGCCGCGAGAAGTTCCGCATCAATTTTGACGGTGCCGGCGATCATGGCATCGCTGTCGGCCAGTTCTGCCACAAGTGTCTCCCGGCTTGCGCTGGCGTCTAAGAATTTGTGGGAAAACCCCGCCGACGCCAACAGGGCAAAGGGCTCGTTGCTAATACTTCCAAAGGACCGTGAACTAATCACTACTTTTTTCATGTGTCTGCCTCCTGCATGTTAATTATATAATCATTTAACTTATAAAAACAGTAAAACTGTTTTTAAGTTTGGCAAGCGTATCACGGCGATTAACTGGCACTATGCGCCGAGCAGGCCAGCGCCTGCGCTTCAAAAGCGAAACACTTTTGAAGTTACTCTAGTATAACATCAAAATTGGGAGCATGCAATCCGCGTGCCCCCAATTTTAGTATCCCATATAAACGCTTTATATCGAGCGGTCATACCAATACAGATACCTAGCATAGCGCGCTCGATACATCTCCACTTTGTCGGGATTCGGATGAATCACCTGGCTCGCCGGAAACTCCATGTCGAGCAAGTTATTGATCACGCCTAGCTTCTCCATGGCCACCACGACTATCCCCATCAGAGAGGCCTGTGTAGCCGGATCCAGTTCGAGGGGCCGCCCAAAGATATCCGCACACATCTGTGTCCAGTAGTCGGAGTGCCGCACCCCACCGGAGAGCCGAATTCTATGGGGAGCGCCGTTTAGATCAGTCAACAGTCCATAGCATTGGTAGAGGTTGAATAGCACACCCTCTAACACGCTGTTGTACAGATCATAAGCGCTGTGTTGTGGCCAGAGGTCATAGAATCCGCCCATGCGCTCATCTTGCCAGCCGGGACATCGCTCCCCAAATAAGAAGGGCAAAAATACCGCTGGCTTGTCTGTGTGCTTGTATCCCGCTTCCGCCTCGGCATATGTGATGTTTGCACCAAATAACTGCGCTTTGCTCCAGTCCACACAGCTGGTACATCCCGCCGTCGCGGCCCCAGACAACCACGCTGTCGGCGTGAGATAACACCAGGTGCTGGGCGTTGCTGGGAGTATCGGCTTTGGGGCACTCAAACGCATCCCCGCACTGGTCCCCATGGAGAAACTCATCACTCCAGGGGCTAAGGCCCCGGCCCCCACATGGTTCATAGCCCCATCCGCCAGAGCCGGCAGAACGGGGATTCCAGCTTCTATCCCCAAGAGCGCCGCCCCTTCCGGCGTCAGGGGTAAGGCGGCGTGATATGGCACAAGCTCCGGCAAGTGATCCCGCGTGATTCCCAGTTCGCCGAGCAACTCGTCGTCATAGTCTCGCTTATGGGTATTCAGTAACCCCGCGCCGGCGACGGTGATATCCGAAATCCTGTGCCGCCCCGTCAAGCGGTACATGGTATAGGAACCCTGATCTGAGATTTTATACTGTTCCAGCGCCCACCCAGTCTGGCGTAGGAGCAGGAGCTTGAACATGGGATAGGTGGCGTTTACCATACATCCGGTCTTGTGGTAATACCGCAGGGTATAGGCCTCATCTTGGCGTAAGGCTTTGCAAATCTCTGATGCCCCTGTATACGTCCACTGCAACAGCGGTGTTACCTGACGCATCTCCTGATCACAGAGCATAATGCTATGCCAGGTACACCCCAAGGCGATAGCGTCAATCTGTTTGCCTGCGGCAATCTCGCGTCCCACCGCCATGCTGGTCTCAAAGACAACTCGGCTGTCTTGCCGCCCCGCTTTGGCGCCCTTCTCGAAGACATATGCCCTCGTCTTTACAGCAAATGTTCCCGTCATCGTATTGTAGAGCATGGCCTTTGCCGAGGTCGTGCTAAACTCCAATGCCAGTATGTTCATCAAACACGCCTTCCTATTCTTTAATTTTTTCGAGTATGCTCAAATATATAAAACTTGCAGAATTTGTCCAAATTTTGAGTTCACTCTATATAATTTCAAGTCACCGCATCCAACTTCATACTCACTTCAAATCGATTTTTTCCTGCAGAATCTGTTCCGCGCACATAGTGTGTCTCCGCCTGTTTTCCTTGCAACACCAGGATTTTATCCCCTGGGAAACATTCATGCAAGTAGTTGATCTGGACTTCCGAGATGAATTGATCGCCACATTTGTCGTATTGGATCACATCGCAGGCGATATCTGCATACTTTGTGTTGTTCATATGTCCGTTTAAATCCGTATCGCTGTAATAGACGGGCCGCACCATGGCCTGTCGCAACGTATCCGACATCTTGATCTTCGCCGGGATGATCTCCTTCACCTGGGCCGGACGAGGGCTGGCGACCAGCGCCGGGATAGACCCCGGCTTTACGATCTTCCGCGCCTCGACGTCCGCCAATACCCAGGACATGACCGCCTCGCCTACTGGCTCGTCTCCCGCCAGGAGGTCAAAGTCCCGGTAGATCGTCGCCGATTTTTCCACACCCCGGTGCCAGGTGCGGACGGTCAACACCTCCCCGAAGCGGATTGGACGGTGGAGTTTGAGATACAGTCGTACAATGAGCCAAAACGCCCCGTGATCTGCGATCATTTTGTCCCCGCCGACCCCTAAAATCTCGGCGTGCTCCGTGGCGATGTTCTGTAGATACCCCAAGAGCGCAGACAGTCTGCATTGTCTGTGGGTGTCGATGTCTGTCGGCGTGAGGGGGTATGTCCTCTTGCATACTACTTCCATTGCGAATCCTCCTATCGAATGGTTCTGCACTCCAGATAGTGCCGTTTATCGGCCCCTTCGCCCATGGAAAAGCTCTTTTTCGGGAACACGCCCCCCCGCTGGACGGACGTAAATAGAGCCGACTTCTCGATGATGGGCATGAAGAAGGCGATACTCCCCGGTCTCTGGGCCAGGGTTTCCAGATTTTCTTCCCCGTGGATGTAGTCAATCGTTCCTCCGTGCGTATCCACATACACATCTAAAAATTCTTGCAACAGATCAATGGTCTCCCCCACTGTGCAGTCACAGATCGTAAACGCACCGGGCATCCCCCGGTCAATATAGCGGATGACATGCCCCGCCCCTTCGCCGTTCAAGGCGTTGGGGTGTTTTGCTATAAACGCTCCAATCAGATCTCCCGTCGCATCGAATATGATCCGATGGATCGGCTCGATCTCTAGGGAGTCGTCATGGACGTTGTTGACCTCCACCAGGGCATACCGGGCGGGGTGATTTCGCCGCTGGGCCCCGGTCAGGGTGACCTTTTGCTCATCCCAGGCCAATTTTGCCGCCACCAGAGAGTGGTTCCCGTCCCCCACCAGGATGATCGCCAGTTGATTGATGGCCCCCGCCGCCCGATCCGCCGCCTCGCCGGTCAAACGGTAGCCTACGATGTGACCGCAACCCTCCATCAGGGGAAAGTCGTAGAGCAGTTCCATATTTTTGGCATCATCACCGATTGGCTCTATGATGGCACGGCTCGGATCGTCAATTAACAGGAGCACATGTGGCATCTCCAGCGGTGCGCCCCGGCGAATTTTCACCCGGGACGGCAACCTCGACGCTATGATCCGCTCACTGGCCCGCAGGGCGGAGGTCGTATCGGGGCGCACGTCGTATTGCTCCAGATCAATGGCCCCCACAATACCGGGCCGGATTTTACCGTTTCGGAGCTTCCGCTCTACGTAGATGAACGAATGTTCAATTGTCCGGAAGATGTCCGCTCGGAGGTATGCCGCCATGGTCCCGTTGATCTCCGTTGCGGCGGCGTCCTCGTCCACCTGCTCCAGCCACACCTCCGGCAGAATCATATGGAAGGTAGAGGGCGCGTCTCCTACTGTGGCCTGCACTCTGTCCCAAAAATCCGGTTCGGATGTGAACTGATCGCAGGCGATAACTGTCCATTTTTCCATGTCTATGTTTGATTTTGGCAGTAAAATATCTGATTTGTTGAAGATTGACCCCATAGCTCTATGCTCCCTTTTGTGTTGTTCCTTTTATTGTATACGATTATAGCGGGAAAATCTAGGGGAAAAGAAGCTGGGATAGTATAAAGTTTCGATTTCAGACACCCCTTGACAAATACCGCACAAAATATCCAATACACTAGAAAAAAGGGGGTTAATTTGTTTAAAAAGTAAAACAGAGTGCGGTGTGCAGTACAATTCGTCTGTTTTTGTCAAAAACGAATATTTCTTAACGCTCGTTTACAAATCAAGATAAGAATCCCTCTTTGGTAGTCAAGGCCGCTTTTCTACGCTGAATATGCGGAAAAGGAGGGAATATGACTGCCCATGTTGTTTTGTCTGATACGATACGAGCCGTCCAAAATGGAGATGGCGAATCCTTGTTACTCTTGTTGAAGCAGTTCGAGCCGATACTAAACAAGTATGCGTGGAAACTAAACCTTGACTACGATGATGCCAAACAAGAAATGTTGCTTGTGTTCATTGCGCTAATCAACTCTATGATACTTTCAAGCCTCCGTGATTCGTCCAACAAAGCACTTGTGTCTTATATCGCTAAATCCGTACACAACGCCTACATTCACATATCCAAGAAAAATAGGAGCTCACAGAATGAAACCTCACTGGAGGATTCAGGACATACATGGGAAGCACGTCATTTCAGTTCTGACGCTTACATGGGCGTGTACATCGCTGAACTGAAAACGGTATTGACTGAGCGAGAATTTCAAGTGTTCCAGCTACATTACCTAGAGGACAAGCCTATAGACGACATGGCAACGAAACTTGGCGTGAGTAGGCAGAACATCAACCAGATAAAACTGAAAGCCATCAGAAAGCTCAAAGAATTTTATAGGAAGGATGATTTAACATGAGCCTGGAACCGAGCCATATCAGAATAGCACTCGCTTTGATTTATTCCACTCTTAACTGGGTATTTGGCGGTTTTGACTATATGTTTTACGCATTACTGACCTTTATGGTTTTAGACTACATAAGCGGCATATTCGTTGCAATAAAAACCAAGAAGTTGTCCAGCAATATTGGGTTTCGCGGCATCGGAAAAAAGGTTATGATTCTAGTTATGGTTGCCGTAGGGAATCTGATTGATATTGCGATTATTGGAAGTGGGCATACCTGCCGAACATTGGTGATTGCCTTTTACTCGGCAAATGAGGCGATTAGTATATTAGAAAATGCCTCGAACTTGGGACTGCCTTTACCCGAAAAGATTAAAGCTGTGCTAGAGCAATTGGGGGAACATAAAAATTTCGAGTGACCCGGTTTACAAATAAACCGGGTCACTTCTCTTTTATAAATGAGGCGTGCGCACCGCTATCAAAAAATAAAAATAGGAGGCGCTAAAAATGAATAACAATTATCAAGACTGCATGGATGCATATGAGCCAGACAACACAGATCAAGTATTCCAAGAGCAACCGACACAGACGGAAGATGTCCACATGTCAGAGGGCTGTGGGTGCCATGAGATGGAGCATTTCGCGGAAGATTCCGAGTTCCAGGAGCCGGAGTTCCTTTCGGAAGACTGCGAATACCAGGAGCCGGAGTATCTTTCGGAAGACTGCGAATACCAGGAGCCAGAGCAGTTCTCGGAAGATTCGGGCGGGGGAATCCAGCCTTTTGGAGTGGAGGCCTTTCCGGGAGATTTATCTATTGCGCCACAGAGTATAGAGCCTCTAAGTGTGGCGCCAACAATAGTCAATCCACCTTCAAACAACGCAGTCCTCCCGTTGCGGACCGTGGAACTCCGCTGGAATTTGGTTGCTAATGCCCGCTACAGATTGGCAGTTAGAAACGTAGATACCAATGTACTGGTAGCCCCTAACACCGACCGCCCAGCAGGCACGAATAGCTTTCCACTAACTCCAAATCAACTCACGCCAGGACATCGATACAGGTTTGCGATTGCCTCAATCGTCGGAAACGTGGAACGCTGGACAGATAGATATTTTTCGATGGCTCAGCTAAATGCACCAACAATCACGAGTCCTACTGTAAACTCCGTTATCTTTCAGCAAAACTTTGTTTTGCGTTGGAATGCAGTGTCTGGGGCAACAGGGTATAGATTGGCAGTACGCAATGTAACCACAAACGCCTTAATTCGTCCAAATATCACACTTGGCGCAGATACCACTCAATACATAATTTCAAGTGGGTTGCTTCAAGCGGGGCATCGTTACAGGTTTGCTATTGCGTCACTGTTTGGGTCTACAGAGCGCTGGTCTGATAGATATTTTGATGTTGCAGGGGTCCGAGATGGGCGACTTTTGCTTGCGGGAGTTCAATTTCGGACAGACTCACTAGGCCATAACCTCGGGGCTACAAGGGAATTGAGAGAAATTGATCGTATCACGGTTCACCATACTGTTACTACCAATCAAAATCCAACTATCGCCAATGTCAACGGTTGGTGGCCGAGCAACTGGACTCGTGCGGGCTATCACTTCATAATTAGAGGAGACGGTTCAATTTGGCAGCTTGTCCCTCTCCATACGCATTCAAACGGTGCGGATAACCCTCTCGGCTTCACTCCCACTCCCAATGCGCGATCAATCCACATTGCATTTGTGGGGGACTTTAGAGCACCAGCTCTCCCAACTGCAGCAGCTAGAAGCTCTTTTGGGTTTCTTTGCAGACATATCCTAGAAAGTAACCAGTTTCCCAACTTGCGCAATACTGATGGGCATGTTGTAGGACATCGATTATGGAGAAATGGTGGAGCAAATGACTGCCCAGGAATTCCCAGAACAACGTATCTATCGTGGATATAACATCAGGCTCATAGATATCCACCACCAAACACTTGCAAAGCCCCCTGCCAAAAACAGGGGGCTTTCGCTTCAGTACACAAATATAGACGGGCATCTTGTTAGAAGGAAAAAATTCGACATGGTTTTATTTAGAACGCTTAAAATTCCTTAATATTAATGGGGTGATCGTCGCCTTCATAGCCACTCATATGAAAAGCAAAATATCTTGTCGTACCATTTTTGTCTACAAAAGAAAATCCGTTTGTGGCAATTGCGGAGCTTCCCATGTTCGCCCCCGTTACTACAAAAGGGATTCCGGGCGAAAGTTCATCTAGAGAATATAATATGCTACGCACGGAATAAAGTCTTTCACTCTCATCGGCGTCTTCACTAAAAAAATTGTCGTTCCACACAATACTTAAAAATCTAAAATGATGAACTGTCGCTTCTGTTGTAAAAATTATACGCATGTCGTCTTCACAATAAATAAATTCATGATAGTGCTCCACTTGGCTTAAATCAAATAACTCATAAGTAGGAATCCATTGTTGTGTGCGCTCATCATCTGCAAAGTAAAGTCGAACATTAGCAGAGGTTATGCCTTCATTTTCAGTGGATTCGATAGGGTTTTCGCATTTGTCTGTCCCCATTGAATCAGTTTCCATGCTACCTTCTTCGGCTACCGGCACCTCTGCTTCCGGCACATCTGGTGGAGCGAGTGTAGCCGCTTCACCTGGCATTGGATCGTTATCACGCCCCATTCCACAACCAGCCAATGCTACACCCACTAACGCAAAAAGAAGCAACACAGCCACCATTCCAGTCAACAACTTTTTCATTTTCATTTTCTCCTTCAATCATTATATTTGTATTTCTTTCACCAAATTTGTCGAAAGTTGTCGTCTGGCAAATTATTTTTCAGTTGGAGCGCAGTGAATGTAGTTCCTGATTCTGATAGTGGGGAGAAGAGGCTGGGGCGAATGATTCGTTAATGTATCATTTCTCACGGAACGGTCTTGATATAACTTCACTCCTTTAAATCCCCAAAATTCCCCCTTGACAACCATCTTCTGCTCCGGTACAATACTTGTACCATACAAAAAGGCAACGACGGAGAGAAAGATATCCCCACCCCGCATGTCCGATGATCCCATCGGCCACGAGAGATCCTGCGGTTGGTGCAAGCAGGTGCGGGCGGATATGGAAATACACTCCCGAGCCGGCGCGTTGAACTGGAAGTAGGCGCACTCGGAGGCCCACCGTTATCACGGGCCGGGGTTATTCGACCCCGTAATGAAGCGGCGGCTGGATTCAGCCGCAATCAGGGTGGTACCGCGGGAAAATCAATCTCGTCCCTGGGCAAGTCTCTACTTGCTCAGGGACGTGTTTTTTCATGCACAGGACGGTCATAGGCCGCCCATAGAGCAAAAATAATCATCTGATGGAGGTTCACAAAAATGGCCAAAGTAACATTCTTGTCCGGGGAGACAATCCCTCTGGAGATGCACAAAGTCCGCATGGTGCAAAAGGTAAACCTGCTCCCTGTGGAGGATCGGCTGGATCGGATGCAAGAGGCCGGCTTCAATACATTCCTGCTGAAAAACCGGGACGTATTCCTGGACATGCTCACCGACAGCGGCGTCAACGCCATGAGCGAAAACCAATACGCCGCCATGATGCAGGCCGACGACAGCTATGCCGGGTCAGAGACCTATTACCGGCTGGAGGCAGTTCTGCAAGACATGTTCGGCCTGGAGCATTTCTTACCGGCCCACCAGGGCCGGGCCTGTGAGAACATCATCGCCCAGACCCTGGTCAAGCCGGGATCCGTAGCCTTGATGAACTACCACTTCACCACCACGGCGGCCCATATCCTCCGCAACGGCGGCACCCTGGAGGAGATCATCATCGACGAGGGGCGGAGCATCCAGAGCACCCACCCCTTCAAGGGCAACCTGGACATTGCCAAACTCAACGAGGCCATCGCACGGCTGGGCAGGGAGAATATCAGCTTTGTCCGCATTGAGGCAGGGACGAACCTGGTGGGCGGCCAGCCCGTCTCCGTAGAGAACATGCGCGCCGTCTCCCAGATATGCCGCACCGCAGGGATTCCCGTGGTATACGACGCCAGCCTGTTGGCGGACAACCTATACTTCATCAAGACCCGGGAGGCGGAGTTCGCCGACGTCTCTCTCCGAGACATTACCCGGGAAATCGCGTCCCTGATGGACGTTATATACTTCTCCGCCCGTAAACTGGGTTCCTCTCGCGGCGGCGGTATCTTGACCTCTGATACGAAACTCTTCGCCCAAATGCGGGAGTTGATCCCCCTGTTTGAAGGATTTTTGACCTACGGCGGCATGTCCGTGCGGGAGATGGAGGCCCTGACCGTGGGTCTGCGGGAGACCTTGGATCTTGACGTCATCAACCAGACCCCTATCTTCGTCGAGGCCATGTGCAACGAGCTGATCGCCAAAGGCATCCCCGTTGTGACCCCCCCCGGCGGCCTGGGCTGCCACGTAGACGCAGGCGCATTCTGTGACCATATCCCCCAATCCAAATACCCCTCCGGCGCCCTGGCCTCCGCGCTGTATATCGCCAGTGGCGTCCGCGGGATGGAGCGCGGCACCCTCAGCGAGGCCCGGAATAAAGACGGCACGGAGCGTCTGGCGGATATGGAACTGGTTCGCCTGGCGATCCCCAAGCGGGTATACACCTATTCCCAGGTCAAATACACCGCAGATCGTCTGGCGTGGCTGTTTGAGAACCGTCACCTCATCGGCGGACTGGCATTCGAGGAGGAGCCAAGCGTGCTCCGCTTCTTCTTCGGCCGCCTCAAGCCCGTGGGCGACTGGCCAGAGAAACTGGCAACCCAATTCCGCAAGGATTTCGGCGAGAGTTTATAGGATTTTCAGAGGGCAACAAAGCGGGGCATCGAGGAGGCCGGCCCCTACGTATTGTAGGGGCCGGCCTCCGGACGTCCCGTTTTTTCCATTTTGCCGCTAACCCTCTATTATCTATCGAAACCGTTCCCGGAACCAGTTATGCCTGCCGTCCCCGTGGAAATAGAGATAGTACGGCGTTCGGGCAAATGGCGGATACACTTTCGCGGCCTCCCCCCGATCCCACGCCTCCAGCACATAGATCACCACGCCCCGGATGGGTTCCGTCACCGGGTGGCTGGACTGGTAGCCCACAAACTGCCCCCTCGCGGTCACTACCGCCCGGATGGAATTGCCGTACCTGCCGTTGTCCAGGCGATTGAGTACCGTCCACACGATGAGTTTTTGTTCATTTCGGGTGACGCCCCGCCCCTCACCCCATACCATCCGGGAGAGGGTGACCACGTCCTGATCCGTCCATCGCCGTGGCGGCTCTGGCACCGGTAGTAGTGTGTTTCGGACCGGAGAGCTTTTTAGCACCTGCACCGGAATAGATGGTTTTGGGGTGTTCATATGTAGGTCTATCCTGGTACTGCTCGCATACGCGCCGGTCTCTTCCCGTGGCACAAAGATAACTATGGCGAGAATGAAAAGAATGACTGTGACGTACTTGATGATGCGCATATCTGGTATGTTCCTCCTGATAAAAAGTTTTGATTCCCTGGCCTGTCTCGCTCTTTATCTTACCAAGCTGTCTGCAAAAACTCTGCCATATCTTGGAGGGGTGAAATCGCCATCTGAAGCCGGTTCTTGACGAAATCCTGGAAATTTCCCAACTTTTGGGCGCAAAAAATAATCCCTGCAAGATTTGCAGAGATTCGAGAAATAAATGAAGCAATTGAAGCGCCGGGTGAAATGTGCTATCATAGGTTAAAACCCGCCGTTAGTTAATGGAGTTTGCGCTATGAAATTACAAGAATCCGCGGAGAACTATCTGGAGGCCATCTATATTTTACAAAACCGAAACGGCTCTGTCCGCTCCATCGACATCGCCCGTGATCTCGGCTATTCCAAACCCAGTGTCAGCCGCGCCATGAAGCTTCTGCGGGAGAACGACTACATCACCATGGAAGACGACGGCTCTATCAAGCTCACCGCCACCGGGGCCGCCATCGCCGAGAATATGTATGAACGCCACACTTTTTTGTCTCAATTTTTGAAAAGCTTGGGCGTTGATGAAAAAACCGCCATGGAAGACGCCTGCCGTATTGAGCACGTCATCAGCCAGGAGACCTTTGATCGACTGAAGGCATTTGTGGAGCGGGCATAGAGGCGCACATTGTGCGCCCGTCAACCGCTACCGCAATAAAACCATATCCACCGCGGGGACGCTTAATGGAAAAACTAACTCTCGAACAATTTGAAACGAAGCTATCCACCGTCCCAGAGGTAGAGCCGGACGAAGTTGTACGATGTCGCAAAATGCTTGCACCTTATATTTTATTGTGATAAAATTGTCAACAAGATCAGTATGCACAAAATTTTCATATTTTGAGCGGTATATCTCAGAGGGGAAAGCGGATTCGGATGACTCCAAATGGGGCTGCACCAAAACCACCTAACAGGCTAAAAAAATTCCTCGTTATACACGGGCTGGCTCTGGCCGCGATCTTATTTTTTCTTTTCGTCTACAGATGCCCCACTTATACCTTTCTGCACATCCCCTGTCCGGCCTGTGGCATTACCCGCGCATATGTTGCCGTTCTGTCTCTCAATTGGAGCGCCGCATTTCAATACCATCCCCTGTTTTTTTTGGTATTGCCCCTATTAATATATATTCCGCATAAACGGCTTTTTAAAAACCGCCTGAACGATAAAGTGGAAGCCGCTCTCTTTTTTCTCATAGTGATTCTCTTTCTTGGCGTATACAGTTTCAGATTGTGGAATGGTAGTTTTAATTAAGGAGGATTTTTGCGATGTCAGGCACGAAAATGTTTCCTGTACCGCCGAATTTCAACATGGATGACCTGGTACAGAAAGTCACACAAATGTATCAAGCCAAAGGATTTGATGTAACATCCATGCCCATGGGTTCCGGCGGCGCGTCAATTGATTTTCGTAAAAATGACGGCGGCATTCAAAAATACGTCGGTCTGGCCCTTGGGATCAGGGCAAATATCATGCTGCAAAACAACACTGTAGTTATAAACTTCTCAGACCCGGAATGGACCGGGAAAATTGTCGGTTTGGCCATCGGATGGGTCTTCTGTTTGATCCCGTTTATTATCGCCATTGTCGGCTGTGTACAGCAGTCAGAATTTCCCCAGAGTGTCGGGAATGATATTCAAGCCCTCGCAAACACAGTTTAGCGCAGTGTAACCACAAATCGGGACTGACAACTATCGTCAGCCCCGATGAGGATTTTGTTAAGGACTATGTAAGTTAAAAGTTTGAACAGCAAATCATGAGCAACCCCATAAGACAGGGTAATTTCAATCCTTGGCTTGTGGGGGGCTTTCCGTTTTGCTGAAAACCCAAAACCTCCTTTGGAAAAGGAGGTGGCAGGCGAAGCCTGACGGAGGATTATCCCTGCGCCAAGTACAACACGGGCGAACACTGTTCGCCCGCCCCGTTGCAGATTGCCGTTTTTGTTGTATGATGTCGCAAAATCGTCAGCCCCGATTTTTTCACTTCTTACCTACACAACTTTCACGCCAAACGTGACCGTCTCCCCGTTCACGTCCCACTCTTTCACAAACCCGTCCGGTGTCCCGGGTACCATCTCTATCGCCAGCACTTCCCCGGCGATTTCCGCTAGATTCCGCGCTACGATCTCTGCAACACGATCACTGCCGGACATGGTCACCCGGACTCGGTCTGTGACCTCAAAATCCGCCTCTTTCCGCATGGTCTGGATCTTGCTGATGACCTCCCGAACGAAGCCCTCTTCAATCAACGCATCGTCCAGGGTCGTATCAATGGCCACGGTCACGCCGTAGTCTGACACGGTGAAGAACCCGTCCCGCTGGGCCGTTTCGATGAGTAAATCCTCTTCTGCCAGGGTCACCGCCCCGCTGGGGAGGTTCAATGCGATGGCGCCCGTCTCATCTAACTGGGCTTTGGCGGCAAGGCCGTCCAATGCGGCCAGCGCTGTCCGGATCTCGCCCACCTGTTGGCCGTATTTCGGCCCAACCGTCTTGAGTTGGGGCTTGAAACTGTAGGACAGGAAGTCCGATGTGTCATCCGTCAGAACTACCTGCTTCATATTGAGCTCGTCGGCGATGATAGAGATGAATTCCTCGCCCAGTTGGGTGTCCGCCTGCACAAACATCTGCCCCAGGGGCTGGCGGATTTTCAGATTGGAGCCATTCCGGGCCGCCCGCCCCAGAGTAACGATCTGTAACACCGCACTCATGCTACGTTCCAAATCCGCATCCAAGAACGCATCCTGCACCGTGGGGAAGTGGCAGAGATGCACACTCTCCGGCGCATTTTGATCCACAGACCGTACCAGATTCTGATAGATGGCCTCCGTCATAAAGGGGATCATGGGCGCTGCCGTCTTGGCTATGGTCACCAGACAGGTATAGAGGGTCATATAGGCGTTGACCGTGTCCTGCTCCGCCCCGTCGGCCCAAAACCGCTCCCGCCCCCGACGGACATACCAGTTGGAGAGATCGTCCACAAACTCCTGGATAGGCCGGCAACTCTCCGGCAACCGATAGGCGGATAGATTCTCGTCCACGGCCCGTACCGTGTGGTTGAGTCGGGATAAAATCCACCGATCCATGACCGATAGTTTATCTGGCTCCAAGGCATAGTCCATGGGATTAAACTGATGGATCTCCGCGTAGAGCACAAAAAACGCATAGGTGTTCCACAACGTAGAGAGCAGTTTCCGCTGGGCCTCTACCACTGCCTTGCCATGGAATTTATTGGGTAGCCAAGGCGCCGAATTGGCCAGGAAATACCATCGGATGGCGTCTGCCCCGTACTCTCGGAGGGCCTCCATAGGTTCGATGGCGTTTCCCCTGGATTTGCTCATCTTCTGCCCGTGCTCGTCCTGCACATGCCCTAAGACGATAACATTCTTGTAGCAGGACTTGTCAAAAATCAGGGTGGAGATAGCCAAGAGGCTATAGAACCAGCCCCGGGTCTGATCCACCGCCTCGGAGATGAAATCTGCGGGAAACTCGTTCTCGAACAGTTTCTTATTCTCGAACGGATAGTGGTGCTGGGCAAAGGGCATGGCCCCGGAATCGTACCAGCAGTCAATAACCTCCGGTGTCCGCTCCATCTCCCCGCTACATTGGGGGCATTTGATGGTTACAGCGTCGATATAAGGCCGGTGTAACTCGATATCTGCGGGGCAATTACCGCTCATTTCCTTGAGTTCCCGCACCGATCCAACGCAGTGGCGATGCCCGCAGTCACATACCCAAATATTCAGCGGCGTACCCCAGTACCGATCTCGACTGATCCCCCAGTCCTGTACATTCTCCAACCAGTCCCCGAATCTACCCTTACCGATGGATTCCGGCACCCAGTTGATGGTATTGTTGTTGCGGATCAACTGCTCCTTCACCGCTGTCATCTCGATGAACCAGGAGTCACGGGCGTAGTAGATCAACGGCGTATCGCACCGCCAGCAGTGGGGATAGCTGTGGGTGTAGTTGGGTGAGGAGAAGAGGAGCCCCTTCTCTTTGAGGGCCTTTAAAATCAGCGGATCGGCGTCTTTACAGAATGTCCCCGGCCACTGGGTCTCCGCCGTCATGTTTCCGGCGGTGTCCACGTATTGGACAAAAGGCATCTTATACCGCCGCACCACCCGGTTGTCGTCCTCACCAAAGGCGGGGGCCATGTGGACGATCCCCGTGCCGTCGGACGTAGTGACGTAGTTGTCTACCGTGACAAAAAACGCCCGCTCCCGTTCAGATTCCGGCACAAAGTCAAATAGGGGGAGATATTTCTTATACTCCAACGCCGTCCCCGGCATCTCTTCCAGCACCGTGTATTCTGCATCTTCTCCAAATACGTTGGAAATCAAATCCTTGGCCAGATAATAGACCCCATCGCCGACTTGCACTTTCACATAGGCGATCTTCGGCCCCACACAGAGGGCCAGATTGCTGGGGAGGGTCCAGGGCGTCGTCGTCCAGGCCAGGAGATAGGCCCCCGGCTCGTCCGCCACGGGGAATTTCACATAGGCGGAGCGCTCTTTTACGTCCTTGTACCCCTGGGCCACCTCGTGACTGGACAGGGGCGTCCCACACCGTGGACAGTAGGGTACGATCTTGAATCCTTTGTATAAGAGTCCCTTGTCATAGATCTGCTTCAGCGACCACCAGACAGATTCCATATAGTCGTTGTCATACGTGACATAGGGGTGGTCCATATCGGCCCAAAAGCCCACGATATCGGAGAACTCCTCCCACATGCCCTTGTATTTCCAGACGGATTCCTTGCACTGGTCGATAAAAGGCGCCAGGCCGTACGCCTCGATCTGTTCTTTGCCGTCCAGCCCCAGTTTCCGCTCTACCTCCAGCTCCACAGGGAGACCGTGGGTATCCCACCCGGCTTTCCGCGGCACCTGATGGCCTTTCATGGTCTGGAACCGGGGGATCGTGTCCTTCACCACCCGGGTCAATACGTGGCCGATGTGGGGCGTCCCATTGGCCGTGGGCGGCCCGTCGTAGAAGATATAGGGAGCTTCCCCCTCTCCCTCGGCTATGCTTTTTTGGAAAATATCGTTGTCTTTCCAGAATTGAAGCACTTGGGCCTCCCGCTCCGGGAACCCCATCCCCTGGGGCACTTTTTGATACATGGAATCATACCTCCTGAAAAATAAAACGGGCTTTCGTCCCCATACAAGGACGAAAGCCCGGCTCTCGCTTATAACCCACCTGTATACGATCATATACGCTCCTGATAACGGGGGAATCCGGCACGGACTATTCGGATGCTTCCTTTCGTCCTGCGGCTCAGGAGTGATGTTCCCCCAACACTACTTCGGACCGGGCTCTCACCATCCCCGGTTCGCTACGCCTGTTCGTTGGAGGGGTACTGTCTCCGTCGTTGCCTGTTTGCTATTTGTATTGTAGCGGAGTGGGAGGTGGTTTGTCAAGTGTTTATGCTATGGCCCACATTTCTACCCAGCTCTCCCCTGTTAAAAGTCTGTGATACGTTATGTTATCTCTAAATGTGTATATTCTTATCGGATCTCCGCTACCCCAGCAAACAGTATCTTCAATTTCGAGAGGGGGTCCCTGGCGGGCGACAATGTCGGCAAAACTTGAATTGCGTGTAACGCCATTTATATGGAACATAGGATGATGCGAGTAGGCAATGACGATGGGATGAGTACGTGGGTCTGGGCCTGGGGCACCATCTCCACGCCAGTCTGGCCTAATGCTTAGCCCTACATCTCCAAAGAACATCCTACCATCAACCGCTGCCCACCAACTTCCAAAGCCATCTGGAAGCCACCTATCAGTGTCGCTCGGCCCAAGCAGATGGCCATATCGTGCTGTGATCTGGTGATAGGTCAGACCCAGCAAGTCACGGAGGTCGAATGAGGCTTCTGTGGGTGGTGGAGGCGAATATGTAATATCCCCAAACGCCTGGATATACCGCATGAGGATCGCCGCCGCCTCGGCTCTGGTGGCTGTCTCCCACGGCAACAAAAAGCCTTCGCCCGTACCTGTAATCAATCTAGCATAGACCGCCCAGGCCAGGGCGTCTTGCGCCCAGCTCCCAATGTTCTCCGCATCGGGGAACTGGGGCATGAATCCAACCGGTATGCCGGTGTCCGCTCCAGTAAAGTTTGCAAAGCGGTGCATGAGTACGGCAAAGTCCTGTCTCGTGACCGCATCGCCTGTGCCAAATGTGGTCGCAGTTTGCCCGGTGACAATACCCGCACCGAATGCCCACGCAATATACGGGGCATACCATCCGCCGGGATCTACGTCGGCAAACGGGGTCGCCGAGGGATCGCTGGCGTTTGCGAGTCTGCCATGGTACATGCGAAACAGGGTGGCGACTACTTGCTCCCGGTTGAAGTCCCCCGCTGGATCAAACGTGGTTGCAGATGCGCCCCGCATGATGTTGCGCTGGAATACATTGCGGACGTAGGGGTAGAACCAGTTGGTGCTGGATACGTCGGTGAATGGGAGGGGTGAGTCGCCCGAATCAGGAATGAAGCGGGCCGTGAGTGTTCGGTTGTTTGTGGCGGTGAAAACGTAGATTGTTTCTGTGGAAACTCGAACTCCATTTTCAAACCAACCATCGAAGCGGAAACCATCGTTAGGTCTGCCAGCCACAGTCACTGTATCACCAATGACAACGCCGTTTCCTGTCGCATAAACAGTTCCGTCTCCGTCAGCCTTGGCGGTTATTACAGCATTGATAGCCTCACCGCCAACAAGCACAAGCCCATAATCCTCAACACCTACAACCGTATTGACTGTAAATACATCGCCTGGGTCTGTCAGTACGCCATTTGTGGTTGTGCTTGAAATCACATCACCCAAACTGTTAATCCGGAACTCACGATAATCCATGAACCCATAGTCGGTTGCCGTAATTTCAATCGTATAGTCATAGCCATGTGGCAAGAGCAACACTTTCGTGCTGTCTAGCACCATTGCAACAAACGGACTTACAGCTTCCGAACCCGAATAGTATACAACGACATCGTCAACAATTTCACCAATTAGATTTCCGAAACGATCATGCACAATGATATTCGCAGAACTCTGTACGATAATCGTCTGGTCTAACAGGAGAGTCGTTTGGTCTAACAAGGGACTCATCTGGCCAAAAGAAGTTCTCGCCAGAACCGCCGGGCTGATGGGTCGATACGCAATTCTGGCATTTCCCCACACGCTACGCCATTGGTCTGAAAATTCCCTGTCCTGAAGCGCTTCTAGATGGTCGCCGAGCCTCTCCTCCAATCTAATCAAATCATAATCAGCTGTAGAATCACCTCGTTGTGGCACGACACGGGCTTGTATGCCTCCCAGGGTATTTCTAAGCTTTAATATATTTACATATGGTTCGATTTGAGGAACAAGCAAAGGGGCCAAGGTTTCTGCAACCTTAAAATCATCAACAAGCCGTTGAGCATTAAGGTTTCCACGATTCATTTGAACATCAAGATATTTGGACGCCAACAAATGGAGTTCTTGATAAACATAAAACCGGTAACTTACCTGTAGTGTAGCCATGGCAATATCATAGCTGAGAAATCTCCCCCACTCTATGGCCGCACCGGTGCCTTGTGACAAGGCATCGTCCAAGCTATCACTTATATGAATCAAGTTCGACCACGCATATGCGTGATGGGTGTAGAGCATATACAAAGTCGGAACGGGCGTCTCTTCTTGCGCGAGAGCTCCTACCGCAGCATCAATTATTATCTCCCCGAAAAATTTGACTAGCGTAGGGATAGGTTTTATTGCAAGACCAGCGGTTGTCCCTATAAAAGAAATCCCATTGCTGAGAACTCCCGAAAGGTGTTCGTTAAAATTATGCTGATTTCGCATATAACCAAAAGCGCTCCGCATGTCCCATGCCGTAGCCATATAGCCCCCCACGTTGTTAAGCCGCTGATTTGCTGATACGTGGGTTGGTGCACACATTGCTGTACAGAAAAGCGCTGCACACATTGCGAGGTGGCTCAAACACCCATCATTCATTCCAAAATGCAAAAACCCCAGCCGCTGAAGCGTTTGATCGCGCCTTACCAAAACAAGCTCGTCGTCACGGGATTCAAATAAGAAATCAAAGGCGCGCCCAGGTGATGGATACATTCTGATTTCGTCATAGGCAGTACGCCTAGGATGCAAGCCCTCTAGTCGGTAAATATAATAGGTACGCCCTTCAAAAATTGGTTGATACAATAGCCGCCCATGCTCAAGGATAAAGGCTGTAGCTTCCGCCCATAATAGTGGGTCTCCAATAGGGAGATCACCGTTGCCCGGCGAACCCTCACCTAAATTCAAATACCCAACACCGTCGGGACCGAGGACTTGCACAGGCACATAACTTCTAGCCTCAGTACCATCGCCCAATATCCCGCTTCGTAAGCCTCCCCAGGCCCATACTGTGCCATCGCTTCTCATTGCTACAGTATGATCGGCTCCTGTCGTAACCGCAACTACATCATTAAACCCCTCCACTTGAATGGGCGTGTGGCGAGATTGTGTGGTGCCATCACCTAGCTGACCCCAACCATTCCATCCCCAAACCCACAGCGTTCCATCGTTCCTTATTGCTGCGGTGTGCGCGCTGGCTGCAATCGCCGTTACATCATTAAGTCCTACGGCTTGAACGGGGGTGCCTCGGGGGTTTTGCGTGGTACCGTCGCCTAAGCGACCATTCGTGTTGCTCCCCCAAGCCCACACTGTACCATCGCTTCTTAATGCTATCGTGGCATACCTAGGTGCTGCAATAGCTGTTACATTATTAATACCTTCCATCTGAACGGGAGTGAGGCGAGATTGCGAGCCGCCAATACCTAGCTGGAAATTCCCGTTGCTCCCCCAAGCCCACACTGTACCATCGCTTCTTAATGCTACTGTATGTTCCTGACTTGCTGCAATCGCAATTACATTACTAAGGCCTGACACTTGTCCCGGAGTTGGACGATCCTCTGTTGTTCCATCGCCTAACTGACCCCAACGGTTTTCGCCCCAAGTCCACACTGTTCCATCGTTCCTTAATGCCACTGTATGCCTAGTTCCTGTTGCAATCGCTACTACATCATTAATACCTTCTACTGGAGAGCTTTCAAATTGTATTGTTTGGATGCCGCCTGACCACACCCTATTTGCTTCCCAAGTCCATATTGTCCCATCGTTTCTTAGTGCTGCGGGGCGGTTCCCCGTTGCAAGCGCTGTTACATTATCAAGGCTTGGCACCTGTACAGGGACTTGCGAGATGATAGGGGAAAACGGTCCGGCTGCACCAACCACTCCCCAAGTCCATACTGTTCCATTGCTCTTTAATGCTGTGGTTTGCTCATTTGTTGCCGAAATCATCGGCTCCGTCCGAAACGCCAATGGCTCCACAACCGCCGCCTCCACGGCAAACGCCGCACTCGGCATCAGCGTAACCAGCATGACTGCAACCAGCAGTAGACAGAGTCCTTTTTTCATCTTCTTCCCTAGCATGTCCAATCTCCCTTCAAACTTTCAAATAGTGTAGGTTTTGATAAAAGCCCCTGCGCTGTCAAATAGGCGAGAAATTTTGTGCATTTTAGCTGATTAGTTTCATAAAACACTTGTAATTATAGCACAGGCGTGGTAATATTTGCAACAGAAAAGCAACTATCAAAACCTACACCTTTTGATACCCCCTCTCCTCCCGCATTTCCCGCAAACGCCTATAAAACGTAGCCGGTTTCAAACCAGTCTGTTCCAAAACCCCATCAATCAGCAACTCCCCCCGCTCCCACTGGTTCACCACTTGGCTGAAATCAGCCGGGGGCTTTTTGATAGGCCGTCCGAACCGTACACCTCGTGACTTGGCGGCGGCGATCCCTTCCGCCTGCCGCTTGTGGATGGTCTCCCGCTCGTTCTGGGCCACAAAGGACAGGATTTGCAGCACCAGATCGGCAATAAACGTCCCCATCAGATCCTTGCCCTGCCGGGTGTCCAGGAGAGGCATGTCCAGCACCACCATATCTACGCCCTTGTCTTTCGTCAGCACCCGCCACTGGGCCTGGATGTCCTCATAGTTGCGCCCCAGTCTGTCGATGCTCTGGATGTAGAGCGTGTCCCCCGGCTTTAGCTTTCGTAAAAGCCTCTGATACGCCGGACGATTAAAATCTTTGCCGGATAGCTTGTCCATGAAGATGCGGAAATCTGGAATGTCCAGTGCGGTCATAGCGTCCAGCTGGCGATCCTCGTTTTGCTCGGTAGTCGAGACACGGATATAGGCGTATGTTGTCATCTGTATTTCCCCCTATTGTATGAATTGCAGTCAAACGCAAAAAAACCGCTCTTTCACATGCACGTGAAAGAGCGGTTCTGTCAAATTTTATACTAATCATCGGTTAAAAGCATGTTAGTATTAAGCAAACAAGCGCCCAAAGGTCAGCGGCCCGGCAATCCCATCGACGACGAGGCCATTGGCCCCCTGAAAACGCCGCACCTCCGCCGCGGTAATCGGCCCAAATATTCCGTCAAATCCTACCTGCGTAAATCCGCGGCAATAGAGAATCCCCTGGAGTATGAAGACCGCATTCCCACGGCCCCCCTGACGGAGGAGTAGGGAATTGGCCTGGGTGATCGGCCCCCAGATCCCATCCGCCGCGATCCCCGCCCCGGTCTCCCGATTGATCTCCGTCTGGAACCCTCGGATCAACGCCCGCCGGGTCAGCGGCCCGAATATTCCGTCTACGACAAGCCCCGCGTTATACAGCGTATTCATCCGCCGCTGAATCTCCCGGATCCGCTCACGCGACACCGGTTCACCGCCGCCGCTGGTACCACCGCCAAAGGTCCGCACAACGGTAACCCGCCCATTGTGGTCCGTCGCCCAATACCGATTGGGCCTCGTATCAATGTGGACAAAATTTCGATTCCCCGTATACCGGATAATTCCCGGCGCCCCCACACGCTCTGCGGCAATGGCCACCTGCTCCGGCGTCCGTCCAACGGCGGTAAAATCCGCTGCCCGCCCCTGTAGATGAAAGGACCCCGACGCCCCGCCGACGGCCCGATTGTGCGCCGCACAGCGGTGTCCACTGCTAATCGTCACCGGCACCCCCAGCGCCGTGCGGATCGCCTGGAGAAACCGCACCAAATCATCGCAAATCCGTACATCATCGTGCCGATTACACCGGCACCGAAACTCCCGCACCGTAAAATTGGGGCTGAGCTGTAGATTCCCCTGGGTCCGTAAGCTGTAGGTTCTGACCGCCATCAGTTCACACCGCCCAGAGGTGTGAAGGTCTCCGGAATCTCAAAGTCCTCGAAGGTAAAGTCCATCTCCTCCGAGAGAAATTCCGCATCGGCATCGAACTTCGCCAGCACCCCGCCGTCAATATTACATCCCTTGAGAATCACTGTCTGCCGTCCGGCCGCAGAGGTGGGATCCTCGTTGGAGACTAAAATCTCAAAATAGACATCCTCCCCCCGCTCCTTAAACCGATACAGCATCTCCCGAAACAGGCTGGTGTTGTAGTGAAACGTGGCACTTCCCCGGCCCTTCCAGCCGGTGGCCTTATTCCCACGTCCCGTCCGCCCCAGGATGGGTACCAGTATCTTCGTCTTCTCCACCACAGCTTCCAGATCAATGGCCTGCATAAAGTGATAACGATTTCCTTCAATGGTCACATAACACTCGGCCAGCGCCGCGCTGATCGAGTCTCTGGCATTCATAAAGCTATTACTCATAGCTACCCCCTCTTTTATTGAACTACAACCGTCATATACAACTGGCTCATGGCACAGATCGGCTGAATCCGATCTTGCACCACAACACTCCGCTTGCTCTCCCCGGCCTCCACCGTCACATCTTGGGGCGCGAAATCCTCAATGGCCCGCAACGTCTCCAACTGCCGGTGATGGCTGACAATATCACTCCAAAGGCTAAGCCGCCCCGCGTTATCATTGGGGATAATACCCAGATACCGCATTGCAAACAGCGCCGCGATATCCGTCGCCACCTGATCCAGCACCCGGATCGTCTGGTTGAGCGAAAAGTCAGCCGACTTATCCGCCGTGATCGTCACCAGGGTATTCACATCCTCCACCACCCGGATATCACCACCGACCCGATGGAAAAGAAAGCTCCCACCCTTCAATTTCCGCTTCAATTCACTCTGGGTGTAGTCCGCATCCACCGAAAACGCCCCCGCATACCGCCGATTCGTCAACGAGCGGTTGATGGCGCACCCGGCCGACATACCCGTCACCCAATAGACTAGGCCGCTCTCTTCCTCCTCGCAGGCATTCTCCACGGAGATAACCCCCTCATGGTCTGCCCCGGCATACCGGTGAAGAATACACTGGAACTTCAACCCCACCTCTTCTCGCATTCGCCGGGTATACCGGGCAAACATGCCCTTGATGACATCATCCGCCGCCACACAACCCAGCGTATGAAACGTATAACTCTCCAAAAGGCTCAAAAACCGGCTATATTCATCTGTCGTGGATACACCATCGTTACCCCCCGTCATGGGCATCCCTGCCGTAGGGACAAGTTCTGCTGTCGGATCAAATACAACAAAGTCATTGTCCAGCAGCTCCGCTGCCATCAATACTACTTGATAATCCACACGCTGGCCATCCACCAACGTCTCCACACCAAATCCATCGCCCACCTGGGCAACCACCAACACGATCTCATTCCCCAAACGCCCAGAATACCGCGCCATTCCCATCGCGCACCCAGCTCGATCTCCCCCGGCCCCAAGCCGGAACAGATAGGCCGTCCTGGCCCCCGCAAACAGTTCCCGCAAGGGCAATAAATCCGGATGGGTATACTCTCTGCCGAACAGGCTCCGGCTCCGCCGAATCAAATCCTCCCCCGTCACCGTGAGGATCTCCCCACAGGGTCCCCAAGGTAGAGGCAATGCCATCGCCGCATACCCCCGATCCGATAACGAGGCCGATGCCCCTGCCATAGACACAAAGTTGATATATGTCCCGGGCAACCCCCTATTCTGGGAAATAAATGTTCCGCCACCAAGCGCCATTTATACTCATTCCTTTCTCATAATCAAAATCAAATCCCTGTCAAGTGATTCAGTTCCATCATCTTCTCCGACCACTCCACAGGTTTCAGGCGCAACCGGTACACTCCATGTATATGCAGCAACCCGTCCGAAAGCCCACACCGAAGCCCCACACCACGCGCCATGTTCCCATCGGAGAGGGTGAGCACCGAGAGCACCGTAACCACCTGCGGCCCAACTGACCACATCTCGCCAAAATCCCCTTCCTGTTCCGGAAAATAGGTCACATCCACTACTTGCCGTATCTCCTGCATTCCACAGGGTAAAGGCGACATAGTATACTCTCCCAGTCCCACAAAAAAGCAAGGATTTTCAAGGTCTTGGCGAACCTGATTATCCCCATAGACCGCACACACCGGAAATTCCCGTCGGAGCGCCTGGGAAATTCCGTCTCGAATGAGATCAATCACCAAACACACCCCCCAGCACCCGCTGTAACCGATCTACCACAAGCTGCGGCATAACAAGTTCCGTCTTAACGATGGCGGTCGTCATAAACTTCTGCCCTGGCACAAAGGCCCCGCCGCCCCGATTCCGACGACCAAACTCCACAAAGGAGGCATACCGCACTGGGTTTTGCACAGCTGCCGTCAATCTGTCCGTCTCGGCTACAATCCAAGCGGCTCGCATCTTCCCCGTATCTACCGGTGTCCGCTCCGCCGCCTCCTTGGCCAAATGCCGGCCCATCTCCCCAGCAAACCCACAGAGCGCCCCGTCCGCCGCGCCCCGCAGCCGCTTCACACTACGATTCAACGCAGAAATATCAACGCGTATCATAGGCCTCTAAGCTCTCATTAAACGCTTCTAACGCCTGCTTCCCCCATACGCCATTGTCAAACGTATCTCCCGTACCAAATCCATCTGCCAGCCTCACAACGCCATCTGCGTCATACCATACGCCGCGCTGAAGAAACGCTTCAGCCACCGACAAATCAGAAAATATAGCCACGTCAATACATGCACTATCTCGCAGTATACCCACTTGAATTCCATACTGTTTGGTGATCAAATCTTTGAGATCAAGCCGCATCTCTTGCCCTAACTGTAACATTTGTTCATCCACCACAGCCGATACAGCCGCCATCATAGACCCCGCTCCACCTGCGCTTTCAATCAAAGGCTGCTCTGTCGCCGGAGTCGCCCTCCGCACCGCATAAATATACACGAGTCCATTTCCACCCGGCCCTCCAACACCGGAAGTTTGATGACTGCTTCCACCACCACCGCCGCCGCCCAGACCGCCACAACCGCCAGCTGCAGTGGCAAGCGTAACAGTCCCGCCACCTCCGCCGCCGCCGAGAGCCCCATTTCGAGAAATCACACCGTCAGAGCCAAGGATAGGCCCGCCAGAGCCGCCACCAGTCGCATTGCCACCGCCGCCGCCACAACCGTAAAATATCCCATCATATGGATTCACGGGACAAAATGTGATATTGCCACCCCCAGCTGCACCTGCGGTATTATTACTGGCCCCGCCAGCCTGACCACCGCTGCCGGCGAATCCACCACCACCACCAGGAGAGCCACCGCCGCCGGAGCCACCTCGACCTCCCGTAGACGAGGTGGCTCCCAGGCCGCCTTCTGCCGTCTCTCCAAAGGCGATTGTTCTCCCTCCAGCGGTTGCGACCCCACCTGCAGAGGTTCCACCCATTCCACCTGATCCGATGACAATTGCATAACTCTCTTCCGCCAGCAGGATATCGCGCAGAAGCCTACAATACCCGCCGCCACCGCCGCCACGACTGAGCCCACCGCCCCCACCGCCGCCGCCGACCATGTAGAAGATGTCAACGGTTGCGTCCTGTAACCCATAATCTGCGGGCCTGAATATGCCGGATTCAAAAAATGCGGCCACAAACTCTTTTTTCTGCGGTTGGGCAAGTTCTTGCAAGCGTTGTAAAGCGGCATCAATCTTTTCAAAGTTCTCGTTAAATACATCTACATCGTAAAAATCATCCTGATCCGGCTGCATAAACCCAAAATGCTTTGTCCTACTCAAATTACCTCACCTCATCTCTTATCCGTCGATGGGTATATCTCCCCAGTTCCCGATGGGTCATGGCAGAAAGTTCCCAATGGCGGCTATACACCAGCACCAACTGTACCGCAATATTCGCCGGCACAATCTGACGCACAAGTTCCCAAACCGCCGCCCGGAGTCCGCGCCATCCGGGCTTTAGAATAATCTCCAACTGAAATCCAGTCAGTGTCGCCGCAAACCCATTCCTATCCCCGGTCAGCGCCGTCAAGAATTTCAAAAATGCAAACCAATTATAAGGCATCCACCAGCCAATCCGGGCCAAAATTATCTGCCGCCTATCCTCTAATGACAGCGCTTCTCCGGAAACAATTCCCAAAAGTTGCTCCCAGCGCAATATCCCTGTCTCTCCCGCCGTTTTCAAGTAAAGCTCGTCTTCTATCTCCCAAAGTGAACGCCAAATATCCGAAAATTTCCCTTGATACGCCCCCATCAAACAGGCAAAATCCTGGCATCTCTGTAAAACCGGCGGCAAATACTCCATCATTTGTCGATCCATAGCGCACCCCCTACAAAAGTGTCAACGCGCCAAGTATCGGCACCTGCATTTCATCCAATAATAGATTCCCCGTCTGTCCATTCAACGACGTCCCGGAGACGTCTAATACCCCGACCACGTCCAAAAGCCGCGTATCCACTTGGCTCAACCGTACTGTGAGCAACTCCCTATCACCCCAACCGGAGCGCAGCGTCAGCAAATACGCCTCTACCGCTTCATAGACTGCGGCATATACCACGTCTGGGTTCACCCCGTTCTGTAGCGTCAACGTCGTCGCCACCACAATGGGAAATCCTTCGGCTCTCATCACCTTCACCTGATGCCCAATGGGTGCCAACCCTCGCCCCGAACCGGGCTCCTCCAGGGGATCCAACACTTCCTGCACTGTGGCAATCAACATCTCCGACGGCGGCGCAAAATCCGCCCCCAAGATACCAATTCCCACCGTCCCCGGCCCCCGATGGGCGGGAAATACCCGCACGCCACCCACACCCGGAATTGCTAGCACCTTCTCTCGGTAGTCGGCAATATTCCCGCCAAAGGCCTGGGTCCGATATGACTCCAAATACCGCTGCCGAAGACTCTGCGTACTCTCCACATCCTGCCCCGGCACGACCAGCGCCCGTACCACAGCCGTCCGCAGCCCATCTACAGTCCGAACAGGCACCAAGTTTCCCCCGGACAGATTTCCGACACGTCCCGCCGTCTCCGCAGTCAGGAGCGGATACCCCGCCCCACTAACTCCACTGATCACATATACCACCGCCCCGCCGCGAAACCGCGTCCCCGGCGGCACCTGCACATCATCAGGCGTAAACACCGCCTCAATCACAGCATGGGTGGCCTCCAACGGAAAAATCCCCCGTTCCGCACTCCGCCGGATAAGAAACTCCCGGCTGGCCGTATCGGCAAAGCTCATTTCCAACACCGTATGCAGCGCCAGATAGAGTTTCGTCAATTCCACCGCCGCAGGCGCTAACGCCGAATAAATCAACGACCCCTCCCGAATATCCAGCTCCGGAAACTGGTTCGCCGCCCCTTCCAGCATAGTGTCCAAAATGGACTCAAATGTCTTCTCTTCAAACATCTCGTCCTCCTAAATCTCCGCCCAAAGCGCCGCATCTCCGTAGATCGTATGCACTGTAAACCTCACTTCCATCCGATTCCGCCGCCGCTCAAACACAAACCCGGATGCCCCCGTAATTCGATCATCCACCAGCAGTGCTTCAGCCACCCGCCGCTTGATCTCCGAGATGAGAAAGCTGTCTGCCGACCCCAAAAGCCCCTGTAATTCGGTACCATACTCCCAGCTATAAATCAAAAACGCATACCGTTCCGTATGCAAAATCAGCCAGGCTGCCTGCCGCGCCGCCTGATAGCCATCTGTCATCCCTCGGATTTCTCCCGTCTCCTCATCCAGATAAAACGTTGTCTCCGCAAGCCGCCCAAGGCTCACGGCCTCCGCCCCATTATGATTGGGAATCATACTCTGATCATTCCTTCCGCTCTCTACTGCAACCGTCCCAAAACCAAATACTGCTGCCCCCCGACAAACCGTAGGAGTGCCAGCCGATCCTCCATAGCCACTTCTTCCGCCTCTTCGAGAAACAGTAGCCGATTCCCCGACAGGGTCAGCCGCTGATTTAATCGCACCTGCAGCGGTTCGATCTCCACTACAGTCCCCACAAAGGGAGCCGACGGCACCCCGGCCTCCACCGCTTCGACAGCTGCCCGTTTAATGGTCTGCAACAACTCAGTCAACAAACTCACCCCCCACAAGGGTCAACTCCATGAGATGCCCTCCCTCGGAAAACTGATGGTTCACCCGCTCCACCATCAAAGGCTCCCCCACGACGATATCGCCCAAATACAAATCCACAGGCAAAAGACTTCCGCCCCGTACCCGCAAATCCCCGACGGCATCCACAATCTGAAGTCGCCTCGTCTTTCTCCCGTACCGCTGCAGAACATTCGCCACCGCCGTCTGTCCGTCCAAGTCCGCTTCCAGTCGGCCAAAATAACGCAACATCCCCCAATGCCGCACCAAATCATCTCGCTGGCTCTCATAGAACACGGTCTCTCCCAGCGCCCTGTCTGTCCGATACAGCTGCACCGCCGAATACGTTCCGTGGTCAATGGACGAGGTGTAGTCAAAATTCCCCATGCTCCCCGTATGCACCAACGTATCCAGCGCCAGCTCCCCCACATGGGAGAGCCGAATCCGCCCCGCCTCGTCATAAAGTACAAACACCTGCCCCGTCTGCTCTGTGGTCAAATCCAACGCCGTCTGCAAAATATCCAAAATCGGCCGTCCGTTCTCAACTCTGCTGGGGAGCCGATACCCGGTCTCCCGCAACTCCCCACAGGGGATTCGCCAATCCGCCGCCACCCGCTGCAAAAGCTCCGTAGCGGTCATATCCTCATAGACGTAAGTATCCCGGTTCTTCAAATACCGCAATTGATCATAAGCCGTCACCGCAATTACCCCACCATACTGCCGCCGCTTGGAAAAGACAAACCCGGAAAAGCACACAGTTTCCCCCAGCCGAAGCACCACCCGATCTCCCTCATGAAAACTGATGATACTATCTTTCACCACCTGAAATGTAAGTTTCCCCGGCGCACCCGCCCGGCACAGTTCCAATGTAATCTCATCAGCGATCACCGGCACATAGAGAAACTCCCGAGTCTGAATACTAACCTCTAATCGCTCTATCTCTCATCACTCTCCCTCTATGCCGCTGGCAATTGTAATACCTGCCCCGGAAAAATCAAATTGGGGTTGGATATCTGATCCCGGTTGAGATCAAATATCTCCCGATATCGCCGCCCGTCCCCCAGAAACCGCCGGGCGATCCCCCAGAGGGTATCTCCCCGCACTACCGTGTGCGTGGTATGCTGTGGTCGATTGTCCGTCTCCCGAACCGGCCATTCAAAAACAATGCTCTGATCCTCCACCGCCACCCGGGTCGCCGCATAGGCCTGATACTCCCGCATGGTCATCTGTACGATCAGGTCGCCCCCCTCCTCCGCACTCTCCTTGACCTCAAAATCCTCCAGAGAGACCCGCAGGTTCGTATCGGCCAAAATCCCCCGCCCCGGCAATATCTGCGCCGTAATAAATCGAAAAGGCCGCCGCATCTGTCTCAGATCCAAAAACCGCTCCAAAAAAATCTCTGGTGCCTGAAACCCCCTGGCACCATACCGGGCAAAGGGTAATACCCGCCGCGGCAGACAGAGTTCTATCGACACCTCTGCCCCAGATCCGGTCCGCAGATGGGTCGCCTCACCACCATCCAACAGCGCCGTCCGCTGATTCCGCCCCCGATACCGGGTCAAAATCTGCCTCGGCGCAATCGGCATAAGGAGCCCATCCACATACACCTGAACCCCACCGGCAGCACTGCTGCCGGGAACCTGGACAAGCCTCGACTCTCCGCCTAAAACCTTGTGCAATCTCACGCATACACCCCTTCCACAGAGCTGACCACAGCGTCAGAGAGCCGCATCTCCAACGTCCGAAGCACCGCCTCCACATCTGCCTCCGAGGAAATATGGTTCTCATTGTGTACTGTCACCGTCACCGCAGGCGGCATTCCCATGGGTTGGATTTCTCTGCTCCAATACACCTCCGGCTCCGGCAGTTCCAGGCCCATCGGCTGGATCATCGCCATAGGTACGACTCCGCCCCCACCGTTGACCTCCATGGGTAGCACACTCGCCTGAGACGCCGCGGTGGATGCCTGATTCACCACCATCGGCGCCGCACTCGCCCGAGACGCCGCGGCAGACACCTGATTCACTGCCCGCACAGCCGCCGCAGCGCTCCCGGCAATTGATTCCATAGACGCCCGCGCCGACGCCGCCATAGCCGAAAACATCCCGGATATCTGCGCCAACGGCCCCGCAAAATGTCCCGGCAATCGACCGGCGACCGCGGCCGCATCACGCCCCACCTGGGCAAATGTTCCCTGGACCTGTCCCGACATTTCCTCAAACAACCCCGTCACTTGCATGAGCGCCGGCGCGAACACGAGAGGCATCCCAGCCGCAGACCGCTCTGCGGCGGCCTCAATCTCTGCAATTCCAGCAACTGCTATCCCGGCCCCACCCACCAACGGCAAAAACACATCTTCCGAGAACACCCCAGAAATCCCCTGGCTTACAGTTAAAATCTCCGATAGAACAGCTGCCGCCCCTTCGGCCTCTCCGGCCAACCGAGAAAACGCCTGCCCAAAGACTTCCAACCCCGCTGAGTCCGGCGCAAAGGCCCCCATCTCATTTGCAAATTGCGTAAACCGCCCGGAGACCCCCTCCAAGGACACCACCATCTCCCTCAACACCGGCGAAACCCCGTCATACAGCTCAATGGCGCACTGAATACTAGCCACCCGGCACCTCCAAACATTCAAATCAGCTATTTTTTGTACCTTCCCCGCCGAAAGCGGGGAAGGTACAAAGTTATTCATTCAAATCAGCGTCTCACTATATTCCCCTCGCCTTCGGCAGGAGAAAACACAAGACGATCTCTTCAAATCCGCTCCGGGAGCGTACGATCTCCCCGTAAAAATCAGACGGTACATCCGCCAAACGTACAGCGCCAATCTCACGCCCCGGAGACAGTGGCCGTCTATCCCTTTCGCGCCTTCTCACGCACTTGGATCGCAGCCGCAATAAACGCCCTCTCGCGCCTGCCCAATCGCAGGAAATCAGAGGGCAGTAGATGGAATTCGTGAAGACAGTAGAGCGCTAGGCAGGACTCTCCATCACCTTCACGGATCAGTTTTTTGCCTCTTCCACCAATTGATCAAAGGGTACGTCAAAACCGCAAATTTTCTGCACCTGACGCAAATATTCGGCATATTCTCCCGGCGTCAGCATGGCCCTGAGTAGATTGTCCGCCCCCATGACACCATAGCTGTCCTGCAACGCCCCGTCATGGAGGTCAGGAAACACCGTACACTTAGCCGCCAGACGCCCCAAATACACCGACACATCCGTCTCGGAGACCGCCTGCCCCCGGCCTCCGTCCCCCCGACGCACCGCACTCCGCCGGATCTCCTCATCCTCCGTAGAGGACACACACCGAAGCTCCCACTCCAAAGGTTGACTATCTACTCCTTGAAATCGCTCCGAAGCCGCAAATCGCACATTCTCCACCTGCGCCGCATTACAACGCAAAAACGCCGACAAGTCCCGCACAAAAATCCCTCCTCATATATTTCGTGGAGAGCGGCACCGCCGCCCGTCCCTCCAACGCCGTGCGCCACCTTCCTCTCAAACGAAGAAGATACCTTACCCCCCGTTTTGAGGGGGCAGTCAGGCGTAGCCTGACTGGGGGAGTTGTACGTTGTAGGGGGCGGCGTCCTCGACGCCCCACATTTGTTGTCCAGCCCCCCCGCCGCATCCTTTGGTTTGCTATGTCCAATTTCTGAACAACTCTACTCGAATTTCCTGGTGTCCCTCATAGATCGCCGGCATTCCGCTGCGCACATAGGCCGTCTCCTGCCCAAACCGCCGCACCACGATCTTACTTCCGGCAGGCACCCGAACATTCGGATCCAAAAACAATTTCACCGTCTGCCCCGCCATACTGGCAATCCCCGCAACATCTCGCACCGCACTCACCGTCTCAAAGCTTACTCGAAAACTCACACGACAGGGTAACTCCTCATAAATCTGCCGCTCCAAAAACATGGTTCGCCCCGTATCCGGATCCACTGCCCCCTCCCGGACATAGACATCACACCGATCCGTCCACAGCCGCTCCAGCGCCGCACTCACCATTGTATCCGCCTCCACTTGACCACCAGCTCCGGCGGTGGCGTAGAGAGCCGCGCAATCAGACCATCCAAAGGCGAACCACTCTCTCCCGCCGTCTCATAGGTCACACTGGTATCCCCTTGAGATATCTGCCGCACCACTTGTCCCGCATCAAATCCCTCCAAGCGCCCCGTGTTTCTCCGGAAAAAGAGATACTCTCCGGCGGCCATATCCACTACTGTCGCCTCTAGCGCCTGCGGTAGCGTCTTCTGTCCCGTCTCAGCCAAAAGTCGACGCTTCGCCCCCAGGAGCAAAGCGTCCAGCGCCAGATCATCCTCTGCCGAGGGCGTGATCCCCAATTCCCCCAGCCGTACAATCAGTTTCTCTTTCATCACTCCGTTTTTAATCCCGTAATGGCCCCGTGTAAAAAGCCCGCCCCATGGGCCAATCCGATCTGACCAAAGAGCTGTAACTTCTCCGACGCCCCCGTCTTGGCCAGTTCCTCCGTGAACAGCACGCCTTTTCCGGGTACCACCTGGAACACAGGCGCAATATGGGCCACATCTACAATCAGGATCGTATCCGCCGGCACAAACCGATTCCAAACCACACCCATATTGAAGAAATCCGTCTCCACCTCGGTAATATTCACACCGCCCACATTCCGGCAAGCAGATAATCGCAACCCCATCTGACTGGCATACACCTCCGTGAGCACTTGCTTCTGATACGCAGACAGAAGCATCACCATATTGTTAAAATACGCCCCCGCATCCGCCATCTCCCGATAGAGTTGCCTTAAAATCCCCGCTGTCAGAGCCCCGCCTCCCGCATCAATGGTGCTGTTATCCCAGCAGAGTTCCAAAAGCCCCCGGGTCTTATTGGCCTCCCCGGCATTGCTGGCCTTCTGATAGGAGCCATTAATAAAACTATGTTCCACATCTCGGGCAACTTTGATCAACTTATGCTGCAACTGAAACAACCGCTCGTCCTCATAAGAGGGCGACTGTCCCGCCGTATTCAGCCCGCTCATCCGATGGATATTACTAAGGGCCACATAACTCAGGTCAATGACCTCTTGATGGATCTGCACCACATTGCTCTCTTGCTCCTGTACCGCCATACTGGCCTCCGGCGCCGTCACAGACTCCCGCTCCGAAATCTCCGGCTGATCCGCCTGTGGATAGTCGTATAACACCGCCGTGGGAAACTCAAAATTATCCGTCTGCCGTCCCCCGGTGAGTCCACCGGTCATACTGAGCAACGGCGTCTGGGTCGCATCGGCGGAAAATAACTCCCCCGCATAGTTGGGCAGCGCCCAACTGGTTCCCAGCCCTGTCACTTGATTCGCCATAATAAAACTCCCTTTCGTCTATTATTTAAAATTTGGAACTATGCATGTTCTTTCGCCTTCGGCAGGAGAAAAGATAAGAAATACCTCTAGCCGGGCATATGGACATATCGCCACGCCCTAATACAACACGATCCCGGCTTTGGCCGCCTCTTGCTTCACCCGCAGTGCCGCCAGCATATCCCCGGATGCCCTGGCCCGTTTTAATTTCACCTCAAACTCCAATCCATCCGTCTCCAACACCTCGTTCCCGGATTGCCCCGGCTCCGCCCCCACAAACTGTGGCGGCGCTTTCATACTGTCCAGCTCCGACCAAATAGCCTCCAGCTCCTGCCGAATCCCAGACAGATCCTCTATCTTACCTGCCAACGCCATGCCCTCCTCTTCCTTCATCGTTCTGCCTAACTTCCAGTCCGGCTACAATACCAGTTTATCGAAACCCACCGAACGCAAACGAACAGGTTTGTAGGGGGCGGCGTCCTCGACGCCCCGTGCAAATGCGATTCAAAGCGTGGAGGGCGTCCACAGTGTCCCGCTCCCCGGAATTGTGCAACATCTCAAAGCCTCCCTCAAATTGAGGGAGGTGGCAGGCATAGCCTGCCGGAGGGAGTTTCAAGGCGGCTGTCAGCGAAACTACCTGGGAGAGTCCTCACCTCTCCCCCTCCAACCGCCGAAGCTCCCGCTCTACATCTCGGGTCCAAGGATGCTGATACAAAATCGTCTCCTTCGAGAGAATATCCCGGCTCTTGATACAGTTCTCAATACTCTCCGACTCATTAATTAGCACATCTCGATTAAAAATCACATCCACCTCACTTGCCGACAATCCCGGTGATCCCGTCCGCTCCAGATGGGCGCATACAAACCCCATCAGCTCCCGGAACGCCGCCGCAAACTCCACCTCCATGATCCCCGCATCCAGATCCATATCCAGATACATAGACTGGATCGCCATCTGATTCGGGCTCCCCGCCACGGACAGCTCCCGGATATCAAACCCCTTGGCGTTTTCCACCAGGGACCGCTTCAACAGCGTTAGGATCGCCTCAAAGTTAGCGGCGTCCACCTGGACGCTAAGCGTCTCCACCCCGCCGCCATCGCCACCGTCTCCCCGGACTTTCACCGCCCCGTAGGTGGCCAGATTCCGCCGAAACTCCCCCAAATCTTCCCCGTCGTAATTCCGAATCACCAGCACCGTATGATGGGTGTCTTCCCCCATCCGATCCTGAAAGTCCGACAGCATGGTGTTGATCCCGTCCTGCAATCCCTTCACCCGGCGAATCAGTGGGATCTCTCGGAACCCGGCCCGAAACGGGATCAATGGCACCCCAGGCCAGGCCCCGGCCAATTCTTCCCCATCACACCGGCTGGAAAAATAGGGCCGGAATGCCTCCTCTACCCGGAGGTTACCGTCCTCCCAGACAAAGCGGGTAATTCCCTCCGGCGCAAACAGCTCTACTACCGTATCCGCCGGCAAATCCCCCCGCTCCCGCTGATAGACCCGTAGTGCACCCTCTAGCTCACTCCGGGCATCGTCCGCCCAAAACGGGAGTATCTCCCAGGGCGCAATCCGCCGAAACTGCAACACCCCCCGCCGATCATAGCAGGGGTGTAACCACCCGATTCCGCAGCTGAGCGCATCCTCCCCCACCAGCCGGAACCGCCGATGGAACTTCGGCCCGAAGATGCCGTTCAGCTCCCCCAGAAACTCCCGTCGATCCGTCTCCACCGTGACGGGCCGCCCCAGGAGGTAGCTCACCTTCTGATCCACCACCCGGGCGTACTGATTATCCACTACCCGGCTGTTGAGCAGGTGTTTACACTCCTCCTGCCTGCCTCCCGGCCCCACAACGGTCTTCTTTCGCTCCAAAATATCGTGCCGCCCCTGGTAGTACCGCTCCCCTGTCAGCATCTCTTGCCGCCGGGTCGATTGCAGAAACCGTCCCAGCTCTTGGGCCAGAATCTCCTCCCAAGAACTTCCACCGATTACAAGTGCCATATGCCTCGCCCTCCTAACACACAAATAAAAAAAGAACGCCCCCTGCGTTCTTCTCCACACTATCATCCTACCACACCCACCCCGAACCAACCGAACTGATTATACCTCTATCCCATCCAAGCCTCCTTTGGAAAAGGAGGTGGCAGAGCGAAGCCTGAGGTCGGATTGCCCTTGCCCTCCGGCCCCCTCGCCCAGAGGGGGCTGTCAGGCTACGCCTGACTGGGGGAGTAGGGGCGCACATTGTG
>WRAB01000012.1 GCA_009780435.1 Oscillospiraceae bacterium | reverse complement strand
GAACAGGATTGTATGGCCGTGAGGGCGTAGCTTTCATCAGAAAACTATGTCGCAGTATGGGTTGCCCCGTGCTGCGACTTTTTCATCGGTCCGCGGTGAGGGCCTGATCCCAACGGGGCGGAGTAATCCGCCCCGAGAGGGAATCGCTCTCACCAGCAACCCTGTACGGAAAGGACGATGAAGCCATGCAAGAGCCCCATAAGGAAATGTACCTCGAAGTCTGCACCGCCACGGCGGACGCCTGTGATCTGCTAAGCGTAGCCTACGCCCCCCTGTCCCAGATGGAAGACTCCCCTGAAAAACAGCAACTGGCCACAATCCTCCGCACCGTCAACCAACGCTTGAAGCAGTCCTTGGAAAAAGCGGAGGACATCCTCTTAAGCCACACAGACCCGGCATAATCCGACAAAGCGGGCGGCCATTTGGCCGCCCGTCCTGTTTTGCTGTGGGTTACTTGTTAAACTGCGCCGGCTTGAGCCGACGGACTTCGACTTTCTCCCAGACGTTCCCCAAGACAAAAGGTTCGTCATTGAGCCACTTCTCCCGCAGGTCATTCTCCGATGGAAAGTTCACGATCATAACGGAGCCGACCATGTTCTCCTCATCGTTCAGCATCGCCCCGGCATACACGAGCACTTCCGCCTCGTGGAGGCTCTTCGCTACTTCCAAATGGGCCGGCCTCGCCGCCATACGCCGTTCCAGCGCTCTGCTGTCTGTGCCGTCATATCCCAATACGACAAATTCCATAGTTCCCACCCTTTCCGTTTGTCGTATTTCCCTCGCCGTAGGCGGGAGAAACACAATAGTACCACTATCATACCTAAAATTTCCCAAGATTACAATACATATCTCGCTGGTAATATCCATCTTTTTGCACAGACTAATAGAACTCCTTGCGCAAAGAGGTGATATGGATGAACGGAAAACAGCGCACCGCGTTACTCGCTGTACTCGCCCTGGCTATTATCGCCGTACTGGGCGGGATGCTCTATCAGAAACACGCGGCAATTGAACAATATCAAGCCCAGATCCAGGCGGCTCAATCCCATGCCCTGGCGGAGCTGGCCGACAACTTAGATCATATTGAGATCGCGTTGCAAAAATGGCGCTACGCCACGTCTCCCCCGCTGATTACAGCTCTTGGCACCGAACTCTATGCCCGCGCCACTGCCGCTCGGATGGCCTTGGGTTCTCTGCCCTATGACTTCGGTGGTTTGGACGAGGTCCGGGCCTTTCTCGCCCAAGTAGGCGACTACGCTCACACCCGCACCCGCACCGCTTACGAAGTAGATGACCTCATCACAGAAGACCACACCCGGCTCACCGCTTTGGCAGATACCGCCGCCGCCCTGACCCGGGAGTTCAAAGGCCTCCGAACAGAGGCCCCCGCTGTCCCGGCTATGGCCGGGATCACGTCGGCAAACGGCACAGATCCGGAAATCTCCCGCAAAGAGGCCAGGGGGATCGCCGCGGATTTCTTTGATCTCAAGGGAGAACTCTTCTCCTATACAGGGGTCAAAGAGACCCCCATTCCCGCCTATATCTTCGTCGCACGGGTAGACGGCGGCGATTTCAAAGTGGCGGTCAGCCAGGCGGGAGGCCAGGTGATCAGCGCATCAAGCGGACGGGCTGTCCGCCGCGCCCCCCTCACCGGATTGGAGGGCAAAAAGGTGGCCATGGAGTTTCTCACAGACAACGGCTTCGACACCATGGAAGTGAGCCGCTGGCGCATCCTGGACAACCAGATCACCGTCACCTTCATCCACGTGGAAGACCATATTCTCCACTACCCAGACGCCATCCAAGTCTCCGTCGCCCTGGACAACGGGCGGATCACAGGCTTTTCCGCCCTGGATTACCTTCAAAATCACCGGACACGTGATCAAATGACCTCAAAAATCAACGCGGATCAGGCCCGGGAAGCCGTCTCGGATGATCTCTCCGTCCTGGCCCACAGCTTGGCCCTGATCCAGATTGGGGATGCTGAACTGCTCTCTTATGAGTTCAAATGCATCGCAGAAGACGGCCAGCGGGTGCTGGTCTACGTCAGCGCCGCCACAGGCAGACAGTTGGAACTCTTCTTGCTTATAGAGGATGAGAGCGGGCGATACGTCCGGTAGACGTGTGAAAGACGGCGTTCCAGCGCAGAGCTGGAACGCCGCCTTTTGGTTTGTGTGAGTTTTGGTTGTAGTGTAGTTATTGGGTGCGTTTGACTCCCTCCGTCCACCGCTTTGCGGTGGCCACCCCCCTCAATTTGAGGGAGGCTTTATGCCCTTGCCCTTTGGCCCCCTCGTTTTGAGGGGGCTGTCAGGCGTGGCCTGACTGGGGGAGTCCCCCACAATATCCAACGCCCGCCGGAGATCGGCAACCCCGATCTGTCCCGGCGCAGAGCTGGATTTCCCTGTGCCAAAGGTCAGGATTGACCCCAGGAATCCGGCGTTCAAGCGGGTCACAAGACCCAATTCCCCCATGGCGATTGCGATATTCAGCCGCTCCGGGTGGTGTTCGTTCATATGGATCACGGCGGACATGAGGGCTAACACATCCTGGCGGCACTGGGGCATGACGGCGATTTTGGAGATGGGCACGTCGTATTGGAGCATCCTCATCAGTATAGCGATAATCGTTTCTCTCTCCGGCGTCTCCCGGAAGTTGTGGTGAGAGAGCACTACAGGAACGCCCCGCTCCCCCGCTGTCGCCGTGACGGATCGGACAATTGTATCTCCCGTATTTAGCTCCACGTCTATCAAATCCGCCCGACCGCTGTCAATTACGGCCATGAGTAGGCTCTCATACTGGTCCAGTGGAAAGGGCCGATCACAGCCGCCCTCCGCCACTGTCCGGAAGGTGAACAGGAGAGGGATATCTTCCCCCACCGCCGCCCGCAGGGCAGTCAGGGCCTCCAGCACGACTTTGTGATCGGATACATGGGCAAAAAAATCCGCCAGCCACTCTAAGAGGTCGAAAGGCACGCTCTGCATATCCTTGATTTCTCCGAACAGCGCCGAAATATCTTGCCCCAGGAGGGGCGCGCATATCTTCGGCCCGCCCGCGCCAACGGTCACGGCGCGGATCGACAGCGTATTTTCCATAACTCAGTACCCTCCTCACAGATTATGCGATTGTCTGCAGACGAACACTGTTCACCCCTACAAGGGCAGGCTCTTTCGTAGGGGCGCACATCGTGCGCCCGTCGTCTTCGACACCGTTTATCCCGCTGGCACCTGCGCCGGCTCGGCCTCTTTCGGCAACTGCCGCATATGATAGCGATACCAGATAAACAGCGCCACGGAGCGCAGACAGACCCCGATGGTAAAGCCCCACCAGATGCCGGAAAGCCCCAGCGCCGTCTGGCTCAAGACATAGGCGATTACCACCCGTAGGGCGTTGGCCCCGCTTGACACCACCAGGGGCGGCATGGTCTTCCCCACGCCTCGAAATGCACCGATTGACAAAAACTCCAGCGAACAGAGCACCTGTCCGATGCTCAAAATCCGCAGAAAGCGAACCCCCTCTCGGATCAGTTCCGGCTCCGACAGAAAGATGGAGAACAACTGTGCGCCCCAGACCCAGACGATCACGGCGGTAATAAAGCCCCAGGCCACCATCATCCGCAGGGCGATGGCGTTGCCCCGGCGGATTCGATCCCACTGCTCGGCGCCATAATTCTGCCCCACAAAGGCCGTGACCGCCGAGGTAAAGCCGATCCCAATCATCCAGGTGAGACTCTCAATTTGAATCCCCACCCGCTGTACCGCCATGGCGCCTACGCCAAAGGCCGCCACAAATCGGCCCAAGAGCATGGCCAAAAACGTAAACGAAGCGCTCTCCGCTACAATGGGCAGTGTCCAGCGGAATATCTGTTTGGCCCTCGACCAAGCAGGGCGCGTCAAGAGACGGAAGGCATCAAAGGGCCGGATGGGTGCCACCCGCACTACGAGAATACTGGCAACGGCTACAGCGATCTGGACAATTGTCGTGGATAGCGCGGCCCCTACGACTCCCATGTCCAGGCCAAATATAAATATCGGCGTCAATATCATGTTGAACACTAGACCCGCGCCGTTGAGGACAAAGGGAACCCGACTGTTGCCCGCCCCGTTGAATATCCCGGTGACCGCCCCGCTGATGTAGGTAAACGGCATTCCGACAGCGACGATGGCCAGATAGGCGGCCGCATCCTGGACCACGTGAGTCTCTGCAATATCAAAAAACCCAATGAGAGGATAGCGAAACACGAACATCATCGCGCCAAACAGGATCCCGGTGACAGCGGCCAAAAATAGCGCCGTCTGAGAAAATCCCAGTGCGGCTTCTCTATCGGAACGCCCCAGGGACTGGGATACGCCGATCTCCGCACCCATGCGACCAATCATCATGGGTGCGACGGACATCCACATATATTTCCCCGCCGTCCCCGCGGCGGCTACGGCGTCATATCCCACGCGGCCCAGCCAGAACATGTCCGTCAGGTTATAGGCCATCTGTAAAAACTGGGTGCCCATAATGGGCAGTGCCACAAGGAGGAGTTTTCGCAAAATATCTCCTTGGGTCAGATCATAATTTGTCGCCTTCATGGTTTCCTCATATCAAACTGTTATTCTGTGGCGAGGGAAATACAGAAAATCGCCCCAAAGATAACACTTCCCTCGTATTTTCAAGCATTTCCAGATTGATTTCGTAAATTTTTCTGCGCTTTCCCCAAAAATCTACAAATTTCTCCACAGACATGGTATATGGTGGGCTTGTACGTGCAACACATACTCAGGGGGTGCGAAATGTACAAGACAAATATATGTAGTTTAATTGGCATCCAAGCCCATCGCCTAGATCCGGACAATCTGGGTTTCCACCGCCGGATGATGGGCAAACTAATCGAACGGGAACTCCGCCACGCCATCTGTGACGGCTTATCCATCTTCCGGGTGGGGATGCACATGGGGGCAGACATCTGGGCGGCCCAGCGGATTATCCGGCTCCGGGATGCACTGGTTCCCCATATCCGGCTCCATTGCTATCTGCCCTGTGAGACCCAGGCCAACACCTGGCCGGACATCTGGCGGGAGCCGTACTTTGACGTGCTGGCCCAGGCCGATTGGGTCTTTTGCCCCCAATCCCACTACAGTAGGGGCTGTATTCGGCGGCAAAAGCAGTCCATGCTCATGGGCGCTGACCGGCTCATCGCCGTTCACGACAACCTAGCGGAGGGCAGCATCAGTCAGGCCGTCCGCTACGCAGAAGCGCGGGAGATCGAGACCATTGTCCTCCGCCCCTTAGAGGGGCCGGACGCACCTTTTGATCTCCGGACCGAGCAAGGCCGTCATCAGAGCAGTTCCCAGGTCAGCTCTACATATTCCGGCAGGTTCTCCACCGGCAAATCCGCCATCAAAAGGGCCTGATAATAGAGGAGCGATGCGTATTTTTTGCATTTCTCCGGATCCGTCTCAAAAGTCGCCTGTAGCCGCCGGAACGCCGGGTGATCCGGGTTCAATTCCAGCACCCGCTCCGCCCGGACGGGTTCGCCGCCCTGTTGTTTGGACAAGTTGGCGAAATATTTCTCCATCTCCAGCGAAATCCCGCCCTGTGTGCCCAGGCAGACAGGGTGGCTTTTTAATTTGTGGGAGAGTTTCACCGCCGCAATTTTGTCCCCCAATGCCTCAGAGATAAAATCCAGCAGGGGCTTTTCAGCCTCTTGTAGTTTTTCCGTCTCCTTCTGCTGTTCTTGGCTCTCGATCCCCAGATTGTCGTCATAGACAGATCGGAATTCCTTTTCCATGTAGCTGGCCAGCATGGAAACCACAAACTCATCTACCTCGTCGGTCATATAGAGCACGTCGAAGCCCGCATCCAGCACCTGCTCCAACTGGGGCCGGGCGGCGATTTTCGCCTTGTTCTCGCCGCAGGCGTAGTAGATATACTGCTGGTCTGCGCCCATGTTCGTCACATAGCCTTGCAGAGAGATCAATTTTTCCTGTTTGGCGCTATAGAACAGGAGCAGATCCGACAGCAAGTCCTTTTTTGCGCCAAAATTCTGGACAATGCCGTATTTCAACTGGATGCCAAAGCTCTCATAGAGGGTTTGATATTGTTCCGGCTCCTTGTCTTTCAACCGGGCGAGTTCGCTCTTGATCTTCTTCTCCAAACTGGCGGCGATGGTCTTCACCTGCCGATCCTGCTGGAGGGTCTCCCGGGAGATGTTGAGGGACAGATCCGCCGAGTCCACAACACCCCGGACGAAGCGGAAATGTTCCGGCAAAAGCGCATCGCAGTGCTCCATGATCAGTACGCCGGCGGAGTAGAGGGCAAGTCCCGCCTGATACTCTTTCGTAAAGTAATTATACGGCACTTGGGCCGGATAAAAGAGCATGGCCCGATAGGAGACCCCCGTCCCCTCGGCACTGATCCGCTGGACAGATACAGGGTCTTCCATGTCGAAGAATTTTTCTCTGTAAAAGGCGAAGCAGTCCTCGTCTGACGCCTCGCTTTTGGGTCTCTGCCAGATGGGTACCATGCTGTTGACCGTCTCCCCGTCTAACTCGATGGGGTAGCGGATATAGTCGGAATATTTCTTGATCATCCGCCTGAGAGTGTGGGACTCCAGATAGGCGCTGTAGTCCTCGCCCTCTGTATCGGGCCGCAGCTGTATGACAATATCCGTCCCCACGGTTGCTTTTTCCGAGAGCGTGATGGTGTAGCCGTCGGCACCGGTGCTGACCCATTGATGGGCGGTATCCTCGCCGTAGGCGAGGGAGAGCACCATCACTTTCTCCGCTACCATAAAAGCGGAGTAGAACCCTACGCCAAACTGACCGATGATATCAACTTCTGCCGCCTCATCTAGAACGGATTTGAAGTCCATAGAGCCGCTCTTAGCGATGACGCCCAGGTTATCCGCCAGCTCGTCCTTCGTCATCCCGATGCCGTTGTCTGAGACGGTAATCGTGCGCCGCTCCTTGTCAATGACCACGGTGATCTTAAAATCTTCCCGGTTTAAGCCGACTTTATCATCAGTGAGTGCCTTATATGCCAGTTTATCAATGGCGTCACTGGCGTTGGAGATAATCTCCCGGAGGAATATCTCCCGATTGGTGTATATGGAGTGGATCATCAGATCCATGAGTCGCTTGCTCTCGGCTTTGAATTGTCGTTTTGCCATAGTGCATTCCTCCCTTACTCATCTAACTTCAGCACAGCCATAAACGCCTCTTGGGGTACCTGTACACTGCCCAGGCTGCGCATCCGTTTTTTGCCCTCTTTTTGCTTCTCTAAGAGCTTCTTCTTCCGGGTAATATCCCCGCCGTAGCACTTGGCCAGGACATCTTTGCGCATTGCCCGGATGGTCTCCCGGGCAATGATCTTGCCACCCACCGCCGCCTGGACGGGAACTTCAAACATCTGGCGGGGAATGTTGTCCTTGAGTTTTTCTGCGATCCGGCGGCCCCGGGCGTAGGCCTTGTCCGTGTGGACAATGAAACTCAACGCGTCCACCACGTCCCCGTTTAAGAGGATATCCAGTTTCACCAACTTACTGGCCCGGTACTCTTTAAATTCATAATCCAGGGAGGCATAGCCCCGGCTTCTGGATTTCAGGGCATCGAAGAAGTCGTAAATGATCTCATTTAGCGGCAAATCGTACTTGAGCTCCACCCGGGTGTCGTCCAGGTAAGTCATATCCCTGTACTCCCCCCGCCGATCCTGACAGAGATCCATAATATTGCCCACATATTCTGTAGGACAGAGGATTGTGGCGGAGACAAAGGGCTCCTCTGCCAATTCAATGAAATTGGGCGACGGGTAATTGAGTGGATTGTCCACCATAATCTGCTCCCCGTCCGTGGTGGTGACCCGGTAGATGACGCTGGGCGCCGTGGTAATGAGATCCAGATCAAACTCCCGCTCCAAGCGCTCCTGGATGATCTCCATGTGCAAAAGCCCCAAAAATCCGCAGCGGAATCCAAAGCCCAGGGCGATGGAACTCTCCGGCTCATAGCTCAAGGCCGCATCGTTGAGCTTTAACTTCTCCAGTGCATCCCGCAGGTCGGGATATTTATCCCCCTCCGTGGTATAGATACCGGAAAAGACCATGGGCTGGACGGGCCGATAGCCGGGGAGCGGCTCCGTCGCCGGATTTTCCTTGGCTGTAACCGTATCTCCAACCTGAGTATCCGCCACGGTCTTGATACTGGCGGTAAAGTAGCCCACATCCCCGGCGGACAGGGTCTGGCAGGATGTCATCCCCATGGGATTGAGATGCCCCACATCCACAATCTTGTAGACGGCCCCGCTCTCCATCATGTGAATATCCATATCTTTGTGAATCTCGCCCTCCATCACCCGGATGTAGACGATGACGCCTTTGTAGCTGTCGTACTGGCTGTCGAAGATCAGCGCACGGAGGGGCGCTTTCGCATCTCCGCGGGGGGCGGGGATATCCCGGACGATCCGCTCTAAGACGCAGGGGATATTGATCCCCCGCTTGGCGGATATCTCCGGCGCATCTATTGCAGGGATGCCGATGACCTCCTCGATCTCGGCTTTGACCCGTTTCGGATCGGCGGCGGGCAGGTCGATCTTATTGATCACGGGCAGAATCTCCAGATTATGATCTAGGGCCAAATAGGTATTGGCTAAGGTCTGTGCCTCAATGCCCTGGGCCGCGTCTACGACCAAAATGGCCCCCTCACAGGCGGCCAAACTCCGGGATACCTCATAGTTAAAATCCACATGTCCCGGCGTGTCGATGAGGTTAAAGAAATAGGTCTCCCCGTCCTCGGCCTTGTATTGCAATCGCACGGCCCGGGCCTTGATGGTGATGCCCCGCTCTTTCTCCAGATCCATATTGTCTAAGAGCTGGCTCTCCATATCCCGGCTCTCCACGGCGCCACACTGCTCCAGCAATCGATCTGCCAGCGTGCTCTTCCCGTGGTCGATGTGGGCGATAATCGAAAAATTTCGTGTTCTCTCCTGTGGTGTCATGGTGTTGGGTTCTCCTTTTGCATCTGCTGGGTGATTTGTACCTCTAAGGCCATCAACCGCTCCGTGAGTTGGGCGGAGAGCGCCAGCACACCGCCAGAGCATTCAGCCAAGTCTGTCAAAAACTGCATCTGCGCCGATTCCGCGCCCTCTTCTATGCGCCCTAAGATATAGTCTGCCGATACCCCATAATACTCACACACACGGCAGACAAAATCAAGGCCGGGCTCCCGGATGCCGTTTTCATAGTGGGAGAGTAGCGCCTGGGAGATATGCAAATCCGCCGCCACCTGGCGTTGGCTGATCTTTTTTTCTTTCCGAAGCCGACTGAGCCTCTCATTAAACAAGCGATCCATTCGCCCCACCCCTTCTATACTTTTATACAATGAGTATATCATTATACCCAACGTCTGGGCGTTTGTAAATGGTTCTATGAAAAAAATATGGGCAACAGCGTCCCACCGGTCAGGAGTGCTAATCCAGCCAAACTGCGCCCTGAAAATCGCTCCCCCAAGAATAAACGTGCAAAGCCCATGGTAAGTACAATGCTCAGCTTATCAATGGGCACAACCAGGCTGGCATTTCCGATTTGGAGGGCATGGTAGAAAAACAGCCAGCTACCGCCTGTCGCCACACCGGATAACACCAAAAAGAGCCAGCTTTTGCGGTCTATGGCCTTCATTTCGCCCGTACCGTCTGTTAAAAAGACCATCAGCCAACTCATAGGCACGACAACCATGGTCCGAATTGCTGTCCACAGATTTGCATCCATATCCGCAACGCCCACTCTGCCAAAGATGGCGGTTAAACTGGCAAACACGGCGGCCATCACGGCAAAAAACAGCCAGCTTCGTTTGGCCGGGGTCTGGTCGCTATGGTCCTTTTTTAATTCCAGCATCAGCCACGTGCCTGCGCCCATGAGACCCATGCCTGCCACCGTAACCGGGCCGACAGGTTCACGCAGAAAGAGAAACGCTAAGAGCATGGTTAAAATGGTGCTGCTCTTATCAATAGGCACCACCCGATTCACCGTTCCAAGCCGGAGCGCCCGAAAAAAGCAGAGCCATGAACCGCCGGTAGAGAGACCGGATAAGAGGAGAAATACCCATGTTCTGCCCCCGATCTGCCAAATGCCATCTTGTGCGCCTGTCATAAACACGATGAGCCACGCAAAGACCAGAACCACCACAGACCGAATCGCTGTGGCCAGGTGAGAACCCACATTGTGCAACCCGATCTTGGCGAGTACCGTCGTCAATGCGGCAAACACAGCGGCACCTGCGGCATATAAAAACCACAAATCCATACAGAGTATATCCCTTTCATCAATAATACAAAACTAAACCGCATTTTATGTTACCACAGCCATGCACTTTTTGCAAAAAGTGTGTTTTGCGAAAGAAAAGCGGTTCATAGGCTTGTCAGCCGGCGGGAAAAATGGTAGAATTATTTGATAATCATTAAGATAAAAATACCATCTGGAGGTTTTGTTAAATGAATGAGAATCGTGTTATCATCGAGGGGTCTGGCCGTCATATCCACTTGGCGCAGGCGGACTTGGAGGCCCTGTTTGGCCCTGGATTTGAACTGGAAGTGAAAAAACATCTCTCCCAACCGGGGGAATTTGCCTCGAACAGCAGAGTAGACGTAGTCGGTCCCAAAGGCACGATTAAAGGCGTAGGCATCCTCGGCCCCACCCGTCCCGCCACCCAGGTGGAACTCAGTTGCACCGACGCTCGAACATTGGGCCTCACCTGCCCCCTGCGTGAGAGCGGCAACTTGGCCGGGTCTGCGTCCTGCACCCTGGTCGGCCCCGCCGGTAGCGTCGATTTGGCCGAGGGCGTCATTATTGCCAAGCGCCACATCCACTTGACCCCGGAAGATGCGGCAACTTTCGGCGTCGTTGACAAAGAGATCGTCCGGGTGAAGACCGACGGTGAGCGCAGTCTCATTTTTGACGAAGTCGTCTGTCGTGTCAGCCCAAAATACGCCACCGCCATGCACATCGACTACGACGAGGCCAACGCCGCCGGTCTTTTTGGCGCAGTCACGGGTGTCGTGTGCAAGAAATAAGTCCGCTCTTGAGCGTAACCGCCAAAAGGCCTGTGTCTGTGCAGACACAGGCCTTTTTTTAATAAAAAATCCCCTTCACGCCTAAAGAGCAAGGGAGAAGGGAAAATGAGAGGGAGAACTTGCTAGGTTTATGAATGAAGAGCGAACTGTCATATTCTCTTTTACATGTAATAGAGTATAACACGATCCCTCTTCAAAGTCTGTGTCTTTCCGTTGTTGAATTAAGTGATATTTACTGCGATTTTTGATAAAAAAGTGATATTACGTGACGTCCCACGCCTCTACCTCCATGGGCGTCCCCGCCAAAGCATCTTTTAACAACGCATAGCGATATCCTGTGCGGATCACCAGGCGGGCCTCCTCGTCAAAGACCACGCGGATTATCTTGTAGTTCGTGCTGTGGGTTTGATTTTCCATTATCTCAAGCGTGGCTCTACTCTCTGCTAAAAACTCGAAAATTTCTGCATAGCCGTCGCCGGTTTTGTTGGTGCTGTTTTTCCGCTCTCCCAGTCTGGTCAGAATTTCAACCGGGAACCCATGGGCTGTGTCGCGGACCTCAAATACAAATACACCCCCTTGATCCAAAAAGGAAATGATGATTTGCTTCCCATCGCCCTCTGTTTTCTCCAACTCTTTTGCCGCATTGCTCAACAGGTTTCCCACAAGGCGGATAAATTCCACTTGCAATCCCGATATCTGTGCCCATGCGGCCTCATCTGCAAGGTTTCTGATAAAAATGCCAATATCCTTCTCTTTGCACTGATACATGACTTGTCGAATGCGCGCCTCTAAGGGGTACCACTCTTCCGGCAGCTCTAACTCGTCAAGGGTGTATTCCAAGTTGTCAACTGCAAATTCCTCTCCCACCTCCACAGCCAGCTTTTTCGTGCTGTCGAGGAATCTCTGGATGCTTTTCAGTTGATACTCTTTATCTTTGCCCAGAATATCCTTTACTTCCTCAATCAACTTATAGTACGACGTGCTCACCGCCGGCACGACTGCTTTATACTTGTGGTGTCGACTGGCCAGGGCGTCAAGCTCCTTTTCCACCTCGTCAAGCTTCACTTGTAACTCGAAGTGCTGGAGCCGCTCCCGATGTCTTTTGGACAGATGTACCGCCAGGAATATCAGCGCCAGCACAACCAAGATCAGTGCAATCATAGCGGTATAGAATAGCGGCTCATTGACCTCATACATCCTATTTACAACAATATGAAGACCGCCGTAGAACGTCAGCAAAATGCCGGTAATCGCAAAAATAATCCCTTTGATCTCATTGTCCGCTATAGACGGAACGCCATTTTTCAATTTGATCACTCTGTAAACAATAACATAGATTGCCACCTCGACAAAAAGGTGTATCAGCCAATACACCACAGAGACCTCTAGCTGTAAGAGGGCAACAATCGCGGCAGATGGAATGAGCGCAACGAGCCTTGTAATATACCCCAATAAAAAGGCCAGAGTCAACGCGGCCCAAATGATGGAGCGTTTCCAGGTCCACATCAATACACCTAACATGAAAACCCCCACAATTGTCCGCAAGGGTTCTATGATAGATGCGTGCGTCAAAAACATATAGACGACGAAGCCCAGGGATGCGCCAAACAGATAAATCAGTTTTGCCGCCTTGTCATTAATAATTTTATAATAAAAAAGCAAGATGAACATGCTCAGTACGAAATTAGCATTCAGACTGAAAATAAGCTCCATGGCATCTCCTTCCAACCAGATTCGTTGTGTATGCCATTATAGCATTGAGAGATGCAAAATGCAAAAAGGCATTGCTTTCTGAGTCCCTTCTAAGAAAGCAATGCCTTTTTTGTAAGCTGATTAAATTACACGGAATGCTCTTACAATAGCATTTAAAAAAGCTGACATGTTTGTCCCTCCTTTGCTGTTGTGTAAGTGCGTGATGAAAACTTACTTTTAATATTCAGCATAAAGGGATTGCAGAAAATCGTCAGTTCTTAACCGTTAATGGAACGCGTGGAATTTTAAAAATACGACCCAAATGCGCAGACAATCACTCACTTGATTTCACAGGGAAAAAGACCAACCGGGCGCGGAGACTTTCTCTCCGCGCCCGGTTGGCCTTTTTCCCTCTATTCCTCTAAATAATACGCTCTTTCCTGATCTTGTTTGCCGTGTGTGCGACAAACTCTTTCGCCTGCGGTGCGCCGCGCCCAATATCGACATACGGACTATAGAGGCGTTCTAAATCTTCCCGTGCGGTTTTGCTGAATGCCGCGTGCAATACACGGTTAATTGCCATACTCACATTGTGGGGATCCTTCCCAAACAGCTTGCCCACTTCCGTATACAGCCGTGTGATTTGCAACGTCTCGTGCTTCGGCAGAGAAAATGCCATATAAATGATCTCGGCCAAATACTCTCGCCCTTTGCCGCCCTGCTTTATGTAGTATTGTTCCAGCTCCCTGTCAATTCTCTTGCGAATGAACATCTCCTTTTCCAGAGAACTGTCAATGGGGGGCTTTTCCGGTTTTTGGTTGCGGAAAAAATGATCTTGCATAACGGTTAAGTGGTTCAATATCATCTCTGGCGTATAGCCCTTGTTTTCTTTCTTGATTATGAAATCAGCCAGGCCGCTTTTGAGTTTTTTTAGCATCGGTTTCGCCTGAAACTCTGTCACCACAAGGATATACGGTACAATCGCTAAGTTTTCCTTCGGGTCACGGAGGCGGCATACCAAATCCAATCCGTCCCCCTCTGCCAGTTCCAAGTCGACAACAACAACATCGGGCAGGCCGAATTTGACAATCCTATATGCTTTTGCGGCGCTGTCTGTCACGTCCAAAATATCAAACGCTTCCGCGTGATGCAGGCAGGCACGCAATGGCTCTGCATACGCCGGATCGTCCTCGACAATTAAGACCTTATAAGGCTTGGTCTCTCGCACATTTCCAACCTCACTTCACGAATAATTACTGACAGATTATCATATTTTTCACTCCTTTTCAATGGACAGGCGATTTTTATGGGAAATCCGTTAAATTTGTGAGATTCAGTGATATAATGTGAGATCGTTTTTGGGACGAGAAAAGACGGATGCACCTGCCTTGGTACATCCGTCTTGCCGATCAGATTCTCCGGTGAGAGTTGATCTCCTTATACAGTTACAACGTAATCACCGCCGGCAAATTTTAGGTCGCCCTCTATTTCGCCGGACTGTGTCAATGCGAGATACATATCATAGTCTAGCTCTGTGCATTTGATTGTCTGTGCGCAGGCTTTACATGCGGTGTCGAAAAGAAATTCGCCTTTGGCTGCGATCCGGTCAAACAAGTCTTGAATCAATTTTTCATCGTGGCTGTCAAAACTGTAGGTTTTGACGACACCTTCGGAGTAGCACACTTTGAACTCCAGACTATACACTGTTTTATCTGGCATGGCCTTGGTTTGAATACAGAAATCTGTTGCGTCCATTAAAGGTTCTGAAATCTTGTTTTTGAATCTGACTTTTGCGTTCATGACTTTGCCTCCTTAGATGATTTTAAAGATACGATTATTCTACCATAGGTGGATCGGTTTGGCTACACTAAAATATTGCGACGTGTACCACAATAATTTGGGGTAGATATGCGCTGTTTAATCTCGAAGTTTGAATATGGAGCGCATTCAATAAAACGATAAAATTAAATATAGAGCAAGCTTAAAAAATCGTGAAAATTATGGTATTTGGGTACTATCACTGGGGAGAACAGATAGATCGACATCCGACTGCATTCGATTACATTTGTACATACTTTGAACGAAACATGAACTTTCTGTGATTTTTAACGAAAACTGTTAATTTATTGTGAAATGGATTGACTATTTTGCACACACAAGCCATACTGATGATGTGAAAGTATACCATATGCCCCAGCATCTGTGCAGAGAGGAGCGTGTCACCATGAAAAGCCCGAAAAAAATAATAAGTCTTTTGCTCGCATTTATTCTTGTTCTCGGCCATGTTCCAGCCGCTCCCTTTGCATACGCATTGGAGAGCGAGCTCCCGACGTATCCGGAAGACCTGTTCCCGGATCACATTGTCCTGACCGGAGAGCCAGACGGATGGCCTCCCGGGGAACCCGTCGGATTTTCCTCGCCGGTTGGACATCCGATCACACGCTACGGTCAGTCGACGACGGCGACCGGAATGATGATGGAATTGGCGCCCGGTGAGGTCTGGACGGGCCGGGCAGTCACATACGAGTGGGACGAAACCCTCAATGATGGGGACGGGGATTACACTGGATGGATTACCGCAACCCTGTACGCCCAGGCGAGACCCTATGTACACCTAGATCAACAGGGGAACCCGAAACTTGATCCCGACACGGGGGAGCCGATGACATCTCTGTTGGCCTTGGAAGCGGATGGCGAAGGCTATGTCTATATGGTGAGCCACCTGGGTGAGTTCTCCTTTGAAGACTGCATAGAGTACCGGGGCCACATTGATGGCGAGGGGTACTATGTGGACGAGAGCGAAGACGGCGTCTTGAAGTGTGGTGAGCACTGTCACTATGTTGTCTGGCGTGTGCCAGAGAGCATGATCACCGGCGCAGAACCGGCGTCGACGACGATCCGGGTCTGGCTGGGGGAAAAACCGGAAGCTGGAATCAACCCCACTGAGCAGTTGGGGCGTTTCTTTAACTCTGAGGCCTCCTATGCGTGGTTTAAGCCTGCGGAGGAGAACGGGTACTATTGGACGAGAGAACTTGTCTCTCGTGAAGATCCAAGAGTACAGTTTTTGAACTTTAGTATTAACTCAGGCAATAATAACGGCGGGTACAACGGTACGCTCACCCTGATTGATCACGATTTGCAAATTGACCTTATGATGCCCACCCAGAAAAACGCAGATCGTCAACACTATTTGACCCCCGGTGTGGCGTGGACGGCGGCAACGTCCAGATACATCACGGCTGATAACAGGGTAATTGTAAGAAACTTTGAGTACCACGTCAACTGGCAGAGAAGCGGTACACCGAGAATCTATTGGTTCACGTTGCGGGAACGCAATCCAGATGGAACGTACGCATACATAGACTATCAAGTAGACGTAGGCGGTCAGAGCGGCAACGAGTCAGTCGTTGTCCTGTTGAGCCGGACCGTCACATCGGAGCGACTTTTCCAGAAACCGATCTCATCCCTGACCCACCACTACTACGGGTCCACCCTGGAGTGGGGCGACGGCACTGATTGGGGCGTTGAGTCCTTGACGAATAAATCGGTGTCATCCGGCGATCCCGGCTACTACGAGGCCACCTTCCCTGTCGTATGGGATCAACACACCATTGTACAGCGTATGATGGGAACTTTGTCCATGGCGCTGAAACCGGAGGACTATGAGGCAGGGGATCTGATTATCAACAAATCCCTGGCCGGCTACTGGGAGAGCGATTGGAATGTCTCCCCCACGACCAGGTTTGGAATGCGCCTGACCAACCAAGCCGGGGAGTATTTGATATTTACCAGTCTGGGCGGCGGCGAATACGAATACGTCGGCGTGACCCACAACCTTGAGTTCGCATCCCTGGTCTATGCGTCAGAGACAACACCCGCGGTGCTCCGAGGCGTCCCGGCAAACAGCCCTGAGATTACGGGCGAGGGTGTGCGGCCCCTGTGGAAGTATCAGATCACGGAAGTGCATGACTATGCGCTGGCAGACTGGCCGCTGGAGCTGATTACTGAAACCCTCCATGACATCGGCGGGGCGGAGCTGGAAGCGCTGACTGTAATTGCGAGAGCAGACCCGGCCAACCGTGACAAGGATCCGGATCTGTCCGGCTACCCGTGGCCGGATGAAGATGGCTGGGTTGCGGTCAATGAGGACGAATCCACAGAGGTCACGGTGCAAAATACCTTCGGCCACGGAGTCGGCTTCTTACAGATCTATAAAACGCTCACAGGCTACCCCGAGGAACAGGGCGTGATCTCTGAAAATGACCCGGAGAGCGAAGAGGACGACCGCACTGTATTTTATGTCAGAGTCTGGGATGTACAGGCAAAGAACTATCTGTTGTTTGACCCCGTGGTGCGGCCACAATACGAGGGTACTACTACTCTGTGGTGTGTCGGTAACCATATTGTCGGACTGACGGAGGCGTATACACAAGACAGGCCGGCACCGATTATGGAACTGCCCATCCGTGCCGGGGACCGGATCCGGCTGGCAAACCTGTGGACCTGGGGCGAATACGAGGTCCACGAGGTGGTTCCGACGGATGCGGCAATTCGCAAATATGCCGACCCGAATCCAGAGACGGGAGAATACCCCGCCATGTTCTCCCCTGCATGGGCAGCTGCCATCAACGAGATGTTCGAGGTCGAGTGGATCGCAGTCTGGGATGGGATTCCCGACGTAGACGACGTAAACGATCCGCCCCAAGATCGTGATTTCGGCTGGGCAGACCGCTGGACGCTGTACGACAGATACAGCGACACCGATGTCCCGGGCTGGACGACCGGCGCCTGGATGTATGAGGAGTGGGAGGGAAACTGGGAGAACGTGTACGAGGTCGAATCCGAGTCGAACTTCTGCTTGGACACCAGAGTGAACTGGGGTGCAGTGTATGACAACAACGGTGTTGAGACGCTACGATTCAACGATACCATATACACCTCGGTGATGAACAAATTCAAATACCAATCCGAAAACGTCTGGTTGTTCAAAGAATTAAGTGGTCACTATCTGGACTGGGGTGTAGGACCGAATACATGGTTTTACATACAACTTTGGAACACCCCGGACGATGATGAGGCGGCGACGCTGCTCATCTTTGAGCGAGAGCGCATCTCCGGCGCTTTGGGGTACACCTACTATGTGATTGGACACAAGGATGAGAGCGATATTGTCACCTACTACTGGCTGGAGGGCGAAGAGACCGGAGAAGACAAGTATGCCGAAGCCTATGCCCGGGGCGATATTGTGGACGAGGTTGGCGTGAGACCAAATCTGCCGCAACGGGTGGTGGGTCTGCCCATTGACGAAGGTCACAACTACGAAGTGAAAGAAGTATTCCGTGATGGCGTGAACACCAGCCGCATCTCTACCCGTTACTACTACGAGGGCGGCTACGGAGAAGAACGTGACATGGCCGTGACGGTGTTGAACCATTATCTCACCGGAAATGGAACCCAGGCGGTGGTGAACAAAGTGTTCTCCGACGGCTATGTCGATCATTTAAATCCTGTCGGCGAACCCGACTTCTCGCTTATCTCCCGCCCGAACACTTGGTTCCTAGACGGGCGTGTCGTAGACGAGGACACCGTATTCTATGCCACCATGTCCATGTGGTATTGGGAGACGAACGATCCGTTTGTGCGGGCCATGGTGCAGCAGAATACAACTGGAGTATATAAAGATGAAAAAGGATACTACAAAGATGGCCTAGCAGGTATAGGCGAATGGAGAGTCTTAGCGTTTACACTCAACCCCATAACTGGTGAGTACGATTGGAATGGAGATATGGGAATCGAATCGGTGGAGGACGAGGAGGCGTTTGGGACGTTCAGCAGTTTACCGATTACCCACTTCCCCTTTAGTGTGAACGAACCGGCTACTTTGAACGATCTGGGTTTCCGGGAATCCTATAAGATCACAGAATATGTCCTAATTGACAGTGAATATGTACCCATTGAGGACATTTTCAAAATCGCAACAGAGCCGAGTGACCCCAATGGCACTTCTTGGGTAGACTATTGGGTGCGGCATACGATTAACTTCCGTTTCCCGGCGGCGGGCGCACCGCTGTGGACGAATATTGTGCCGGGGAATCGGAATATCCTGATTGCAGCGGGTATTAATGAGACCATTTACAACAGTTTCCGGTCACTGCAACTCTTGACACAGACGCAGGCAATTGCACTGATGATGGCCGGCGTCTTGGATGCAGGTGCCCTCGACGGTACAGCGCCCATCTTTGTATACAACAACTTCCGGCCCGGCGTCGCGGGACTTGAGGTGACCAAGACGGTACCCTACTGGCCAGACCACTTCGAGACCAAACTGGAAGACGAAGTGTTCTACATCCAAGTCTATGACGCCACTGACAACACGGTTCTGCTCTGGATGCCGGATCCGGATGCGCCGGAGAGAACGGACATGTTCCGCTGTGTCGGCAACGGCACAGACGGGTTTAGCGATCCCATTGAGTTGGAGGATTGGGATCCGGCAGACCCCTATGCCGGCCTCAACACCATTGAGATTCGTGCCGGCCAGACCCTGTTCCTTAACAACCTGTGGTCTGAGCGAAACTATCGTGTGGTCGAGGTGGTCCCCAACGCCACCGGCACAGGAATGGTTCTCGCCACACAGGCCAGTGCGGGATACACGCCGACGATTGCATATGCCCTTCGGAGCGAACTGAAGAGTTCTGAGACACGGGGGCGGCCGGCACAGAGCCATCAGATGTTCCTGATCAACGGCGATGTGGCAGCGGTCAATTTGACCAACACTTATCCGGATTACTACGCCGTGATCTATGACGCGGGTGGTGGATCAGGTGCACCGATGGACGGTGCACACTACCCTGCCGGAGATACTGTGACGGTGGCCGAAGGCGAGCCGACCTGGGAAGGGTACACCTTCGAGGGCTGGATCTCTGACACGGATGGCACGGACAACATTTACAAAGCGGGCGACACGTTCCCCATGCCGGGTGCCAACGTGATTTTGACGGCGCAGTGGGAATTCGTTGACTACAGCGTGACCTACTACGCTGGCGGCGCGACAGGTATAGTCCCTGTTGACACGGCGGACTATCATATCGGCGACGACGTCGACGTGGCGGTGCCCACGGGGCTACTATATGCCGGGTATCGGTTCATGGGCTGGCGCTCTAACCTGACCGGCGGGCCATTGATTGAGCCGGGGGAAAACGCATTCACCATGCCCGCAAAGGATGTAACTTTGACAGCGGAGTGGGCCGCAGAATACACCCTAGCCTACGACGCAAACAATGGTGTAGGCGCACCGCCCACGGATACACCGCCCAACGGTACAGGGTATCTGCCGGGTGAAGAAACCACTGTACAAGATCAGGGGGACTTGAGTCGGTACGGCTGGACATTTATCGGCTGGAACACGCAGTCTGACGGCAATGGAACAGCCTATGCCGCGCGTGACGACCTCACGTTTGAGGCCGCTGACGTGATCCTGTACGCCCAGTGGCGCCATGATCTATACACTGTGACCTATGCGCCAAACGGCGGCACCAGCACAGAGGTGATTGAGGACGTGCTCGGCCCATACTACGCTAAGGCAATCGTAGATGTGGTCGATGAAACGGACCTAGCCAGGGACGGCTACCGGTTCATGGGCTGGATCTCAAATATCCCAGGTGACGACACACTCTACCGCGCAGACGACACCTTCCAGATGCCCGCGGATGACGTGGTGCTGACGGCGGTCTGGGCGGAACTGTTCACCGTGACTTACAACGCAGGTGGCGGCTCCGGCGCTCCCGTAGATGCTACGACGTACATCGTAGGAGAAGGTGTCACAGTCCTCGGCAAGGGCTTCATGATCCGGGCTGGATACACGTTCCTGGGGTGGACGACTGCAGATGTAGCGTATCCAGAGGATACCCCCCACTTCCAAGGCGGCGACGTATTTGATATGCCCGCGAAGAGCGTGGTGCTAACGGCGGCCTGGGAAGCCGTCGACTACACCGTGGCCTACATAGACACCCAGGGCAACGGGGCAGTACCTGTAGATGTAAATGGCTACAATATGGGCGATTCTGTGACTGTCCTACATGCGGAGAAACTGTCCTACGACGGCTACCGGTTCATAGGCTGGCGCTCCAACATGGACGGTGACGACACACTCTACCGCGCAGACGACACCTTCCAGATGCCCGCGGATGACGTAGTGCTGACGGCAGTCTGGGCGGAACTGTTCACCGTGACTTACGATGCCAACGGCGGTTCCAGTGCACCTGTGGACGAAACGAGTTACATTAAGGGCGAGAAAGTCCAGGTGCTGGGCAAGGGAGACCTGACCCGGCTTGGATATGAGTTCGAGGGCTGGACCTCTGACATGGCTGACGAGGACAAAGTCTACGCCGGGGGCGATACGTTCGAGATGCCGGACGACGATGTGATTCTGTACGCCGTGTGGAAAGCCATAGACTACAACGTGACCTACTACGCTGGCGGTGCAACGGGTGACGTGCCGGTAGACGAGGCGGACTACCACATTGGCGACAACGTAGACGCATTGGCGCCGACAGGGCTGACGAATGCGGGCCATCGGTTCATGGGCTGGCGGTCTAATCTAGCGGGTGCGCCGTTGATCCAGCCGGGAGAGGACGCATTCCAGATGCCGGCGGGTGATGTGAGCCTGACAGCGGAGTGGTCGGGGCTGTATAGCGTGATCTATGACGCCAACGGCGGTTCCGGCGCACCTGTGGACGATGCGAACTACATTAAGGGCGAGGAAGTTCAGGTGCTGGGCGAGGGTGACCTGACCCGGCCCGGATACGAGTTCGAGGGCTGGGCCTCTGACATGGCTGACGAGGACAAAGTCTACGCCGGGGGCGATACGTTCGAGATGCCGGACGACGACGTGATCCTGTACGCCGTGTGGAGGGCTATAGACTACAACGTGACCTACGTGGCCAACAACGGCACGGCGGCATCCTTCATCGATCCGGACGGTCCGTATACCGTCGAGAGCGGACCCGTGCCGGTCCTCGGCGTGGATGACGTGGGCTTCTCCTATCCCGGCTACACCTTCCTCGGATGGACCACCGCCGACGTGCCATACCCGCAGGACGCCACACACTTCCAAGCAGGCGATGTATGCGCGATGCCTATTGGTGGTGTAGTGTTTACCGCCCAGTGGGAGCGTATCGGTAGCAATGACCCGCCACCCGATGAACACACCGTGACCTTCTACTGGAACTACTACCGAGAGGACGACGGCATCTATCTCCGGGTCACAGTCCTCGACGGCAACCCTGTAGCCGAGCCGAATACCCCGAGCCGCGATGGATTCAACTTCATCGGATGGTTCTTGGATGAAGCGGGAACCCAGCGCTACGACTTCAGCACACCGGTGACAACGGACCTGGATCTCTACGCCAGGTGGACGGTTGATATTTCGATTCCACTGACATCTGAACACTATGCGTATTTGATTGGCAATGATCGCGGATTGATTGCGCCGGAAGGCAATATCACCCGCGCAGAGGTGGCGACCATCTTCTTCCGCCTGATCACAGATGAGTTCCGCACAGAGATGTGGACACAGGAGAATCCCTTCCCGGATGTCTCTCTCAATCAATGGTTCAACAACGCGGTTTCCACCATGGCCAACACAGGGGTGTTCCTCGGTAGACCGGACGGCACCTTTGCACCCAACAGCCCGATTACACGTGGAGAATTCGCAACAGCGGTGTCCAGGTTCTTCGACATCAACTACGACGGTCCGAATCTATTCAGCGATACTACAGGACACTGGGCCGAGGTCGAGATCGACAAGGTGGGTAGCATCGGCTGGGTCGTCGGCATCGGTGACGGTTCCTTCGAGCCGGATCGCGAGATCACACGGGCCGAGGCGGCAACCCTCATAAACCGGATCTTAGAGCGGCACCTTGAGACCATCGACGATACGCTGCCGGGCATGATTACTTGGCCGGATCACCAGGATACCGAAGTCTGGTACTACTTAGACATCCAAGAAGCGACCAACTCCAACGAATACGAGAAAAAACCGGACGGCGTCCATAAATACTGGACCGCCCTGATCCCGAACCGCCCCTGGGTAAATCTGGAGCGGCCAGATTCCAGGCCGGAGCACATTAACGATGTGTTCGCCGGGTGAGTCCATAGCAGAACATCGTACCCCGAGCACGACTTGACACATTAGAATTTCCCACAAAAAAACGCACAGCGTTCATTTATGCATGAATGCTGTGCGTTTTCTTTTTGATCTTTCTGTAGGGCGGGCGCGACACCCACCAATGACAGGTCTCTCGTGCTATCTTTTGCTCTCTTTGCGTTCAGATACGATGGAAAACGCAATGTTGTAGGCGTGGTCAGCACTTCGTTCTAAGTCGATAATCATATCCGTAAAAACAACGCCGCCTTTTGGCTCACACGTCTCCGCTTTTAATCTGGCGATATGATTTTCAGAGAACTCTGCGGATAACTTGTCCACCTCTTCTTCAAGCAATTGGATTTGCGGCAGCCCCATCTCATCTTGGTGTTCATATACGTCTAAGGTTTTGGTAATCAGCTCTACTGTCACGGCACCCAACCGTTTTAATTCGTCAATGGCGGCATCAGAAAACTTGAACTCGTCTCCTTTCATTGCCAGGGTGTATTCCGCAATATTTTCTGCATGATCCCCAATGCGCTCTATGTCGGATAATGATCGGAACATTTTACCAACTTTTTCAGCTTCGGAGTTAGATAAACTCATATTGTTGATCCAAACCAATTTAGACGCGATATTATGATTTAGATAGTTGATAATCTCTTCATTTTCAAGGGTCTTATTTGCTTTGTCCATATCCCTTTCAAAAAACGATTCCAATGCCAACGTCAGGTTTTCATTGGCAATTTTCCCCATGCGGCACAGTTCCAAATGGGCATTCAGCACCGCAATTGCCGGCGATTGCATCATTTTCGTATCCAGGGTATCGAGATAGATCAGCTTCTTTTCATAGGCCTTATTGATTTCACTCTCTTTCACTGGCACAAGCTTTAGCATTAGTGCAGAAACTTGCCTCACAAACGGGAGGATCAAGAGCAGCGTTGCGACATTGTATAGCGTGTGGAACATGGCGGCCTGGCGGGCGCTCTCTGACCACGTTTCTTGGAACCAGTTCAAAATGCCGGGGAACAAATAGATCAATGTACCAAATACAATGCTTCCAATCACATCAAACATAATATGAAATAGTGCCGCTCGCTTACTCTCCCGATTGGCCGGGATGGAGGCGAGGACTGTGGTGATGCTCGTCCCAATATTCATGCCCAGTATGATAAACGCCGAAGTCTCAAAGGAGATGGGGACCCCGTGGATGTGCAGGGTAAGCAAAATCCCCATGGTGGCCGATGAGCTCTGAATCACAGCCGTAAACACAAACCCTGCCAAGAGCGCCAGAACTGGATTTTGAAAGGTCTCTAAAACTGCCCGGAAATAATCTGTCTCCGCAAGGGCTCGAAGGGGAGTCCCCATGGTCGTAATGCCAAAGAATAAAATGCCGAAGCCCAACACAATATAGCCAATGTTTTTTATGGTTCTCTTCTTAAAAAACAGGTGCATAATAATGCCGACAAAGATAAATAAGGGCGCAAACGTATCAATCCGGAATGCGATCAACTGTCCGCTAAACGTCGTACCAACATTTGCACCCATGATGATACCAATGGCCTGGGTTAAGTTCATCAGCCCGGAATTCACAAAGCTGACCGTCATAATGGTGACAGCCGTTGAGCTGTTAATTGTAATCGTTGCGATGATCCCGACGATAACAGCTAAGAACCGATTCGCAGTCGCCCGCTGGAGAATGTCCTGCAGGCGGTCTCCTGCGGCCAGTTCTAATCCCGTCGACATCATTTTCATGCCAAATAAAAGTAGCCCCAGGCCACCTGCAATCAGAAATACTGTACTCATCTTACTCTATTGGCCTCCATTTTTTGAACATTTTGGTTCAAAGTCCATGGAAATTATAACATGTCCCTCCGCTCTGTGCAACGCAAAAAGTGACAAATCCGAACATCATTTCCACAAAGTTATGATGCCCGGATTTGTATCGTATTGTATACCTTGCCTAGCGCACAATTTCTCCCAGCCGCAATGCCTCGTTCACAGAGAGATTCCACTGTCGCCAGTTTACGGCTTCGAGCCGCTCCATGCGCTCAAAATAGCGTACCGCTCGCTCTCGTGTCTCGCTGTCACCCTCCAGTGCCAGCAACCGCGCAACTTGTGGAGCCGCATCTGACGACAGAGATACCGTATAGTGAATCCCGCCCCGGCCCGTCTCCACGTATCGGTCAATCTGATCCTGCGCGATAATGGCGTCGATGGGCACCAAGTTGAGCAACAGATAATACGACAGGGCAATGACACAATAGACGGCGATAATATTGAATTTGGGCCGGACGATATAGAAAAACGTGACAATCAGCCCAATTGCCTCAAAGATGAGAAAGCCGAAGACCAAAAGCCGCAGCCGGGTGAACCCGTCGTCGTAGCTGTATAGGTACATCCGGTAAAAAGACGAGACCAGCAGCACCACGGTGACGGCGCACAGATAGAGGCATAGTATCTTGGTGAGTTTCGCCCACTTCCCCGTCTGTGTTTTCGATAACCAGACGGCCAACAGAATCACGGAGATATTGACCCCTGTCAAGAATAGGAGCTCAAAGAACCCCTGGCGGGCGTAGTTTACAAAGTCCAGTCCATAGGGCAGGTTGTCCGGCGGGGCGAACAAGTACCGAAACTGGACTGCTACAAAGAAGGTGTAGACCAGCAGCGCAGAGATCAATACGATGTTGAGGATAATGAGATCCCCCCGCCGCCCCTCTCGCGCTTCCGCTTTCTCTCTGGTGCGGTTGAGATGGACGCCGTATAATACGCCGAACAGATAAAATCCCACTAAGAGACCCACCAATCCCCGGAGCACCACATCCATCCCAATGGCACGGGAGAGCCAGTCGAAGAAGTTGGACACGGTCTGGGAAAAGATCGCATCGGCCTGGGAGAGCATAATCAGCAGAAAAATCAGACAGGGGATGGAGATGGCAATCCCGATACAGACCCGCTTGATCACCGACATGTGTTCTTTCTGCGTCTCAACGCCCCATCTGAACGGGGTTTTAAATCGGGTAAGTGCTTCCCCCATATTGCGCAGGATGTTTAGAAAAAACCCCGGCAAGCTATCCTTGAGTCCCAATCCCCCGGTCAACCACAGGGCCATGACGCTGTAGAGGATCAATCCCACAAACAAATTGGGAATCCGCCACATGACGTTGCCGCTAATGAAGGCGTTTAGGGCCAGTATCCCGATGGGGATAAACAGAAGCAGGGGCTTCTGTCTCGGCACGAGAAAGGTCAGATACACCACCTGGATCAACACAAAGATCAACACACTGATCCCCGCCCACTCCGCCAGCACCAGATAGGAAAACGTGATGGCCGATAAGAGCAGATAACCCAAGAGTTTGAGTTTTTTCTTGGTCTCGATGGGTGGTTCTGCGGGCGTTTCGATTGCTACAGGGCCCATGTGTTCTTGGAACTGTTCTTCTTGATTCTGTGTCATTGGGATGAATCCCTCCTTGTTGTTTGAATCATTTAGCATTGTTTGCTCTCGCTCTATTCTTCGCATCCAACGGCCTGCGGCCAAGCCGATTAATCCGATCAGACCGGGAAAGAGCGCAATGCTACTGACAGCAATAAAAAATATGAACTCACGCTCCATAAGCAGGTCAACCAAAAATGGAAGAACGATTAAAAGCACCGGCGCAGGAGCAATAAGCGGGCCGAGCCAGAAACGCTTTACATCACGTTTCGCTGTCAAAAAACAGGCAATAAATCCACCTATGAAATATGCGGCGGGCAAGAGAAAGATAAAAAATATGCTCATAAATAGCAATGCAATGGGGCTGGCCACAAGCAGGCCATAGACCAGTGCAGATCTGTCTTTTAACAGAGCACCCTCTCGCTTCGCCACTAATCCCCCCACCCCCAATCCCGCCAGAGGCGCAATGAGTGCAAAAGGCACAGCCAATATCATGTCTGCAAGGAACGAAGGCCCATATCCACGGCTCGCCAGCATAAAGAGTCCGGTAAGAAGTATCGGCAACGCCGGGGAGAACCAGAACCATTTGCGCCGCAGTTGCGCCTGAAAAAAACAGGACAGAAAGCCCGCAATGGGGAGCAGGACGTACAGGGCGGCCATAACGTAAAACTCAACCCACCAACTTCGGCCCATGTCCGTCCCGCCGAGAATCGCCACTGTTAGAGGCAAAAACACGGCCAGTAACGGGACATAAAACAACGCCGTTTTTACAGTTTGAATCCGTTCCTCTCCCGCCTGTCGGGGCCACTCCACGGCCTCCGCCCTATCCATCCACAAACTCCAATAAATCCCCCGGCTGGCACTCCAGGGCTTTGCAGATCTCCTCCAGGGTGGAAAATCGCACGGCTTTGGCCTTGCCGGTTTTCAAAATGGACAGGTTAGCGGGGGTCAGATTGACCTTTTCGGCCAGTTCCATGAGTCCGATTTTCCGTTTGGCCATCACCACGTCTAAATTCACAATAATAGGCATACTCACACCGTCCAATCGTTTTCTTCTTTGTATGCCACCGCCTGTTTGAACAAATCTTTCAGCGTGAGGGAAAACAGGGCCAGCAGAGCAAAGATCAGGGCGATTACTGTGGAACTGATGGTGAACCAGATCGAAATCCGCACCACAAATACGATGGAGATCAGAGCGCTGGCCACAGCGGCTCTCCTCAAACAGGAGACGTTCCGGGCAACAAACGGGTTCCCGCCCACCAGGGTTTTAAATATCACCTTTAACTGATAGACGATATAGAGCGAAAGCACCCCCGACAGCATCAGCACCACCAGATTGGGCCAGTACATATGCGCCCCATGTCCGATGAGCCGCATCCCGTGGGGCAGGAGAAATGGAAGGGCAATGCAGATTACAATCCCACCGTAGAACATGACATCCACCAGTATTTTCGTCACTCGATGGACAACGCTATTTTTGACCATAAAAAAATTACCTCCCTAATATGCTTCTCGCGTATCTTGGAGGTAATTTATCACATCGGATTCTATTTGTCAATAATTTTTTATTGTTTTTCGATAAATAATTATTGATGTGCGACTCTTCGCTCCCTTTCTTACTCCGCCGCCTTAAAGTTATACAGCGGTTTGACCGCCGCCACGATCTCCGCCGTGTCGCCGATTCCGGCTATGATCTCCTCCATGGGCTTATAGGCGAAAGGCGCCTCGTCCAGGGTACTCCGGTTGACTGTTGAGGAGTAAACCCCCTCCATGGATTTCTCGTACTGGGTGAGCGTGATCTGCTGCTTCGCGGCGGAGCGGGACATGATCCGGCCTGCGCCGTGGGGGGCGGAGTAGTTCCAATCGGGGTTCCCCTTGCCGATGCAGATCAAGCTACCGTCCCGCATGTTCATGGGGATCAGCACTCGCTCTCCTTTTTGCGCTGAGATTGCGCCTTTTCGCAGAATCATGGTGTCCAGGTCAATATAGTTATGGGTGGTGGTAAACTGCTCGACGACCTTGAATTTTACCCGCTTTTCCAACTCTTTCACGATGGCCTTCCGGTTGAGTTCCGCATATCGCTGCACGATGGCCATATCGTGGAGATAGTTATCAAACAGCGGCCCCTCCAAATACGCCAGCACCCGATCAGCGCCTTTGCCACGCCGCCCCAGATTGTCGGCGGCGGCGTTTTGGTAATACTCGCAGACCTGCTTCCCCAGATTCCTACTCCCGGAGTGAATCACAAGATAGAGCTGGCCCCTTTCGTCCTTGCCCAGCTCAATAAAATGGTTCCCGCCGCCTAGAGTCCCGATAGAGAGCACCGCACGCTTCAAATCCATGTGCTTAGCACAGCGCAAGGCCGTGAGATCAATGTCGTCATTAAAATGATGCGCCGTGGCGCGGATTTTAAACCCGGCGGGGATATACTGGTGGATGGCCTTGTCCAACTGCCCCAACTCCACCCGCCGATCTTTCAATAGCACCGTCTCCATCCCGCAACCGATGTCTACGCCCACGAGATTGGGGACAACCTTATCTGTAATGGTCATGGTCGTACCGATGGTACACCCCATCCCGGCGTGGGCGTCCGGCATCACCCGGATTTTGCTCCCGGCGACGAACTCTTGATCCAGCAGATGCTGAATCTGGGTGACGGCACTGGGCTCCGCCGTGGCGGTGAATAGTTTGGCAGCGTTGTGTTTTCCCTGTAGTTCGATCATGGTGTCTGTCCCTTTCTTTTTTGCCGTCCCTGTGCAAATAAGCCCTATCTATAAAAAGTGCTAGTTAGTAGCTACATGTCTCGGAATTCAGAACATATTGCTGGTTCGTCCAAGTCCTTGTGAATTTCTTCAATAAGAGTTTCAATTGTTGCTTTTTCGTTTAATGTTCCTTCATGTTCTTCTTGCAACCCCTTCCATATACTTGAAATTTTCGGTTTGCAATACACATATACCATACCATTAAGCTCCGACATCTGCTTATTAGGCTCTCTATATTCTCTTTGATAATCCGCATAGTACGCATAGTACGCATTTATCATTTTCGCATATAGTTCTTTTTTTACTTTTACTTCCTCATCCACCTTAGTTCTTTTGATTTTTGTTTCTTCATCTTCCTTAGTCTTCTTATTTTCTTGCATCTTTGATATATATATACTTAGAACAGACAGAAAAGCTGGAACAATTAAACCAGTAAAGTTGTCTTGCGTGTCACTAGATAACCAACTAAGTAGCCACCACAACACTAATATAATAATACTTGGGATTAAAATGTAGAGTAGCTTTTCTATTAAGATACCTCTATATCTAACTACAAGAAAAGTTATTCCAATGCTAATAATTATCGAAATAATCGCTATTGTCCAATTAAGCGAACAAAAGAAATGAGTCGCACTTTCATACCCTCTAACAATAAAACTGTATAGTAGAATTGCAAGAATCAAACAAAAAACTATTATAATACTCCCGATTCCAATCCAAGATTTTTTTGACATCCTGTATTCCCTTCCTTTCATTTTATATGTAGACGTGCAAAATATAAGAGGCTGTTTGAAAACGAAATGCTCGGAAAATCACTCAACTTATTTAGTGAATAAATCTACATTTTCTTTCTCACTGTCTCATTTGAAGAACTTTTTCAGATGAAAAATTTTCTCGTTTTATGTTTTCACACAGCCTCATAAATACCGCCGCCAAATGGCAAAAAGAGCAGACGCCAACGGCATCTGCTCTTTTTTGTTTCTCCTAAAACGGATTTTCCGTCGGATACGGCAAGCTCTTGGGCTGGTTGTACGATATCTTCGGCACACCCAGATAGGTAAACACGTCAAACAGCGCTTTCCCCACGTGTCCGAAGGCCACGGCGCCGTGGTGGGGATATCTGTCCGCAATCAGCACGTGGCGATAGAAGCGGCCCATCTCCGGGATGGCAAATATGCCAATCCCGCCGAAAGAACAGGTGGGAACCGGCAGAACTTCGCCCTGGGCAATGTAGGATTTCAACCCGCCCTCGGCAGTGCCTTGGAGTCGGAAGAACGTGATCTCACCGGGTGCGATGTCTCCTTCCAAAGTACCTCTTGTGATATCCGGCTCTTTCCCCGGCTCCAACAGACTATGCATAATGCGCTGGTATTTGACCTCGCCCTTCTTTAGGCAACAGATGGGCGTATTCCCGCAGTGAAAGCCCATAAACGTATCTTTTAACGTATAGTCGAACTTGCCTTTGATATCCCGCTCATACATATCCGCCGGGACGGAGTTGTTAATATCCAACAGGGTCACGCCCGCACCTGTGACACAGGTGCCGATGTATTCTGACAGCGCCCCGTAGATATCCGTCTCACAGGCCACGGGGATACCCCGCGCAGCCAAGCGGCTGTTCACATAGCAGGGTACAAAGCCGAATTCCGTCTGGAATGCGGGCCAACATTTGCTGGCGAACACCACGTATTCCCGGCTCCCCTTATTGTTCTCCGCCCAATCCAGGAGCGTCAGCTCATATTGGGCCAGCTTCGGCAGAATACCGGACATTTTATTGCCTTCGCCCAGTTCCCGTTCCATATCGGCGATTACACCGGGAATCCGGGGGTCGTCTTTGTGTTTATTAAACGCAACTAAGAGATCCAACTCGGAATTTTCCTGAATCTCCACGCCCAGATTGAACAGTTGCTGGATCGGCGCATTACAGGCGAGGAAATCCTGAGGCCGGGGGCCGAAGGTGATGATCTTGAGATTGGCCACGCCAATCATCGTGCGGGCGATGGGAACAAAATCGGCGATCATCTGTGCAATATCCGCCGGCGTGCCCACCGGATACGCCGGGATATGGGCCTTAATATTGCGGAGCCCCAGATTGTACGAGCAATTGAGCATCCCGCAGTAGGCGTCTCCCCGTCCGTCCATCAGCGTATCGGCGCCGTCTTCCGCGGCGGCGACGTACATGGTGGGACCGCCAAAATACTTTGCCAATAAGACTTCCGCCGTCTCCGGGCCGAAGTTGCCGAGGAATACCACCAATGCGTTGACGCCGGCGGCTTTGACATCCTCTACAGCTTTTAACATGTCGATCTCATTTTCCACGGTGACCTTGCACTCGTAGATGTCGCCGTAAGCCCCTTTTACGGCGGCACGGCGGGTCTCAGAAAGGGCTGCCGGGAAACAGTCTCTGGATACGGAAATTAAGCCGAGCTTGATGTTGGGAATGTTGTTCATGCTATGTACCTCCTATGTTTGGCCGTAATAGGCGTCCGGCCCGTGTTTACGCAAATAGTGTTTGTCAAGCAGCTCCTGCTGCATTGGCTCTACTGTGGGATTGATCAAGTGGTTGTGCCAGGCCATAAAGGCCAACTCCTCCAGCACTACCGCATTGTGTACGGCATCCGCGGCATCACGCCCCCAGGTGAACGGGCCGTGGCTGTGTACCAGTACCGCCGGAATCGTATCCGGGTTCACTCCGGCAAACCGCTGGATGATCACATCTCCCGTCGCCTCTTCGTATGCACCGGCGATTTCAGCGGGGACCATTTTCCGAGTACAGGGGATCTCGCCGTAGAAATAGTCCGCATGGGTCGTGCCGAGAGGCAGTATCCCCAGCCCCGCCTGGGCAAAAATCGTCGCCCAGCGGCTGTGGGTGTGTACAATGCCACCTATATTGGAAAACGCCCGGTACAGCGCCAGATGGGTGGCGGTATCCGAGGACGGGGACAGGCTCCCCTCCACAGTTTTGCCCGTGTCCAACTCTACAACTACCATGTGATCCGCTGTCATGTCCTCATAGGTGACGCCGGACGGCTTGATCACAACTAAGCCCTGCGCCCGGTCAATCCCGGAGACATTGCCCCAGGTGAAGGTGACCAGTCCATATTTGGGCAAGAGCAGATTTGCATCCAGCACCTGTTGTTTCAGTGTTTCTAGCACGTTCATCACCTCAATAATTGTAAGGATTCCACCGCTGTGCGCTCAATGGAGAGTGCGGCTTTGTACCGCTCTAAATAGACCGCAAATCCCGCTACATCCGCAGGGTTCGGCTGAATCGTATTGACGGCGGAGTCTGAGAACACTTTGCTTTTTAAAAATTCTTCCAGGGTCTCTCCCTCGTCTCTGGCATCGGCATAGGCCGCCAGCAAAGCGATGCCCCATGCGCCGCCTTCCCCGGCGGATTCCATGACGGCGACGGGGATATCCAAGGCCCCCGCCATGAGGGTCTGTCCCACCAGGGGCGTCTTAAATAACCCGCCGTGGCCCAGGAGTTTCGAGAGGGTCACGCCCTCACCGTCGGACAGAATATCCATGCCGATCTTCAATGTGGCCATGGCGGAAAACAGCAGGGATCGCATGAAGTTTTCCAATGTAAACCGGCTGTCCGGCGTGCGGACGAATAAAGGCCGCCCCTCGTGGAATCCCGTTGTGTGCTCTCCAGAGAGGTAGTTGACGGAGACCAGTCCCCCGCCGTCCGGATCCCCTCGCAAGGCCGCCTCATACAACGTGCGATACAGATCGGATTTGTCGGGCGTTTGGCCCATCCCCGTCATAGCTGCGCCGAACAAATTCACCCATGCATCTAAATCAGAGGTGCAGTTGTTGCAGTGCACCATGGCCACCGGCTTGCCCGTCGGCGTCGTGACCATGTCGATTTCGAGGTAGAGCTTGGACAGCGCTCGCTCCAACACCAGCATGGCAAAGACTGATGTCCCCGCCGATACGTTCCCCGTACAGGGTGCCACACTGTTTGTGGCCACCATGCCGGTCCCGGCGTCGCCCTCAGGCGGACACAGGGGTATCCCCGGCTGAAGAACGCCTGTGGGGTCCAGCAGGATTGCGCCCGCTTCTGTCAGAGCGCCTGCATGTTCGCCTGCCACGAGGACTTTTGGCAAAATGTCCAGCAGCCGCCAGGGGACACCGTGTTCGGAAACAATCGTATCAAACTTGGCTACCATACCATTATGATAGCCATTTGCTGTGCTGTCAATAGGAAATACACCGGAAGCGTCACCGATGCCCAAAACTTTTTCTCCGGTGAGTTGATAATGGACGTAACCAGCTAACGTTGTCAAGAATCCGATCTCTCCCACATGGGCTTCGCCGCCCAAGACGGCGCGGTATAGATGGGCGATGCTCCACCGCTGGGGGATATTGAACCCAAAGGCCTCTGTCAGACGTGCCGCCGCTTCCTCTGTAATGGTATTGCGCCAGGTGCGAAACTCTGCCAGTTGGTTGTCCTCTCGATCAAAGGCCAAGTAGCCATGCATCATGGCGGAGACGCCGATACCGGAGACAACCGGGTCGACTCCCCCGTGGGTTGCCCGGTAATCCGCCGCTAGATTGGCAAAACTCTCCCGCAGGCCGTGCCATACGTCGTCTAAATGATACGTCCACACGCCGTTTTCAAAGCGGTTTTCCCAATCGAACCCGCCGGACGCCCGTGGCGTGCCGCCCGCGTCGATGAGTACGGCCTTAATCCGGGTTGAGCCGAGCTCTATGCCGAGAAATGTCTTCATAAGCCTATTACCTCCATCTAGGGGAAATATACTGTCCCTACAAGCCCTTTCGCCGGGTGTCCGGCGTCCAAGCGTTTTGCGCCCTTTGCAAAACCTTGCTATAGGCAGGCTTTGCCTGCCGTTATAGATCAAAGGGAGGGGTCCCCGCAGGGCGTTCCTTTGCCCTGTGGGGACTATTTAGTTTTTCATGCCGGTCATTACAATTCCTTCAACCAGATACTTCTGGCCGATAATGAAGACCAGGAGGGCGGGGAGTATTGACAGGACTGTCGCCACCATGGTCAAGTGCCACTCTGTGCCGTAGGAGCCTGAGAACACGCGAAGCCCTATTGCCATCGTGGCGAGCCCCTCATTTCGCAGATAGACCATTTGTGTAAGCAGGTCGTTCCATATCAGCATAAAGATGAATATTCCCACAACCATGATGGCAGGTTTTATTGATGGAAGGAGGATTTGAACCAGTATCCGCAATCGTCCGGCGCCGTCAATCATTGCCGCCTCGTCAAGCTCTTTTGGCAGTGTCAGGAAAAATTGACGCATCAAGAAAATGTTAAATGCGCCGCCGCCGCATACCCATGGGATGATGAGCGGCCAGAAGGTGTTGAGGAGACCGAAGAAGTTTGTGAACATGATAAAGAGTGGGATCAGGGTTACAACAGGCGGCAAAAGCATAGACGCGATGCAGAGGCCGAACATGAATTTTTTGCCCCTGAACCTGAGCCGCGCGAAAGAATAGGCGCACAGGATAGCGGTGCAGGTGCCCAGCAGGACTGCCGGGACTGCGATGATTAATGTGTTACGCAGGTGCAGTAAATAATGGAAACGCTCCAACGCCCTTGGGTAATTTTCAAAAACCAGATTCGTCGGGAAAAAGCGCGTTGATGAAACCTCATGCAGGTACATGAGCGATGAGCGAACAATCCACCAAAGCGGGAATAAGGCGATTAAGGATATCAGCACCAAAACACTGAATGTGATGAGTATGGATGTTTTCCTGTTGTTTAAAAACACGCCGATCTGGTAAGCAATCGGCATACCAATAAGCGGTAAAAATGGCGGTAATGATTCGTAGCCAAGCGTGTCTGCAACGAAGATTATAAGTAATGCGATCCCTACAAAGCTGATGATGCCGAAGACACCTAACATATGCATTTTCTTACTGTTTGCACAGAATTTAATGCCCAAGACACCGGTGATGCCAAGAATGAGAAATAGTATGATCAAGTAAATGAAAAACACATTTACCGCGCGCCCGTCAGGTATAAATCCAGCAACTTCTATATCCGCAAACGCCTCTGACGGCACCATTGAATCAAGTGCGTTGCGCAAATCAGTATAAGCTGTATTGATTTGCGCCTGCGTGGAAGCTCTGTCAAGCAGAGTAGCCCTGGCGGCAACAAGGTTTTCTTGTAGGTTCTGCCACGATTCTTGCGTCCACATAGGCACACCGTCAATGTTTGCGCTCAGTTGCCTGGCTTCGGTTATTGCGTTATCTAAATAAAATGTGTCGGGAAGCCCGATCCCCATCAGTCCCAGAATACCAAAAACAAGGCTGACAATTGCGGCGGCCACCAGAAGCACACCAACTATTTTTAGCACCATTTTCCCCGGAGCAGGAACGATTTTTATCGGCTCCGGCGGGGTTGTTGCTGCTGCTGTCGTAGTCGAGTTTATCATGCCGGGCCACCTCCTTCATAGAATAGCCATTTTTTCGATGTTATAAATAATATTGCCGTGAGTATTCCAATCAGTACAAACAGCATAAATGATATCGCACCGCCACGACCCAACCAACCAAAATTAAAGGCGGTATTATATAGCTCATATGCCACGAATCTGAATTGCGCCGGTGTTACCGTTGCGCCGGACTGGCCACCGCCGGTAAGCATTAACGAAGGCACAACGACCTGCATATTTGTGATCAGGCTCATTAACATGTTGTAGAAAATAATCGGAGACATACATGGTATGGTTATTTTCCAAAAGCGATGCCAGGCATTTGCTCCGTCGATTTCAGCCGATTCCAGGTATGTACGGGGAACGTTGGAAATCCCCGCTATTTTAATCACGATAATGTTTCCGCTTGCCCAGACAGCGATCATTGCGATTGCGGGAATAATTGTTGCGCTTTCAAACAGGAAATGTATACGCTCGCCGCCAAACATAGTTATAATGTTGTTAATTACCCCGTCATGGGAATAGATGAGCCAGAAAACCAACATAGAGCTGACAACGGGGATGATAAAGGGTAAGTAAACCGCTGTTCTGAAAAATACTTTTCCCGGTATCTTGCGGTTAAGCAGCAGGGCAACACACATAGAATAGACCATACCCAAAAAAACTGCCAAAAATGAGTATATAAGCGTATACCAAACGGAAGTCCAAAAGAATGAGCCCTGTGAAAAAAGCTCGATGATATTTGTAAATCCTGCAAACTCTGGCGCAAACGGAATATTCCAATCAAACAGGGAAATCCCAAATACAGCAGTGAGCGGAATGTATGTCATGAAAGTAAGACCCAGAAATGCGGGTATTAAAAATATCTTTGCTGTCCTCGCCTCTTCTCTGGCTGCCCTTCCCGGGCGGTTGTCCAGTTTTGCAGATCCGTGCAGAAGCAGCATTGTCAGGGGCAGGGAGAGTATCGGAAACCACATAAAATGGAAGCCATCGAAAAAGAATAAGGAAAAAACCATGATCGGAATCACGATCCATAGATCTATTTTTCCCAAGAGACCTAACAGGCCGCCTCTTTCCGGCGTTTTTCCGAAGCGGATTGTCATGCAGCCGACTGCAAGCCGAAATGCGGCAAAAAGAAACAGGAAGTGAAAGAAATGCGGCATAAAGCCTGCCGGCATCGCGTAATTCCGAACTGCGTTTAAGAACACAAAGCCTTGCGGCATAAGGCCTTCCAAAAGTTCGGCGCCGCTTGCGCCAATGACAGCGATAAAAACGGTAAGCGCGGAAAAAAGAACATATAACACACCCACCGGTCTTAAAATCCCACTCGCTTTGGGCGTATCTGTTGCGGTCTTTGGTTGCATTTTGGTGTCCGATGCGCCCATATACACACACACCTTTCTGGTTTTTTTATATTCTATACTTTATTTAAGTTATAATCAAGAAAATAATAAGAACCTGACCCACTAACGCCATCAAAGATGGCGAGTTGACACCCCAGAACTTTGTTGCTTCGCAATAACCTACGCCCGCCCGAGAACTCGCGCGGGCGTAGGTGTCCTGGTTTGTGTTTTTTCGGAGCGTTTCGAGCGTTTTATCCGCCGATAATTGCTGATAAGGCGGGTCTGCCTGCATCAAGCGCTTCCTGTGCAGTTTGTTCGCCCGACCAGACAGGAGCCAGTATGGATGAGAGTTCCTCCAGGAACGGCTCCATATTCGGCACCCAGTGCCACGCCGCAGATACGGCATAGTTAGCTGAAACATCAATAACAGCGGTGCGGAAATCTTCAAATGGCGGGAAAGCCGGAGTTTGCGCCCAGCCCATCAGAGCCTCATCTGTAAACATACTCTGATAGCGCGGCATCCAGATACCAATTTCAATCAGGAAACCGCTCTGCTCTACAAACCATGCAAGCCACTCCGCAGCAGCTTCGGGATGCGCAGAGCCCGCGTACTGCACGACAAGACCTGCAGTAGCCAAAGTTACATTTCTTCCCATGTTCGGCAGGACGGAGACCGAGTAATTAAGACCGTGATCATCTCTGGCGGGACTCATCCAAACGCCGATTGACCATGAGCCGTTTACAGCCATCGCTACGTTTTCCTCAAGGAACCATGTATCAATGCCGTCAGCAGGCCATGTGCCATAACGAGGCATTACGCCATGTTCCAGGTAGAGGTCGGCGATTCTTTGGATCGCTTCTGCTGACTCCGGGCTGTTGATGATGACATCACTCCAGTCGTTGGGGTTAAAGAATCCGCCACCATTTGAAAGTGCCCAGAGTTCCAGCTGCCAAACGGCAGGCTCAAGATAGAAACCGTACATCTCAACATTATTGCGGTCAAATGCCGGGTCATGTGCATTGCGTCCGGCGGTGTCAAAAGTCAGGCTTTTTGCGACGTCGACAAACTCATCCCAAGACCATGCGTCTGCGGTTGTTTTTGGTGGTCTGGCAACACCTGCATCGTCAAACCTGTCTAAATCATAAAACATAGTTAATTGCACAGTACAGGATGAATAAGCTACAGCCTCGCCTTCCCATTGAAAGGAAATAACATCGCGGGGTGTTTCACCGGCAAATGTCGGTGCTTCGATGAACCCGGCTTGTGCCCAAGGGATCGTCAACGGCTCTGTCATAAATCCGGTGTCCGGAAGTTCGCCGGCGGCGGCCAATGTGGTGAGAACCGCAGCGATTTCGGCGCGGTCTACGGGCCATGGCTCAACGATGATGTGGGGATGCAATGCGTTAAATTCGTTGATTAGGTTTGTGACGTTTTCGACTTCCGCTTCGTCACCCCAGAACATGTAGGTGATGGTTGCCGGCTCCTCGCCCTCCGGCGGAGGCTCGGGTGCGGGGGCAGGGGTGTCGACACCTGGTCCCGCACCCGGGGTGTCAGGGGTAGCGGTACAGGCGGCAACCAGGCCGATGATCAGCACGACTGCCATGAGTAGAGCTAGAAACTTTTTCATGATCTTTCCTCCTAAAAATTTTTTATTATTATTGCGCCTTCCGCGCAATGGGGACACTTGTGGGTTTCTACGGCGTTTGTTCCAGGGTGGGTACGTATACCCGCATCTCATTCTCCCCCCGGTTGGCCCATAAGAAATATGGGATCAAAGTCAATTGACTGGGTGCCAGCATCGGTTTTTGTTCCGTGTACAGCGCATCCTCCGCCTGTTTGTATTGATAGGCGGGGGCTGTGAGGGCCACCACCTCCGGCAACAACCCATCCGGCGGCGTGATTTCTGTAATCGGCGCATCATCCGGAAGGCGGAAAGCGCCTAGACAGGGTCCGTTATCCACCTGCTCCATACAGTAGACCAGAGGCCCTCGCATAATGGCAGTGCTACCGATATTGTGCTGGACCTCATTGGTGCAGTACATCCGCTTGGGCCGCATATCGAACTGGATGGCAACCACATCGCCAGACCAGTCCCGCTCTAACACGATGTATCCGTTCTCTATCTGTGGCTGAACCACTTCGCCGTTGACAGTGATCCGCTCCACGGGCGCATACTGGGGATTGCGCAGATAGAGCCGGAAAAATCCTCCGCTGACTTTGAACGTGGCGTCACTGCTGTATGGATAATCCGTTTGCACTTCAATGTGTCGCGCCCCATCTCTGGCGGATCCCGCACAGTACAGATTGACATACAGCCCGTCTGTCGTGGCGCCGTAGGCGTATAGCCCCAGCCCCATCACAGTGCGGGCCAGATTCGAGGGACAGCAGGCGCAGTCAAACCACTTTTGGCGGACAGGCTTGACATGGCTGAGATTCGGGTTGACGTGAATTCTCTCAGGCTCCACGTGCAGGGGGTTCACGTAAAAGAACTCCGTACCGGCAAGAGATGTCCCGGCGAGTACGGTGTTGTAGAGGGCCAACTCCATGGTGTCCCCATAGCGGGCGTCGAGGTGCATGGCATTCATTCTCCGGCAAAACATCATGAGTCCAACCGAGGCACAAGTCTCACCGTAAATCTGATCGTTGGGCAGATCATATGCACCTGTAAACCGCTCACCCCATGCCACGGAGCCGATGGCCCCTGTGATGTACATCTGCTTTGTGGTGATATCTGTATATAGTGCATCTAAGGCCTTCAAAAGGGCCGCATCGTCCATCTCTGCCGCCAGATCGGCCATGGCGCAGTACATATATACGGCGCGTACGGCGTGGCCCGTGGCCACACGCTGCTCCTCGGGGAGCAGATGGGACTGGGAGTACGTCCGGGCCAGGGGGGTGATTTCGGGGAAAATCTCCCTGTATTCCGGCTTTTCCCACTCTAAATCAAAGTAGTTTGGTTCACGGCCCCGCTGTTTGATGAAATACGCCGCTAAGAGTAGATAGCGCCGTTCCCCCGTGGTCTCGTAGAGTTTGAACAGGGCCAGTTCAATCTCCTGGTGGCCGGGGTAGCCGTCGAGTTTTCCCGCTTCCAATCCGAACACGGTGTCAATATAGTCCGCAAAGCGGATTGCGATGTCGAGGGCCGCCCGCTTCCCTGTCGCATCATAGTATGCAACGGCGGCTTCAAACAGATGGCCCGCACAGTAGAGTTCGTGTCCATGCTGTAAATTCGTCCACCGGCGCTCCGGATACTTGACGGTGTAATAGGTATTTATGTAGCCATCGGGCTGCTGTGCCGCCCCAATGAGGGCAATGGCCTCATCCGCCAGGGCTTCCAGTGCGGGATCCGGATGGATTGCCAGGGAATAGGCAACGGATTCCAGCCATTTATAGAGATCGCTGTCCTGAAACACCATACCGTAAAAATCGCCTTGCCGCTTTCCCGCCGCGATTTCAAAATTTTTGATACAGTGACTGCGCTTCGCGTCTTCCACACGATCATTGAGCGCTTCCCATTGATATTGAATCACGTGCGTCCGGATCTGCTCCATATACCGGTTCCAAAAGGAACCCGTGATGACGACATCTTTTAACCGTAGAGGCCTGATTTTATTTCTTTCCACGATAATTCTACCTTTCTAATCGTTTTTCTCGAGGCTAAAAAATTTTTGAGGCTTTTGGAGCATGTTTCAAAACCGCCGACATGCCCTACGCATTCAACTTTATTTCCATCACCGCACAGGGGGGGATTTCAAACTGTAACACGCCGTCCTCTACTAGGATATCGACAAACGTCTGCAACTTGATACGATCCTTGTCGTCAAAGTCGTTGCGGGCGTCCATTTCTCCGGTCAGAATACGCCCCTGGACAGACGATACAGGCTGCCCCTCCACCTGACAACAGATGCTCTGGGCCGTATCTAGAGAGAGATTGGCCAAGGTCACATGAATGACATCGTCTGCGCCTTGAGAGGCGGAGAGGTGCAGGTCTGGCACTGTATATTCATCGGGGCCGATGTGTTGCGTCTCAATGGAACTCTCCAGCAGCGTCCCGTCCTGGTGGCCTTTGTACAGGTCAAACACGTGATAGGTGGGGGTCAGAAGCATCTCCTCCCCCTGGGTCAAGATCACCGACTGCAGAACGTTGACCGTCTGGGCGAGATTGGCCATACTGACCCGGTCACAGTGGGAATTGAAAATATTCAACGTGACGGCGGCCACAAGGGCGTCTCGCATGGTGTTCTGCTGGTATAGGAAGCCGGGGTTGGTCCCCTCTGCCACGTCGAACCATGTCCCCCACTCGTCCACGACGAGGCCAACTTTTTTCTCCGGATCATAGCGGTCCATAATGCGACTGTGTTCTCGGATCAGTTCATCCATACGCAAGGCGTCCCGCATGGTGTGGAAATATTTGTACATGTCAAAATCCGCAGCGGATCCGCGGCCTTCCGGGCCACCGGGAGATGTGTAGTAGTGCAGGGATAGCCCATCCATCCGGAAGGTGATTCCATTGATGGGTCCTGTGGCGTTGTGACAGCGGTTCATCATCACATCTGTCCAATGGTAGTCGTCTACATTTGCGCCACAGGCAATCTTGGCGATTTTATTGTCGCCATACTCCCGCACATAGGTTTGATAGTGGCGGTAGACACCGGCATAGTATTCGACACACATATTGCCGCCGCAACCCCAGTTCTCATTGCCTACACCGAAATAGGGGACATTCCAGGGCGCTTCCCGCCCGTTGGCCCGACGTAAGTCGGCCATTGGGGAGATGCCGTCGAAGGTCATGTATTCAACCCAATCCCCCATTTCCCGCACCGTACCGCTCCCCACATTGCCGGATATAAAGGGGGCACAGCCAACTTGATCGCAGAGTTCCATAAATTCATGGGTACCAAAGGAGTTATCCTCCACTACGCCGCCCCAGTGGGTATTGATCATCCGTTTGCGCTCTGACTGGGGGCCGATACCGTCCATCCAGTGGTATTCATCGGCAAAGCAACCGCCGGGCCAGCGGAGCACCGGGACTTTGATCTGGCGCAGGGCCTCTACCACATCAGTACGCATCCCCTTCACGTTGGGGATCGGAGAGTCTTCCCCGACGAATATCCCCTCGTAAATACAACGGCCCAGATGTTCGGCAAAGTGGCCGTAAATGTTTTTATTAATTTTTTCGCCTTTTTTCTCGGCGTTGATCACAAGTTTGCGCAAATTGATCACCTTTTCTGAGTTTTTTAAGTATCTGAACGTTGCGCAACCGTATCGCGCAAGATGAGTTTACTTGGAATAATCACGCTACGCTCTTCGGCGTATTCTCCGGCCCCGCTGAGTTTTTGAGTCACCGCTTGGGCCGCTGTAAATCCAATGGCTTTCAGGTCAATTTCCACCGTGGTCAATTTCGGGAACACAAAGTCCGATACTTCTCGGTTGTCAAATCCCACGACAGAGATATCCTCTGGCACACGGAGGTTTGCCCCTCGAATGGCGTCCATGGCACCGATGGCCATCAGATCGTTCATGGCCAAAACCGCCGTGGGCAGTACGCCCCGCTCCTGCTCCAACAGTTCCATCATGCAGGCGTAGCCGGAGGCGCGCTCCCAGTCACCATTTTTGACCAGCGCGCTGTCCAAACTCAACCCGGCTTCTTGAATCGCCGCCTGGATTCCCTTGAGTCGCATCTGGGCGGGAGCAGTGTGGGCAAGGCCGGTAATCACAGCGATACGTTTGTGGCCGGCGTCAATCACGTGGTTTGCGAGTTGAGCAGAAATGGCCTCGTTTTCATAGGTGACGGAACAGGCGTGTTCATCTCCCGAGGTGGAATACGCCACCACAATGGGTTTGTTCACGCCGGTGATAACACCAGAGATGTCCCGGTCAAACATGCCGACATAGATGACGGCATCTACCTTGGCGCCAAAGTTTAAAAAGGACAACGCCTCACTGATCTTATCTTTTTGGTGGACAATTTGATCATACCGATTAAACAAACTATCCATCATACGCAGATCACTCAATAAAATATGGTAATCCGTCTGCTCCATGTATTCGGAGATACCGTTGATAATCCGGGCAGTGGGAAAGGCCAGGATATCTTCCGCCAGCACCCCGATAATACTGGTCTTCTTTGTACGCAGGCTCTTCGCCACCCGATTTGGCTGATACCCGGTCTTCGCAATCACGTCCAACACCCGCTGCCGCTTTTCGGGCATTACATTTTTCGAGTCGTTAATTACGTAAGAAACCGTGGCAGTTGAAACGCCGGCTTCCCTGGCAATATCCTTAATTGTCACGGGAAGTCAACTCCTTCACCAAACCAAAATTTAAACGATTAGCTGATTGGGTGAATTATACACAGGAGCGAAAGCTTCTGTCAACACTTTTTCAAAATTAAACGCATCTTTTTTCAAGTTTGTTGATTGTCGGCAGAAAATAGGGGGAAACCGTAGCTTTTTTACGTTTCTTTCTGTGCAAATCGCAATAATCAAACATTTATGATCGAAAACAAGACATGCTGTTGTCTGGTTTTTCGTGTTATACTAGAGTAACCTCAAAAGCGTTACGCTTTTGAAAGAGCAGGCAAGGGTCTGCTCGGCCCATAGCGCCAGTTAATCACCGTGATACGTCATGTTACGGCGTATGCCGCAACATGACAGAAAGCGAGAGGAGGCCCTCCGTGAAACTCGACCGTTTGCTCGGTCTGTTGACCGACCTGCTCCAAAACGACCGCATGACTGCCCCGCAATTGGCCGAGAAATTCGAGGTCAGCCGCCGCACCATCGGGCGCGATATTGACACCCTCTGTGCCGCCGGCATTCCTGTCGTCACCCACCAGGGAGTCGGGGGCGGCATCTCCATTGCAGAAGGCTTCCGGCTGGATAAAAGCGTACTGACCACAGAGGAGTTGTCTGGCATCATCGCCGCCCTCAAAGGCATCGGCAGCGTATCGGAGCAGTCGCAGATTGAGCGGACTTTAGACAAACTGGGTGCCGGCGCCAATACCGTCGTCTCTATGCACGAACCTGTGGTAATTGACCTCGCCTCTCACTACAAAGATCAACTCTCACACAAAATCGACCTGATAAAACGCGCCATCTCAGACAGGCAGCTGATCGCCTTCGATTACCACTATGCAAAAGGCGAATCCCATCGCCACATAGAGCCATATTTTGTGATATTCCAATGGTCTTCTTGGTACGTGTTCGGATTTTGCCTCAAGCGGCAGGATTGGCGACTGTTCAAGCTGACACGGCTGTGGAATTTAGCAGTGCGCGAAGATACATATACTCCTCGTGAGATCCCGGAAGAAAAAACGGATTTCAACGCCCGTTTCACAGCCGACATCTCACTCGTTGCGCTATTCGATAAATCCACAAAGTACCAGTTGATCGACGCCTATGGCTGGGGCGCGTATACGGAAGCCGATGAAGGGCTATATTTTGAAATGGACTTTACGGACCGTCAATTTTTACTGGGTTGGCTCCTCAGCTTCGGAAAAAATGTCCGCGTATTGGAGCCAGCGGATATTGCCGCCGAAATAAAATCCATTGCCGAAAAAGTTTTATCTCTTTACGAATAAACAAGATATATCGGCGGCGTATTTTAAGCAGAAAGGGCCGAGCGTGATGATACATAATTATAACGATTTTTGTACCGAATTAACAAAAGCCGGCTTCTCTGTCGCCGGCGGCAACGACGAGGGCGTATTTGGCCTGATTCACCACAATTGGAACGAAGCACCCCCGGACGGCTCCCCCATCCGCTGGCACACCGGCGACCCGGACACGGACCCGTGGGAGTGGCGGATGCGAGTTTTAAATGAGCGCGACGACATCGCCTATGCTAAAATGTTCTTCCGCAAAGCCGGATTCATCACAAAGGCGTGGTACCCGTATTTTCTGGCGGTGCGGCGCGCCGGAACATCCTTTGCCGAGTCGTATGCAGACGGGACCATCAGCCACGCCGCTAAGCGAATTTATGAGATCGTCTCCCAAAGCGATTTTTTGCCCTCGGAGGAGATCAAACGCCTCGCCGGGTTTCCCCGGGAGGAGAAATCCAAGTTTGACCGAGCTTTGACGGAACTGCAAATGGGGCTGTATCTCACTGTGTGCGGCAGTCGGCAAAAAACCTCACTGACAGGCACGGCATATAGTTGGCCATCCATGATATTCTGTACAACAGAGCGCTTTTGGGGCAAGGACGTATTTGCACAGGCGGCGGAAATCTGCCCGGAGGACGCCGTCCAGACAATCACGGAGCAGATTTTTTCGCTCAATCCCTTGGCGCAGAAGACGAAAGTACGCAAATTTATTCAAGGTATCTAAATTAGGAGGCGGCTATGAGAGTGCAAGTCATACAAAATCACCCCGGCGAGGGGCAATTTCCTACATTTGAAACAGGCACAGCCGTTACGCTTGCCAAAGAGGGCTGTACCCACTTTTTGCACTGGTACGCCTGCGAGGTCGCAGGACATCAAACCTATGTGCCGGAGCATTTTGTCCGGGACGGAACGCTGACAAGAGACTATAACCCCACGGAGTTAGTCCAAACGGCGGGCGACATCTTGGAAGTACAGGAGATCGTCTACGCATGGCTCTTGGCAACGAACGAGCAGGGCGTCACAGGTTGGATTCCCGCGGAAGTTGTCGTGAGTGTGTAAGTACAATACGGGAGAACACTGTTCGCCCCGCCCCGTTGCAGATAGTCGTACATTGCAGTAAAAAGCCTCCTTTGGAAAAGGAGCCAAAAGGCAAAGGGCTATCTAACAAAACTCCCACGGGGCGTATCCCGTGGGAGTTTACTCATTTATGATAACAGCTTCCGTGTAGCCGACCAAGAAAGGACTATTCTTTGGGCGGGTGTTTCAGATCAAGAAGTTCTTTTTCTTGTTTCAGAAGCGTTGCGAGATACTTAAAGGACTTTTGTGACTGCGCCTCTTCAGCGGAGGTGAGTTGTGCAACGGTGTCGCCAAAATATCTGACGGTTTTCAAAAGACCGTCACGTTCCTCGTTCGCTTTTTGTAGGCTGCCTTGCATTTGTTCGAGTTGGCCCTTCAACGCCTCAATGGTTTTTTTCGATTTAAACATGTTTTTGATTCCTTTCTGTAAATTAAGTGTGGTGTTCAAGGGGACAACAGGCTCTGTTTGTCGGATCCCCTCGAAATATGTGCTTTATTATAACAAATAAAAATTGCAAAGTAAATACTAAAAACGGCGGATCATTTTTGTTTATTTTCGATACAATTTCGGCGTCTGATACCTGGGCTCGCAAGTCAGGTTGACACCCAGTTTCCGGAAAATATTCCCATCTATCTGGGAGAGGATTACCGTGGAGTGCACCTCGCACCCGACCAGTTTGGGGAGTTGATCCATGGCCAATTTGGCGTTGGGGTCGGCGACGGCGCAGATGGCCAGGGCGATGAGGAGTTCATCCGTGTGGAGCCGGGGATTCCGATTTTTCAGATGCCCGACTTTGAGATTCTGCACCGGCTCAATAACCGTAGGAGAGATAAGGTGAAGCGCGTCGTCCAATCCCGCCAGATATTTCAGCGCATTGAGGAGCATGGCGGAAGACGCACCCAAAAGTGGGGAGGTCTTACCCGTGAGGATCGCCCCGTCCGGCATCTGGATGGCGGCGGCGGGCTGATCTGTATCTGCGGCCTTGGCCAGGGCAGCGGCCACCACGGGCCGGTTCTCAATGGATATCCCCGCCTGGGTCATCAAGAGTTCGATTTTTAAAACTTGTTCTTTTTCACCCAGCCCCTGATGCTGGGCACACATGGCAGCGTAGTAGCGGCGGATGATCTCCTGCTTGGCCGCCGCCGAGACGATCTCATCGTCCCGGATACAGCAGCCCGCCATATTGACCCCCATATCCGTGGGGGATTTATAGGGACACTGGCCCCATATCTCTTGGAAAATGGCCCGTAAAACGGGAAATACTTCGATATCCCGGTTGTAGTTGATGGCAGTGCTCTCGTAGGCATCTAAATGAAAGGGGTCGATCATGTTCACGTCCCCCAGATCCGCCGTGGCCGCCTCGTAGGCGATATTCACCGGGTGGCGCAGGGCGAGATTCCAGACGGGAAAGGTCTCGAACTTGGCATACCCGGATCGAATCCCCCGGATATGGTCGTGGTAGAGTTGCGAGAGACAGGCGGACATTTTCCCGCTACCGGGACCGGGAGAGGTAATCACCACCAGGGGTCGCTCCGTCTCTGCGTAGTCATTTTTGCCGTAGCCGTCAGCGCTGACAATCAGTGGCACATCAGAGGGATATCCTGCAATGGGATAGTGGCGAAAGACCGGAACGCCCAACGTCTCCAGCCGGGATCGAAACTGCCGGGCGGCAACTTGACCGTTGTACTGGGTGATGACAACGCTCCCGACAAAAAAGTCGGACTCCCGGAAGGCGTCAATGAGACGCAGTACATCCAGGTCATACGTGATACCCAGATCCCCCCGAACTTTGTTCTTCTCAATATCCGCGGCGTTGATGACGATGATAATCTCCACCTGCTCCCGCAGTTGGTGGAGCATCCGGATTTTGCTGTCCGGGGCGAATCCCGGCAGGACACGGGCGGCGTGGAAATCGTCAAACAATTTGCCGCCAAATTCTAGGTAGAGTTTCCCTCCGAAGTGGGCGATACGCTGTCGGATGTGCTCGGACTGGATCTGTAGATACGCGTCGTTGTCAAACCCCTGGCGATTCATAAGCATCTCCCAATGGAAAGCTGTAAAGAAATGCTTCTTTACAGCCGACTTGTATTTCGTATTCTATTCTACCGGATATCGGCCGACAAAGCAACAGGAATTTCGACACCCTCCAACTCCAGCAGATACGCCTTATTGGACAACCCGCCACCGTACCCCGTCAGACTGCCGTTCGCCCCCACAACCCGGTGGCAGGGGATAAGAATCGAGATGGGGTTTCGGTTGTTGGCCAGCCCAACGGCTCGGCAGGCTTTGGGATTGTCTATGGCTTCGGCCAGGGCCTTATAGCTCCAGGTGGCACCATAGGGGATGGTCTGGAGCGCCTCCCAAACCCGCATCTGGAAGGGTGTTCCATGGGGCGCCAGGGGTAGGTCGAATCTAATCAGCTCGCCTCCAAAATAGGCATCCAGCTGATCGGCGCACTGCTGGAGCAGGGGCGTCATCTTCTGCGCACCGTCCACGGGAGAAAATTTGAGATGGGTGATCGCGCCATCTTGCTCTGCTATGTATAATGAACCGATGGGACTGTTGTAAGTCATGGTGAACATGTAAATATCCTCCTCTATCTATACAACGATCAAACAGATGGGCGGCACGATTGTGCCGCCCTGTTGCGTTTATTTTAGCTCCCCGCTATTGCCGTGTAGACCCGCTTATAACCTGCACCGTTTCGCAGGTGGGTTTCCTCTCGCCAGCTTCATGGCTTCCAACATCCAGCCCACAGCCAAAGGCGTGAGCCGGGAGGCCTGCTCATCCACTGGCGAAGCGCAGAATCCCTTATAAGAAATGTGGGTTTAAAGGGCCTATCACGCACAGAGCAGGGAAAGGCTCGACAGACAGGGCTATTCTATGCTTCCGGTTCGCCATCTTCTAACTCATCAGAAAAGAGGCGCTCCATGAAAAGAGCGTAAACGATCTCTTCTTCCTCCTCGCTGTCCGGGAGAGAGAGAAGTTCTTCGCCATTTTCCTCAATCGTTTTGAGAATGACAAACTCCAGTTCCTCCGCCTCTTCATCGGCGTCGGCGGGGATGAAGGCGTGGTAGTATACATCGTTGTGGACCAGGGCGTCTATCAGTTCCAGTTCAAACTCGTTTCCGTCCTCGTCTGTGATGGAGACAAAATCTCCGCCGAAGGTATCACTCATAATGAACCCCCTCCTTTTTGTACTCCTATTCTACACCACCGAGCCGGAAAATGCAAATACAAAAAATTCAAAAATGCTTGTCCCAATCGTCCTTTTCGGCTCCGCCGAAAAGTTTTTTCACCGACAAGTGCATGTCAGCGTGCGCCGGAGGTGAAAAAATCAAATCTCAACGCACAGCGGAATTCATTTCCGATGGGCGTTACAAAAGCCCGCCACAGCGGCCCGCCCCGCAGGACGGGTTCCTTCTCGAAAAAATGTTTACCATTTTTTCGACTAGTCTAACTGCCGAAATCCTCCAGAATTTCGATCATCTCCTGCCGGGTCTCTACGGTGATCCCCTTTTCCACTGAAGTTCTGTCCACGCCCCTGAGATTGGCCACAGGGATGCCGGTGATATAGACTGGATGGCCGCGGCCTCGGAAGTAGACAGCGATGTATCCATCTAAGTCTCTGATCACATACCCCGGATGATCCGCGATATCGGCCAGGCGATCCACGAGATAGTCGTCAGTGGCGGATATCTGGGCGATGGCCATACTGCCCATGACAAGGGCCGTGGCCAAGATTACACCCAAGACAAGCATTTTCACGGTTCTGATTTTATTCACGGAAACACACCTCACTCTGTATTTCTCTGCATTTTTATGGATAGTTTGCCCGAAAATGAAAAAATCCATACGGCCCGGAAATTTTCCTGCCACAAATCTGAAATATGTGGTATAATAACTGCAATACCGTTATTATACGGATATTTTAAATCACTTTTCTCCCCGCCTTTGGCGGGAACTGAAAAGCATGATGTTTATACCATAAATTTTGAACAAATTCATGGTATAATAATTATAACTGGCTATAATTTAAAGTAGTAAAACAAGGGAACTTTTTGCAAGCACCCTTCGTCATAGAGGAACAACTATAGAGTTACTAAATATTATATTTCCCCCGCTGTGGCGGGAGAAATACGGATTGTTGATTGAAAAAGAGGGGGAACTGTCCGTGGCGTTTGACAAATTTAGGGCGAGAAAGATGGCGAAAAATGTAGCCGGAGCCGGAGTGCGTACCGTAGGAGACGTTGTGGGGCTGGTATTCAAAGCCTTGGGAACGGTTGTGCTCTTAGGGCTCACCACTGCCGCCGTCTTTGCTATTATTGTAACTTTTTATATCAGCACAACCCTGGAACCACAGATCGACTTCTCCTTAGAGGATTTCACCGTTGATTTGACGAGTACGATTTTAGAAAAGAACCACGAAACCGGACAATTTGAAGAGGCGGTTGACATCGAGGCGGAACAAGTCCGGATTTGGGTCCCCTACGATGAGATTAACCGACATCTCATCTACGCGGCCATCGCCTTTGAGGATAGACGCTTCTATGAACACAGAGGGGTGGACTGGTGGCGGACAGTAGCCGCATTCCAAACCATGTTCTTCGGGACCGACGGCGATGCCTTCGGCGCATCCACCATCACCCAGCAACTGATTAAAAACTTGACCTTGCAGGACGAGATCACTGTCCGCAGAAAGATTCTTGAAATCTTCCGCGCCTTAGAGATGGAGCGGCTCTATACAAAAGAAGAAATTTTAGAGTGGTATCTCAACATCTTCGCCCTGGGCGGGCGAATCCACGGCGTAGGGGCGGCGGCGAACTTCTACTACGGCGTAGATCAGAGCGAACTGACCATCGCCCAGGCCGCCAGCATTGTCGGGATTACCCAGTTTCCCACCCGGTATAACCCATATCTCAACCCGGACCTCAACCAGCGAAAGCGTGATACGGTGCTCGCCGCCATGTACGCCCAGGGCTTTATTACCCATGCACAATATCTGGAGGCAATTGCGGAGTCCGTCGTAGACAACTTGGCAAGGATTGACGGAACCGTCTTTGAAATACCCCTCTATACCTTCTATGAAGAGACCATTATCCGGGACCTGATTCAAGCGTTCCAAGAAGAACCCCACAACCTATCTCTAGAGGCGGCCCGCCGCATGGTCTACTACGGCGGCCTGCGTATTTACTCCGCCATGGATCATCGGATCCAGGACGTAATCGACCACGCATTCCAGGATTGGAGCACCATTGCCGTACCCCGCGGGGTTCAGGCATCCATTGTGATTATGAACCATCGAACGGGCCACATCTACGGAATGGGTGGCCGCATTGGCGAGAAGACCGACAATATGGTATTCAACATGGCCACACAAGCCCGACGACCACCCGGCTCGGCCATCAAACCCATATCTGTATTCGGTCCGGCCCTGGAATATGGCGTCATCCGGCCACAGGACATGTATGAGGACGCCCCCATTATCCTCAACGGGCGGCAGTGGCCGCGAAACGCCACCGGAACCTGGACCCACGAGCGACAAAACATTACCCGCGCACTCGCCCTCTCGACCAACACCGTCTCTGTCCGTATATTTGACGACTTGGGCGCACAGCGCTCCTATGACTTTATGACAGATACGCTCCACATCAGCCTAGTCCCCCAGGACGCTGACCGCGCACCTCTGGCCCTGGGTCAGCTCACCCACGGAATTACCGTGCGAGAGATTACAGCGGCCTACGCCGCCTTTGCAAACAACGGCATCTTCACCCATCCCGTCACATTTTATCGCGTTGTAGACCGCCACGGCAATGTGCTCATTGACAACACCATCGGCCGTCAGGAATCCGCATTTCGGTCTGAAATCGCCGGACAGATGACAGCGATGCTCTTACAGGCCGTCAACAACGGCACGGGCCGCTCCGCCAGAATCTCCGGCTTTGACGTGGCGGGCAAAACCGGTACCACCACCGATCACAGAGACCGTTATTTCAGTGGTTACACCCCCCACCTGACGGCTTCCGTCTGGACGGGATTCGAATTCAACGATGGGCGGATCACCGGCGCAAACCCGGCGGCCGCCGTATTCCGAGACCTCATGGCCGCCGCCCACAGGGCAGCAGAACTTCCCCCTGCCAGATTCCAAAACCTTCCACCTCTGACAGGTATGACAGAGGGTGTGCAAATGATTGAAGTCTGCGTGGACAGCGGCCTCCTGGCCACAGATGCGTGTCACGCCTATATCGGCGGCAGTCGGGCAGAACGCTTCATCGGCGAACCGGAAGACGCGCCCACGGGCCTGTGTAATGTCCATCAGATGGTCTCTCTCTGTACGATCACAAATCTCTTCCCCAACGAGACCTGTACCACCCATCACCGGGGCATCTCTTCTGGGAGTAGCATTGGCAACTGCGGGGAGAACCATCAACGCGAGGAGCCGGAGCCGACGCCGGAACCGTCACCTGAGCCGTCGCCAGAACCGTCACCCGAACCGACCCCTGTCCCAACCCCAACGCGCACACCGCCGCCCGTCTTGCCAACGCCGACTCCAATGCCGACGCCGGAGCCGCCACCACCGCCGACGCCGACCCCTATCCCAACCCCAACGCGCACACCGCCACCTATTGGCGGCGCGTCTCCCAACGGGACGGATGTGACACCCTTCCCGACTTACGAAGTGGTACCCGTGACATCAGGGCGAGATCGCCGAGAGACGCGAACCCCCCGCAAGACGGCATAGCTTATTAAAACAAACAAGAGACCAACGCGCAGGGATGCGCGTTGGTCTCTTGTTTGTCGGCGCGTTACTGACCTAATACGGCGTCCCCCAACTCCAGCGGCGACACAAACGTATCTCCTCGATAGACCCGCATACACCCGCCGGATACTTCATCTATGAGCATAACGTCTCCGCCGTTTTTCCCGAACTCGAACTTGATATCGTACAGTTCCAGACCCTTTTCTTCCAAATCATCGGCGATCAGCTCGGTGATTTTTTTGGTCAGTTCTGCACAGAGATCGTACTCCGCAACAGTCATAATCCCGAGCAGAACCAGCGCTTCTCTTGTTATCTGCGGATCCTGCCGTTCGTCGTCTTTTAGCGTGGCCTCCACGAAATAGTTGAGATCTGTTCCAAAGGCGGCGTAGGACCCATAGCGCTTCAAAAAGCTACCGGCGGCACGGCGCCTACAGATGAACTCCAAACCGCCCCCAAATATCGCCGCGGGTAACACGTCCATTGTGGCGTTTGCAATATCGCTATTGATGTAATGGTTTGGGATGCCCGCCGCTGTAATTTTTTCAAAATAGTACCGTGACAGCTTGAGTGACGTCTTGCCCATCCCCTCTATGCTGAGGCCTACTGTGTTTTCCCCGGGATCAAAAATCCCGTCTTTGCCTGTGGCATCATCTTTTAGCATAAGTGTATACGTGCCGTCTGTATTCTCGAACACATCTTTTGTCTTGCCCTGATAAATTAGCCTTGCCATGGAGAACCTCCTATGTCTGTTCGGTAAAATAGGTTGTCACATTTTATTTTTTGGAGTTCCCGATACAGCTTCGCTCCGGCACCTTGTGGGGTCGGCGCTGTTTGCGCCACGAGGAGCACCCTGCCACCGTTTGTCACAAATTCGCCGCCCCTATAATCTGTACCGCAGTGGAACACGAGCGTATCGTCTGCCAAGTCGCAAAGCCCCTCAATTGCCGCACCCTTCTCATACGCCCCCGGATAGCCTTTGGACGCCAGCACAACGCCCATGGCATACGCCTCGCTCCACCTCAAATCCGGCGCTTGATTGTTTAAAATATCAATCAGAACCTCGTATAGATCACTCTCCAACAGCGGGAGGATCACCTCGGTTTCCGGGTCTCCGAAGCGGGCGTTGAATTCAATCACCTTTGGCCCCTCTGCCGTCGCGATGAGTCCGGCGTATAGGACACCTGCAAACGCTCTCCCCTCCTTCACCAGCGCCGAAGCGGTTTTACGTAGGATTTCCCGCTCCGCTTCCTCCAGCACGGACGCCGGGATCTGCGGTACGGGGGCGTATGCGCCCATCCCGCCGGTGTTGGGGCCTTGATCTCCGTCATAGGCCCGCTTGTGGTCTTTGGCCACGACCATGGGATATACATCTTGTCCGTTGACAAAAGCCAGGAAAGAAAACTCCTCCCCCACCAGAAATTCCTCAACGACAACACTTGCGCCCGCATCTCCAAACCTACCGGTTTGAAGCATGTCTTGCAACGCCTGTTTGGCGTCTTCTTCCGTCTCTGCGATTACAACGCCCTTCCCCTCCGCCAGACCATCCGCCTTGATGACAAAGGGCGGCGTCCGGGCTTCGATATATCGACAGGCGGATGCAAACTCTGTGAAGACCTCATATCCCGCCGTTGGAATCTGGTATTTTTTCATCAGATCTTTGGCGAAAGATTTGCTCCCCTCTATTATCGCCGCATTGGCACGGGGACCGAAAATGGGGAGTCCCTCTGCCTGAAAGCGGTCTACAATCCCGGATACCAAAGGCACTTCCGGGCCGACGAACGTGAGGGATATCTGTTTTTCTCTTGCAAAGACAACCAAGCCATCAAAATCAGTTGCGGCAAGATTGACTGAGATCGCCACGTCTCCCATGCCGGGGTTTCCCGGCGCGGCATATACCTTACCGACGCGGGGAGACTGTGCAAATTTCCAAGCCAGGGCGTGTTCCCGCCCACCGCCGCCGATGATCAACACATTGTTTTTCACTGCCCCACCTCCTCTCACGCCTCAAAAAGAGACTTTAGTGTTTCGATATAAAGATTGTGCTCAATCTTATGGAGTTTCTCTTCCAGCGTCTGCAACGTATCTGTTTCCGCGATTTCTACTTTGCGCTGGGCGATGACAGGGCCTGTATCCATGCCGGCGTCCACATAGTGTACGCTGACCCCGGTCTCCGTCGCACCGCTCTCATAGGCCTGTTGGATCGCACCTTTGCCGGGGAAGGCCGGGAGAAGGGACGGGTGGATATTCACAATCCGGTGGGGATAGGCCTCTAAGAGCGTTTTGCCGATTAGCCGCATATAGCCCGCCAAGGCGATAAATTGTATGTCCAATGCCCGTAATTGATCTAAAATCTCCGCCTCATAGGCCGCCTTGTCCGCGTACTGCGCGGGAGAAAAGGCAAACACCGGAATCTGATGATTCTTTGCCCGGAAAATCACGTGGGCATCCGGCTTGTCGCATACCAGCAGAGAAACTTTGGCGCCAATCTCCCCTGCTTGGGTGGCCGTTGCAATGGCTTCAAAATTAGAGCCGTTCCCCGACGCAAAGATCGCAATATTTCTCATCGAAACGCCACTCCCTCACCCGCATCGACTTGGCCGATGACGAAGGCTTCTTCGCCTTGGGTTTGCAAGGCTTTTCGCACTCCTTCTACATCCTCTTCGCCGACGACGATAACCATGCCGATGCCCATGTTGAACACGCTGTACATATCCGCCGCCGCGAGACCCCCCCGCTCCTGTAGAAAGGGGAAAATCGGCGAGATGTCCCAAGAACCCAAATCAATAAAGGCCCCCAGGCCAGCCGGGAGGATCCGGGGGATGTTTTCAATAAATCCGCCCCCTGTGACATGCGCCATGCCCTTAATTTGATAGGCGCTCAATAGGTGCAAAATGGGCTTTACATAGAGGCGTGTAGGGGCAAGCAAGGTCTCTCCTAGGCTGCTTGAAAGCCTGGCGTAGGTTTTTTGAAAATCCAGATTGTTATCCGCAATAATCTGTCGGACAAGGGAAAATCCGTTGCTGTGTACCCCTGAGGACGGCAGTCCGATAAGCGCATCTCCCGCCGTAATCGCCGCACCCGTGATGAGGTCTTTTTTCTCCACGACACCTACGCAAAATCCCGCCAAGTCGTATTCGCCGTCCCGGTACATGCCCGGCATCTCCGCCGTCTCGCCGCCGATGAGGGCGCATCCCGCCTGGACACACCCCTCACTAATCCCGGATACAACGGCTTCAATCTGGCTGGGATCCAGCTTCCCGCAGGCGATGTAGTCCAGGAAAAATAACGGCTTCGCCCCCGCTGTCACGATATCATTTACGCACATGGCCACGGCGTCTATGCCGATGGTGTCGTGTTTGTCCATGGCAAACGCCAGCATCAGCTTTGTGCCGACGCCATCTGTCCCGCTCACCAATACGGGTTCGGCCAAACCGAGACCACCCAGATCAAACAGGCCGCCAAATCCGCCTAAACCGCCAATTACGCCGGGGATTTTTGTCTTACTGACATGGGTTTTGATCCGGGATACCGCTTCATATCCTGCGTGTATATCCACGCCGGCCTTCTTGTATTGGTCTGACATTGTCGAACCCCTTCTTTCTCGGATTTCTTGTTTCCCCCGCCATAGGCGGGGGAAACACAGCAAAGCAATATCTATGCGTAATCATATAGAGGCGTGGGATAGTCTCCATTGAAATAGGCCATGCATAGCCCCTTGTACGCCCCGTCATAGGGTAAGTTTACGGCATGGATCAACCCCTCTATGCTCAAAAACGAGAGGGAATCTACGCCGATGATTTGACGGATTTCCTCGATGGAATTTTCAAAGGCGATCAACTCATCCGCCGCGGTGAGATCAATCCCGTAAAAGCAGGGATGCTTGAGCGGCGGAGAGGCCACTTTCATATGCACCTCTTTTGCCCCCGCCTCCCGCAGAAGGGAGATGAGACGCTTACTGGTCGTCCCGCGCACGATGGAGTCATCAATTAAAATGACCCGCTTCCCCTCTACCACGCCCCGCACCGCAGAGAGTTTCATCTTCACTCCCTGCTCCCGGAGTTCTTGAGACGGCTGGATAAAGGTCCGAGCCACATATCGGTTTTTGATCAGACCGATCTCATAGGGGACCCCGGATATCTCTGAATACCCGATGGCCGCTGATATGCCGGAATCGGGTACGCCCACCACCACGTCCGCCAACCCGGGGGATTCTTTTGCCAGGGTTTTGCCCATATGTTTCCGGGCCGTGTGTACGTTCACCCCCGCGATATTGGAATCCGGCCGGGCAAAGTAGACAAACTCCATACTACAGACCGCCATGCCGGTGTCATCGGTATAGCGCACGGCATTCAGCCCACTGTCGTCGATTACGATGATCTCTCCCGGCAGGACGTCGCGCACAAACGTCGCGCCGATGGTGTCAAAGGCACAGGTTTCAGACGCGACTACATAGCGGTTCCCCAGCATCCCGATGGACAGGGGGCGGATTCCGTTGGGGTCTCTCGCCGCGATGAGCGCATTTTGTGTCAGCAACATGTAGGCAAAGCCGCCCTTGATCTGTAAAAGCGCTTCTTTCAGGCTCTCTACCGTATCCAAACGGGGTACCCGTTTGATCAGATGGGCCAATATCTCCGCATTGGAGCGGGTCTGGAAAATACTGCCCAAATCCTCCAGCTCACGCCTTAGGGTTTTTGCGTTCACAAGTTTTCCGTTGTGGCAAATGGCCAGACTGTTCTCCTCAAAGTGGAACAAGAAGGGCTGTATATTCGCAATATCGGTTTTTCCTGTGGGGGTATAGTGTACGTGTCCGATTGCGGCAGTGCCTGCCAGTGCGTCCAGGGTATCTTTTGAAAACACTTCGGAGACGAGACCCTTCCCCTTATGCCGAATCAGCTTGTCCTGATTTTTCACGACAATCCCCGTACCCTCTTGCCCGCGGTGTTGTAAGCTGTGCAGGCCGTAGTAGGTCACTTGGGCCGCGTCTTTATGGCCCCATATCCCAAAGATGCCGCACTCTTCGTTTAGTCCTCTGCTGTCAATAAGCACTCGATAGCCCCTTCCCAATGCGTTCTCATCTGCCCCACGGGAATCGCGAGAATCGGCGCCCCGTTTATAGAGACATCCAATCTGCCCGTATCTGTCGTCCGGCCCAATCGCTGCGCCCCTGTAAGGTCTGCAAAGGCCGCTTGATGTTCCGGTGCGACACTGACAAGGAACCGGGACTGGCTCTCTGAAAATAGAAACGCCGTTATATCCTCTGTCGTGATATCCAGGGTCGCGCCGATTGAGGTTTTGCCCGCCATTAAGCACTCCGCCAGGCAGACCGCGAGCCCCCCCTCTGCACTATCGTGGGCGGCAGTCACAAGTCCCGCTCTGATTGCGGAGAGTAGCAAGTCTTGATTGCGTTTTTCAATCTCCAAGTCGATCCCGGGTGGTCTGCCGGAGATTTTGCCGTTGTTTTGCATCTTCTGCAACTCGCTCCCGCCGAACTCCGGGTGCGTCTCCCCCAGGAGATAAATCCCATCTCCCGCACGGTCAAACGCCGATGCGGTAACGTGGGAGAGATTGTCAATCAGCCCCACCATCCCGATTGTGGGCGTGGGGTAGATGGCCGCTCCGCTCCGCTCGTTGTACAGGGAGACGTTCCCCCCGATGACCGGTGTCTCAAATACGCCGCAGGCCGCGCTGATCCCCCGGACGGCCTGTTCCATCTGCCAGAAAATCTCCGGGTTTTCCGGTGAGCCAAAGTTTAGGTTGTCCGTGACCGCAAGGGGCATACCGCCGCTTGCCACAATGTTGCGGGCCGCCTCTGCCACGGCGATTTTCCCGCCCATATAGGGATCGAGATATACATAGCGGGCGTTACAGTCCACCGCCATGGAGATGGCCTTGTCCGTGCCGCGAATGCGCAATACCGCGCCGTCTGACCCCGGGGGCAGCACCGTATTGGTGCCGACCATATAATCGCACTGATGGGAAATCCAGCGCTTACTCGCTATAGTGGGCTGGGCCAACAGATCCAGCAGGGTTTGACCGTAATCCGTAATGGGTGCAATCTCTGCCTGGATATCTTGTTGCGCCCGATAGTATGCCGCCTCCTGCGACGGCTTGTGGTACTCCGGTGCGGATTTGGCCAGGGCATCCGCCGGGACTTCGGCGCAGACTTCATTCTTGTGGATGAGGCGGACCATGCCATCCCCTGTCACTTGACCGATGGCGACGGCGTCTAGGTCGTATTTTGTGAATAACGCCGCCACTTCCGCTTCCCGCCCCCGCGCCACGACTAAGAGCATCCGCTCCTGGGATTCGCTTAGCATCATCTCGTAAGGGGTCATATTCGGTTCTCTCTGGGGGACTTGATCTAAATGCAGCTCAATCCCCGTGCCGGCCTTGGAAGCCATTTCAGAGGAGGAGGAGATGAGCCCCGCCGCCCCCATGTCTTGGATGCCCACAAGGGCCGTGCTCTGCATCACTTCCAGACAGGCCTCCATGAGGCGTTTTTCCACGAAGGGGTCCCCCGCCTGGACGTTGGGACTCTCTTGTTCCGACTCGTCCGAGAGTTCGGTGCTGGCAAAGGTAGCACCGTGGATGCCATCTCTTCCCGTGGGGGCGCCCACGTACATCACCGTGTTACCCACGCCCTCCGCCACGCCTTTTTTAATGTCCGCGTGGCGAATGAGGCCGACACACATGACGTTGACCAGGGGATTGGAGGCGTAGCAGTCGTCAAACTGGGTGTCGCCCCCGGCGATGGGGACGCCGATGGCGTTTGCATAGGCCGCACTGCCCGCCACGGCCTGTTCAAACAGGTATTTCGTCCGCTTTGTCGTCAGTTCTCCAAACCGCATAGAACTCAAGATGGCAATGGGACGCGCGCCCATGGAAAACACGTCCCGCAGAATCCCGCCGACCCCTGTGGCGGCCCCCTCAAAGGGTTCCACCGCCGAGGGGTGGTTGTGGGACTCCAGTTTAAACACAACCGCGAGGCCGTCGCCGATATCCACGATTCCGGCCCCCTCGCCCGGACCCTGGAGCACCCGCTCACCTCTGGTGGGGAATTGACGCAACAGGACTTTTGAGTTTTTGTACGAACAGTGTTCCGACCACATGACGGAGAAGAGCCCAAGTTCTGTATAGTTGGGAAGCCGCCCTAAACTGTCCTTTACAAGCTGAAACTCGTCATCTGTCATGCCCATTTGGGTGTAGAGCCGGGATTGTTCCATTTCCAAAGGAGATATCATACGCCCGCCCTCCATGTTTGTAAAATCGACTGGAACAGCCGCAACCCGTCGTCAGAGCCGAGAAGCCGCTCCACTGCCCGCTCCGGGTGGGGCATCATACCCAGGACGTTGCCGCCCTCGCTCACAATGCCCGCAATGTTCTCGGCGCTCCCATCGGGGTTGTCCTGATAGGTGAATACAATCCGGTTATTTGCTTTTAGCGTCGCCAGGGTGTTCTCGTCTGCGTAATAACTGCCCCATCCGTGGGCAATCGGGAGCGTGATAGTCTCTCTTGGATTGTACTTGTTTGTGAATCCGATATCTGCGTTCTCTACGGTCAAGACCGCAGGGCCGCAGATGAATTTCGTGTCCCGATTCCGGATCAGCGCCCCCGGCAGGAGGCCGATTTCCGTCAAGATTTGAAATCCGTTGCCCACGCCTAAAATCGGCTTTGATGCGTCCGCCGCCGCTTTGATGGCGGGGATAATAGCGGATACGCCGGCCAAGGCGCCGCATCTTAAATAATCTCCGTAGGAGAACCCGCCGGGCAGCACGATGGCGTCAAACCCGTCCAGTGTGCTCCCATCGTGCCGGACATAGTCTGCGTCACAGCCCAATACATCTCTGATGGCGTGGGCCATATCTGCATCGCCGGTGGAGCCGGGAAATACAACGACTGCAAATTTCATGGATGAAGTTGCTCCTTTCACGAAATTTTCTCTATCTCATAGCGATAGTCTTCCATGACTGTGTTGACCAGGAGCGCTTTGCACATGGCCTCGATGCGGGCCTCAATCTCATCGGTGGACGCTATGGTCATGCGGATCATTTTCTCCACCCGCACAGTCTGCACTTCTGCAAAGTCCAATCTGTGCAGTGCATCTTTCACAGCCGTACCGGCGGGGTCTATGATACTCTCTTTCAGCGTAACAAATACCTTTACTTCGTACATAGTTTCCTCCTTCAAACTAGTTCCAAATCTTCGTCTCGTCTATGGCCTTTAGGGTGGCGTCGATATCGCCCAAAATGTTTATATGGCCCATTTTCCGCTTGTCCACCGCCTGGGCCTTTCCGTAGAGGTGGATTTTTCCGGCGGGGAACAGGGGCAGATAGGGCGCCAGGTTTTGCATGTTTTGCTGATCCATATGGTCGCCTAAAATATTTACCATCACAACGGGGGTGTGGAGGGTCGTATCCCCCAGCGGCACGCCGCACACGGCCCGGATGTGCTGTTCAAACTGGCTGGTGAGACAGGCGTCAATCGTATAGTGGCCGGAGTTGTGGGGGCGGGGCGCCAGTTCATTGATATAGATTTTTTCATCTACGACGAACATTTCGATGGCGAGTACGCCGATGGCGTCCAGGCGCTCTGCGATTTTTTTTGCACAGTCAATCGCCTCGGCCTCCACTTCTTTGGAGATTCGGGCGGGGACGATGCTCAGATGCAGAATATTGTTCATGTGGATATTTTCAGAGACGGGGAACACCGCCGTCTCCCCCGCTGTACTGCGGGTGATCATCACAGAGATTTCTTTTGAGAAGTGCATGAATTTCTCCAAGATGCATTCATTCTCCGCCACGAGCGCCCTGGCTTTGTCCAGATCGGCCTCTGATCTTAAAACAATCTGCCCCTTCCCGTCATATCCTCCCGTCGTCGTCTTTAACACTCTGGGATAGGAGACGTGTTTCGCCAGGGCCTCTACGCTGTCGATCAGGTGGAAGTCCGCTACTGGAATCCCCAGGTCGGAGATGGCTTTCTTCTCCCGATAGCGGTGCTGTGTGATATTCAATACGCCGCTGCCCTGGGGCAGATAGGCATTTTGCTCCAGATAGGTCAGGGCGTCGTAGTCGATGTTCTCAAACTCATATGTGATCACGTCGCTGATGGCCGCCAGTTGTTTGATGGCCGCCAGATCGTTATATGCCGCTGTGATCTCCGTATCAGCCACCTGTCCGGCGGGGCAGTTTGGGGTGGGGTCCAGTACGGCTACGTAGTATCCCATGGCTTTGGCGGCGAGGCACATCATACGGCCCAGTTGTCCGCCGCCGATGATCCCGATGGTCTGGTAGGGCATAATTGTCCTGTTCATGCTTACACTTCGCTTTCTAATACGGATTTTTGGATACGTGCGCGACGGTCTTGCAGTTTTTGATAGAGGGCTTCATCCGATGCCGCCAAGATTTGCGCCGCGAGGAGCCCGGCGTTGGTCGCTCCGGCTGCGCCGATGGCCATGGTCGCCACTGGGGTGCCGGCCGGCATCTGGACGATGGATAAGAGGGAATCCATCCCGCGGAGCGCCTTCGACTGGACAGGTACGCCGATGACGGGCAAGTTTGTACACGCCGCCACCATCCCCGGCAGATGGGCCGCGCCCCCCGCGCCCGCTATAATGACCTTTAAGCCCCTGGAGGCCGCTGATTTCGCATACTCCACCATGTATTCCGGGGTGCGGTGGGCCGATACGACTTTTTTTTCGTAGGGGATCTCTAACGCTTCTAATACCGCGCAGGCGAGATCCATTGTCTCTAAATCCGAAGTGCTCCCCATGATTACGCCGACCAAAGTTTTCATTTGACCCCTCCATGTGTTGTTTTCAATAAAAAAAGACAATGGCGTAATGTTCCCGCTATTGTCCCAATTGTCTTGATGTCCGATTCAAAAAAGATACAACTTTATCGTGGGCCTCTCGGTGTATGGCAGACTGATAATCAACATGTACTACAACAAAGGTCATAACACTGCCCCCTACTCTTCCCGCACGATTTACTTTTTAACGATGTGTCCTCGAAAAGAGTACCACTGGAAAAATGTTTTGTCAAGGATTTCGATGGAAATAGGGGAAAGCCCCTGCAATTTTGCATTGCGGGGGCTTTTTATTACATCTTACACAACTGCATTTTTGTCCGCAGGTATTCACGCAGCTTTTCTTGGATCGCGCTCGGTAAATCGTGTAACACACTGCCCTCTTTCGTGGCCTGTTGTTTTATGGTCTCATAGTACAGCCAGAAGAATTCTGTGCCGACATTGAACTTGTTGATCCCCTCTCTAAAAGCGACCTCCAGCTGATCCTCGGGGATGCCACTGCCCCCGTGTAGTACCAGGGGGACATCCGTTGCCGCATTGATCGCCTTTAGCCGCTCAATATCCAGTCGTGGGGTCTCCTTGTAGAAGCCGTGGGCGCTGCCGATGGAGATGGCGACAGAGTCGCATCCCGTCTCCTCGTGGAAGGCCTTTACAACTTCCGGTTTTGTATACATGTCTATATTCGACTGATCGGCGACGGTATCTGCAAATCCAACCTGTCCGAGCTCGGCCTCCACATCTGCGCCGAGGACATGGGCCACTTTGACGACTTCTCTCGTGTTTGCGATATTTTCCGCAAGAGACAACGCCGAGCCGTCATACATCACAGAGCTAAACCCGTCACGGATTGCGGCGACGATATATTCAAAATCGCTACTATGGTCTAAGTGCAGACCGATCGGTACCTTTACGTCTTTCGCCAACGCTCTGACCATGGCGGCGAACACGGCCGGCTCCGTCCAGCGATGCAAGAGCACATCATTGGGATAAAGCATACAGATGACAGGCTTATTTAACTCCTCTGCCACTGTGATAACGCTTTTTACCATGCTGTAATCGAGGCAGTTGAATGCGATTGCCGAGGTATTGGCCTCATCGGCCATTTTTAGGATTGTGCTGACTCTCTCTATGCCCATTGTCTATTCCCTCCAGGTATATTTTTTCTATATGGTCTTTCAAACCATCTGTCTGCGGCGCTATTGCTCATCCTAATTTCGAGTGATTCAAAGTTCTCGCTTTTCCACAGTATACCAAGAAATCCGCGGTTTTTCAATGCCGGAACGGACAAATCCGAACCCGTGCCGGGCGGCACGGGTTCGGATTTATCGCAATTTTGACGAACGATGCAACTTAGTCGCAGAGAACCACACTCACATCATTCACATTTGTCCCTGTAGGCCCCGTGATAATTAGGCTATCGATTGCGGCCAGGGCGTTGTAGGAGTCGTTACTGGCCAGGACTTTGTCGATATCCAGGCCCTGGGCTTTTAGCTTCCCGGCGGTGGTGCCGTCTACAATGCCGCCGGCGGCGTCTGTGGGGCCGTCGGTGCCGTCGGAGCCCAGGCTGAAGATCAGGACATCCTCCAGCCCCACGATCCCTTTTGCGGCGGCTAAGGCGATCTCCTGATTGCGGCCACCTTTGCCGTCGCCCTTGACGGTGACAACGGTCTCACCGCCCGTTATGATGGCGCAGGGTCTCTGGAACGAGTTCCGCCCGGCATGGGTATCCGCCGCAATGGATGCCAGCAGCCGCCCCGCCTCGCTGGCCTCACAGTTCTTGATGGTAGTCAGCACGATAGGCGTATAGCCCAACGATTCAGCGGCTTTGGCGGCGGCGTCACAGAGGGTACGCACACTGCCGGTAATGACTGTTTTTACATTGTCGATGGCTTTGGGCGTCTCCTGCAATAGATATTCCCGCTGCAGCTCGCTCATCTGGAGGTTGTATTTCTCCGCCACTCTCGCCGCATCTTCAATCGTCGAGTGATCCGACACGGCGGGCCCCGATGCGATGGAGTCCAGGCGGTCTCCCAATACGTCAGAGAGGATGATGGCGAATACCTTGGCCGGGGCCGCCAGCTGGGCAAAGCGCCCCGCCTTCACAGCGGAAAACCGCTTGCGGATCATATTGATCTCCACAATGTCGGCACCGCTGGCCAAGAGTTGATTGGTGACATTTTGTATGTCCCCCAGGCCGATCCCCTCCAGAGGCGCTTCAAACAGGGCCGAGCCGCCGCCGGATACCAGAAACAGCAGTTCGTCTCCGGCACCCAGGCCCTGCACCATATCGATACACTTCTGGGTGGCGGCGATGGTATTTTCATCGGCCACGGGGTGCCCCGCCTCATAGACCTCTATACGGGGCAGCGGCCCCTGGGCGTGCTCGTATTTCGTGATCACGATCCCTTGTACCAGGCGATCCCCCAGAAAATCTGCGGCTTTTTCCGCCATGGTCCACGCCGCCTTGCCGATGGACACCAGGTATATATTACCCGTAAAGGCGTGGGCGGCCAGGGCGTTCTCCACGGCCTGCTGGGGCATATTGTCGGCGATGATACGTTGGATCATCCCTTGTGCATCACTGTGAATGTTCATTGAAACACCCCCAAATTAGCCCGCGATTAGCGAATAGATCAGGTAGAACGCAAAGATGCCCGCCATACACGCAAAGCCCTGCACCACTGTCATAGAGGTCCAGTTTTTATAGCCCTGTTGCGGCGTCTGGCCCGAGAGGTTGTTCACCACCCAGAAATAGGAATCGTTTGCGTGGGAAGCCATCATAGAGCCGGCGCCAATTGCCATTACGGTGAGCGCAATGGCGATGTGAGAGGTAAAGCCCATGCTGGCCATTAGCGGCACCATAATATTCGCAGTGACAATCATAGCCACCGTGGACGACCCCTGTGCGGTCTTGATAATGGCGGATACAAAGAAGGGGAAGAATAGACCCATCCATACCAGTGCACCGGCATTTGCCTCGATAAACGGCATCATGTCAGATTCCGTGATAATGCGGCCCAGGGTGGCACCGGCGGCGGTGATGAAGAGAATCGGCCCCAGCATCTTCAAGGTGTCATTGGTCAGCCCGTTAAATTTCTCCATCTTCTTAGTAATTGCCAAGAGCAGCACGGCGAACAAGAAGCCGATGGTGAGGGCCACAATGGGCGTCCCCAGGAATCTGAGGACGGTGAAGGCAGTGCCTTCCAAGCGGAAAAAATCCGCAACGGCACCAATGCCTGCAATGGAGCCGATGGCCATGAACAGAATCGGCATGAGAATGGGCGCTAAGGACAAGAAACCGTTGGGTAGCCCGCCAAACTCTTTTACCAGTTCATCGTAGGATTTCACGGTCTCGTCTTGCTGGATGGCCAGATCTTCTTCAGACTGGTCTTTCTTCCCGCGCCACACAGACCAGAAATAGACGGCGATCAGCGAGGGGATGGACACGATCACAGACACCCACATGACCGTAATCAAAAAGTCGCCCATGCCGAGGATATCGGCGGCGGCGAGAGGGCCGGGGGTCAGCGGCACTAAGACATGGGAGGTGTAGAGACCGGCGCCCAGGCCCACAGCCGTGGCGACGCCGCTCACACCGGTACGTTTTACAATAGAGCGCCTGACCGGGTTGATGATAACAAATCCGCTGTCGCAGAACACAGGGATGGATACGACCCAGCCCATGACGATTACGGCCAACGTGGGGCTGGCTTTCCCCAACAGGCGGATAATCATGTCGGCGATTTTAAACGCACCGCCCGTGGCCTCCAAAATGCTGCCGATGAGCGCACCTAAGATGATTACAATCCCAATGCCCGCAAATATGGTCTGGAATCCTTGGCCGACAACCCAGACGATACCCCGCTGTTGGATTTCTCCGTCGGCTACCTGATCCATAATTGGGATGCCCGCCACAAACCCAAGGATAACGGCGATACCCATGATTGCCAAAAACGGATGGAGTTTTAACTTAGAGATCGCCAAAATCATAATGACGATTGAGATTAGAAATACAATAATAAGTCCAATTCCTGTCATGTTAATATTCTCCCTTATTTCAAATATTTTTTCCGTTCTTCACGCTCGGCACGCACCCACGCCCTCCCTTCCCATCTCTTTTTTCAAATACAATTTTCTAGCAAAACTATAGCACGGCACAGGTTGTGTGTCAATTAAATTTATGCTACACTTTTGTAAATACGCAGAGGGATGTGATCGTATGAAAATTGGATTTATTGGACTCGGCATAATGGGCAGCCCAATGGTAAAAAATCTCTTAAAAGCAGGGCATGAAATTTTGGCTTATGATATTGTCGCAGCACGTATAGAGGCGGCGGCCACAGCGGGGGCCGAGGCCGCCATCTCCGTCTCAGAGGTGGCGAGGCAATGCAAACTCATTATCACGATGCTGCCAAATGGCCCGGAAGTTGAGGAAGTTGTCCTGGGTACAGGCGGCCTGCTTGAAGCGGCGCAGGCGGGTGCAGTCCTGGTGGATATGTCCTCTATCGCACCCGATATAGCGCAGAAAATCCACGCCGCCTGTGCTGAAAAAGGCGTCGCCATGCTGGACGCCCCCGTATCCGGCGGCGAACCGAAAGCCATAGACGGCACCCTATCTATTATGGTGGGCGGTTGCGAGGCCGTGTTTCACCAAGTTTACGATATCTTAATGGCCATGGGCGCTTCCACCGTATACTGCGGCGGCATCGGCGCCGGTAATACCGCAAAGCTGGCCAACCAGATCATCGTGGCCTTAAATATCGCCGCCGTCTGTGAGGCCTTTACCCTCTCCACGAGAGCAGGTGTCGCCCCCGACAAAGTCTTTGCGGCCATCCGGGGCGGTCTGGCGGGTTCCACAGTCATGAACGCAAAAGTCCCCATGATCCTCGACGACAACTTCAACCCCGGCTTTAAACTAGCCCTGCATATCAAAGACTTGACAAATGCTTTGCACACAGGCCATGCGCTTGGCATTTCTCTGCCCTTCACCGCCCAGATCACAGAGATCATGCATTTGCTAAGTGCGCAGGGCCTGGATCAAAAAGACCACTGTATTATCGCCAAATACTATGAAGACTTGACAGGCACCGAAATTCGGGGATAGGATACGGAACAGGCAGATCACTTCGATCCCGACGAAATCATGTGCCAATCATAGACAAAAGCGCCTGTATTTGATAAAATAAAAGTGTTGTGATATTGCTGTCAAAAATATCATGATATTTTATATCTTTGGAGCGCATGATGAAACAAATTATGCTCATCATAAACCCTAGGGCGGGAACGGGGCAGTACCGGACGAATATTCCCGAGGTTCTGGAGGCGTTTTGTCAAAACGACGCCGTCGCCACGGTCTATATGACCACCCACGGCGGACACGCCACAGAGCTTGTAGCGGCCCATGCCCACAAGTACGATATCGTGGTCTGTTGCGGCGGAGACGGCACTTTGAGCGAGACCATCGCCGGACTCATGGCCCTGGAGAATCGTCCGCCTGTGGGCTATATCCCCATGGGGACCGCCAACGATGTGGCCGCCACCTTGCGTCTGCCCAAAGATGCGGCGGAAGCGGCCCGGATCGCCCTCGTCGGCACACCGATCCCCTTTGACGTGGGACTGTTTGGCGGAAAGCATTTCGCCTATATTGCCGCCTTTGGCGCCTTTACCGAGGTCTCTTACCAGACCCCTGCGGAGAATAAGCAGACCCTGGGCCACCTGGCCTATGTGCTGGAGGGGATGGGCCACCTGGGAAAGATCATCCCCCGGAAACTGGTGGTGGAGTACGACGGCGGAAAGCGGGTTGAGGGAAAGTTCATCTTCGGCGGGGTGTCCAACACCACGTCTATCGCGGGGCTTGTGAAGCTCCGGCCGGAGCTTGTGGACTTGGGGGACGGGGAATTTGAGATCATCCTAGTGAAAAACCCCAGGAGCCTCATGGCCCTAAACGCGCTGTTCATGGATATCGTCACCCAGAAGTACGACTCCAAATACGTACAAATATTCCGTGCTAAAGAGGCCCGGTTCCAGTTTGAAGAGCCGGTCCCCTGGACCAGAGACGGCGAGGCCGGTGGCCTCCACCAGGAGGTCGACTTTCAAATCCTGCAACCCGGCGTACAGATTCTAGTACCCAAGGAAACGGAGTAACCTTTTATGAAAATCAATGTTCTGGCCGTGGGAGACGTCGTGGGCCGGGGGGGCTTGGACTATCTGGCGCGCCACCTGCGATCTATCATCGCCATGCGGTCTATCGACTTTACAGTGGTCAACGGGGAGAACGTCGCGGTCAACGGCTTGACCCCCGCCCAGGCGGAGGAGATCTTTGACGCCGGGGCCGATGTGATCACCCTGGGCAACCATACCTGGGGCAGAAAAGAGATCATCCCCTATTTAGACGAGAGTCTCAACATCATCCGCCCGTTGAACTACGCGCCCCAGGTGCCGGGCCGTGGATTCGTCCGGATTGAGCGGGCGTTCGGCACGGTTCTGGTGGTCAACCTCCTGGGCCGGTTCGCCATGGATTTCGGGGCGGAGAACCCATTCTTAGCCATGGATCAACTGCTGGCCGACGAGCAGGCGGATATCATACTGGTGGATTTCCACGCCGAAGGCACCGGCGAAAAGCTGGCCATGGGCCATTACCTAGACGGCAGAGTATCCGTGGTCTGGGGGACCCATACCCACGTCCAGACCTCGGATGCCACCGTGCTCCCCAAAGGGTCCGGTTACGTGACGGACATCGGTATGACGGGGCCGATCCACTCGGTGCTGGGGGTAAAGCCGGAGCAGTCCATCTCCATGTTTCTGGGCAATCCCCGGAGCAGATTCGAGGCGGCAACCGGGAAATGCAAATTGGAGTGCGCCATCTTCACAGTGGATACAGAGACGGGGAAAACCGAACACGCGGAGGTATTGAGAATCCATGATTAAACTACTACACGGGGCGGATTTCCATCTGGATTCTCCCTTTGACGCCCTGCCGGAAGAAAAGGCCGCTCAGCGGCGGCAGGAACAGAGAGAGCTCTTAGACAGATTGGCGGATTTGGCCAATGCAGAGCAAGTAGATGCCGTGCTCCTCTCCGGCGACCTGCTGGACAGCAACAAGAGCTATTACGAGACAGGCGAAGCCCTCATGGCCGCCTTTGAGAAGATTAAGACCCCTGTATTCATCGCGCCGGGTAACCACGACTATTATCACAGGTACTCCCCCTGGGCGGTGTTGAACTTACCGGAACACGTCCACGTATTCAAATCCACCCAGCCGGAGGCGGTGGAGCTTCCGGACAAGGGGGTCGTAATCTGGGGCGCGGCCTTTGTGTCCGCCGCCTCTCCCGGTCTTTTGGCGGAGTTTCCCCCCATCGAAGATAGGAGCAAGATCCACGTCATGGCCCTCCACGGACAACTGGGGGCGGAGGGGGCCTACAACCCCTATAACCACATCACCGAACATCAGATTGCCGCGACGGGGCTACACTATCTGGCCCTGGGCCACCACCACAGCTATCCGGGACTTATGCAATCTGGGGATACATACTATACCTACAGCGGCGCACCGGAGGGCCGTGGCTTTGACGAGATGGGACCAAAGGGCGTCCTATTGGTCGAGGTGGATCAACATAAAACGACCACCCGCTTTATAGAACTGGGCAGCCGACAATATCACAAACTGCAAGCAGACCTCACGGACAAGTTGGACGTACTCGCCGCCGTCACGGCGGCCCTGCCCCAAGGGACAGAGCGGGATATTTACCGGATTGCGCTCACCGGGGAATACGACGGCAAACTGGAGTTGGATGCCCTCACCAAAGCCCTGGCAGATCGGTTTTTTTACTTAGAAATCCGTGACCACACCCGAATCCGCCGGGACATCTGGACCCAGGCGGAGGAGGACACCCTCCGGGGCCTGTTCCTGCGCAAGATGCGAAGCAGATACGAGGCCGGAGACGAGACAGAGCGGGAGAAGATTGTTCTGGCGGTCCGCTACGCCTTGGCCGCCATAGATCAGGGCGAGCAGTGGAGGGTATAGACGACTATGATAATTAGACGATTGGCCGCCTCCTTCGGCGTGTTGAAAAATGGTCGGATGGCGTTCGTGCCGGGCTTAAATATTATCCAGGCCCCCAACGAGCAGGGGAAGAGCACCTGGTGCGCTTTTATCCGGGCCATGCTCTACGGCGTCAATACCGCCGTGCGGGATAAGATCGGATATCTGTCGGAGAAGACCAAATACCGCCCCTGGTCTGGCGTGTCTATGGAGGGGGTCATGGAGGTGGAGTCCGAAGGACAGCGGATCGCCATCCAGCGCACGGCTCTGGGTGCTACCCCCATGAAGCGGCTGGATGTGCGCTATGTGGACGCCGGCCAAGAAGTGACCGCCCTCATGCGGGAGGATTTGGGAGAGGTGCTCACCGGCGTATCCGAGGAGGTCTTCGCCCGAAGCGCCTTCGTCCGGCAGTCGGGGCTGAAAGTCTCCAGACGGGCCAATTAGAACAACGGATCGCCGCCCTGGTCTCCGCCGGGGAGGAGGGGGTGTCCTATACGGACACGGCCAATACCCTGAAATCCTGGCTCCGGAAGCGGCGGCACAACAAGACGGGGCAGATTCCCGCCATCCAGGCCGAGATCGCGGCGTTAGATCAGACCAAAAACCGCCTGGAGGCGGCCTCTACAGCTTACAACGAGATCAGCTTGGACCTGGAACGGGTCGTCGAGCGGAGCGAGGAGCTGGCCGCGGATTTACAGACCCACGAAGAACTCGCAAGGCGGTCAGATCGACAGAATATACGCGATACCCGGAAAAAGTTACAGGAGTTAGACTGGGAGATCGTCTCTCTGAAAAAGCAGTTGAACAAAGGGGACAGGCAAGTCACCCGTGAGCTGATCACAGGCGCAAGGGAAAACTATGACCAGTTTAGTGTTCGCACTATGCAATATGCGGAAGAAATATCCGTCAGAGATGCCCAGGAGCGTGATCTCCAACTCATGGAGGAGGAGAAAATGATCTCTCCCTTTGAGGGGTGCGATGTAGAGACAGCTCGGGAAACTGTCGAAGGCGCTGTGGCGGAGAACTTGGCGGCGGAGACCGCCGGCAACTTTGGCCAGCAGAAATATACGATCTCCATAGGGGTACTCTTAGTGGCCGTGGTCGGCGCTTTGGCCGCCTTTGTGATGACGGGGTTGCCCTTCTATTGGGTATCTATCGGCGGAACAGTGGGCATTGTGGTCCTGGGCAGCTTGCTCTATCGGAAGCGGAGCCGTGCCAAACGTGCGCAGAGAAAAAGAGATGAGACCTTCTCCCACCTGCGAGTAGCCGATGCAGACGCGCTACTCCGGGAGTTGGAGCAGTACGAGCGGCTCTATGGCCGGAGCGAAGATCTGAAAAAAGCCTTTTTCGAGACGGATGTGGTCTGCGAGAAGATCATGGCGGAACGAGATGCGCTCAGAGACAGCTTCGAGGCGGCTGTCCGCACCTTCGCCCCGGAGGTGGGCGATCCGGCGGAGGCGCTCCAGGCCATGGGAGAAGTGGGCAGAGTGATGGATCGCTTAGAGGTCGTCCAACGGGAGCGGGATATGACCGATACCATGCTCAAATCCATGACGGCTCGCTACGAGGGCGACCCTTTTGCCGCAATCCCCCAAGACGACTTAAAATCCCCCCTGCGCAACAAGAGCGAGACTAGCTATGATTTAAAGCGGATGGAAAAGGAGTTGGATGCCTTAAAAAACAGCTACGCCATGGCCAAGGGCGAACTCCGTGTCCTGGGAGACCCCGTTGTGTTAGGGGCGAAACGGGGCGCTTTGACGGATCGATTGGCGGAACTCACAGCGCAGTACGAGGCCCTGGAACTGTCCATCTCTGTGTTGGAAGAGGCGGACGGCGAGATGTCTGCCAGGTTTTCTCCTCTACTCGCCCAGCGGGCGGGCTATTACATAGACCGGCTCACCGACGGGGCCTATAAGCGGCTACTGTTCGATAAAAATCTCAACCCCAGCGCCGAGCAGGTGGGGGAGAGTGTGAGCCGAGATATCCTCTATCTCTCCGGTGGCACGGTAGATCAGATCTATCTGGCCCTGCGCCTGGCGATCTGTGATCTGACCATGCCCCAGGAGCGCCCCTGTCCGCTGATCTTAGACGACGCCCTGGTGGCGTTCGATCAGACCCGATTAGAACGGGCGCTAACCCTGCTCAAAGAACTGGCCCAGACCCGCCAGGTGATCCTATTCACCTGCCACGACAGGGAGGCGGAATTCTTCCAGGACGACGGGCAAGTGAATATAATTAGCAATTAGCAATGAGCAGTTAGCAATTGAAGGGGAGGAGAGATAATATGCAGATCATCGTGAAAAAGCCCAGCGAGGCGGAGCGGCGGGATATGCTGGCCAAGCCCGTCTGGACGTGCGGGGTCTCGGAATTTGACTGGTACTATGACAGTGAGGAACACTGCGTACTCGTAGAGGGCGAAGTGGCCGTCACCTATGACGGCGGGAGTGTCCAGTTCGGTGCGGGGGACTATGTGGTGTTTCCTGCGGGGCTGTCCTGTGTGTGGAAGGTGACGAAGCCTGTGAAGAAGCATTATGTGTTTTTGTAGGGAAAACACCCGCCGCCTCACTCCAACACCCGGATTGTCGTATCATTCCGAAACGCCCTGACCTGATACAGCACATCGCCCTCCAAGGGGCCGAAGACGAAGTGGCCTGCGGGGTCGGTGGAGGCTTTGGCGATCAGCGTGGATTCGCCTTGCGCTTCCCCGGTGCGAAAGAGGAGGACGGAGACTCCAGGGATGGGTTTGTCCGCCGGATCCAGCACGATGCCGTGGATGGCGGCGGATTTGTCCGGCTCCAGCCGGAGGATTGTCTCGATTAGTTCGCCACAGGCGGGCTTACAATGGAACTGGGCGTGGGCGCTCATGGGGCGGGTCTCCTTTGTGTGGATTCTTTGCCCTAGTATACGCCGCAATACGCCGCCCGTGCCTTGACAACGGGGGTAGTCCGCTATAGAATATGCAGGATTGAGGATTTACTACTTTGAAGGAGATAACATAAATGGCGAAGGAAAAACAACAGGTTGAACAGATCACCGATATGGAAGTCGATTTCGCCCAGTGGTATACGGACGTGGTCAAGAAAGCCGAGCTGATCGAATACGCCGGTGTCAAGGGTTTTTATGTGGTACGGCCCTATGCCTACGCCATTTGGGAAAATATCCAGCGGGTTATGGACGGTATGTTCAAGGATTTGGGCCATGAAAACGTGTCCATGCCCCTGCTCATCCCGGAGAGTTTGCTCCAGAAAGAGAAAGACCATGTAGAGGGATTCGCCCCCGAGGTGGCCTGGGTCACCCACGGCGGCAGCGAGGAGCTGACGGAGCGGCTGTGTATCCGCCCCACCTCCGAGACCTTGTTCTGCGACCACTACAGCCGGATCGTCCGCTCCTGGCGGGATTTGCCGAAGTTGTATAACCAGTGGTGCAACGTCCTCCGCTGGGAGAAGGCCACCCGGCCGTTTTTGCGCCACCGGGAATTCCTCTGGCAGGAGGGCCACACCGTCCACGCCACGGAGGCCGAGGCCAGGGCCGAGACCATGCAGATGTTAGAAGTCTACGCCGACACCTGCGAGAACTGGCTGGCTATGCCCGTAATCCGGGGCCGCAAGACGGAGAAAGAGAAGTTCGCCGGCGCCGTGGAGACCTATTCCATCGAGTGTATGATGCACGATACCCGGGCGCTACAGGCCGGGACCAGCCACTACTTCGGCGACGGATTCGCCCGTGCCTTTGACATCACCTTTACGGATAAAGACAATACGATCCAATACTGCCACCAGACCAGTTGGGGCGCATCCACCCGGCTCATCGGGGGGATTATTATGACCCACGGGGACAACAATGGCCTCATCCTGCCGCCGAAAGTGGCACCCATCCAGGTAGCCATCGTACCCATCGCCACCCATAAACCGGGCGTCATGGAGCGGGCGGCGGAGCTGTTAGCCCGTCTGAAAGCCGCCGGGATCCGAGTCAAGCTGGACGAATCCGATCAGAGCCCCGGCTGGAAATTTGCCGAATACGAGATGAAAGGCGTCCCCCTCCGACTGGAGATGGGTCCCCGGGACTTGGAGCAAAATCAGTGCGTATTGGTCCGAAGAGACAACGGGGAGAAGGTCGTCATCTCTCAAGACGATTTGGACTCTCAAGTGGCCGCCGCATTGGAAGGGGTACAACAGGGGCTCTACGAAAAAGCGAAAAAGCACCTGGACGCCCACACTTTCACCGCCCAGACCCTAGAGGAGGCCAAAGCCCTCATCGACACCGACGGCGGATTCGTCAAAGCTATGTGGTGCGGGAACAGAGCCTGTGAAGAACAGATCAAAGACACCACCGGTATCACCTCCCGGAATATCCCCTTCGATCAAGAGCGGATCGGCGAGACCTGCTTCGCCTGCGGGAAGCCGGCTGAAATGATGGTCATCTGGGGCATGTCGTATTAGGCCAATGGCAATAGAAAAAGGACTGCCACCCGTGGCGGCAATCCTCGTTCTGTCTGTGTTTGCTACAATTAGGCGATGATATCTTCGCTTGTGAGGAAGGTCTCGGCGGTCATTAATACGCCTAGCTTGTAGCCATAAACTTGACCGTCTACGGTGGTGATTCGATTCAGTTGCATCTGTGCATCTGTATATTGTTCAAGCAGGATTTCCTCTTCGTCGTTTAGTTTGGCAAGTAAATTGACCTCGGTGCGGGCAACGGCGGCCAGTGCTCGTCCATACGCCGAATTGTGGCTGAAAGATTGCGCTTCCGGGAAGATTCTGCCGGAGAAAAATTCTTCTAATATGCTTTGCATGTACACGTTTCCTCCTTGCTTTCAGGATAGTTTCTATCCTAGATATATAGGATGTTTAGCATCCTGTTAATGGTTTTTTATAAATATTTTGCGAGGGTTTGAACATGGCTACTTTTTCTGATCGGTTAAAGGAATTGAGAACTGCTAAAGGTGAAACCCAAAAGCAAATTGCTGAACTTTTAGGAATTGCTGAACGCAATTACAGGCGCTATGAAGCCGGAGACGTTGACCCAACGGCCTCAAACACAATGCTACTCGCCGACTATTTTGACGTCAGCACCGACTACCTCTTAGGCCGCTCCGACAATCCACGGCGGAAATAAAAATTTTCCTTGCATTTTGCGCTGAAATCTGGTATCATATAATCCGCTTTGATTTATGAAACCATAATCATTGAACTTACGAAGAGAACTTCGTTTCATTTCAATCCCTGGGGGGAGGTGCAACAAGATGGCAAAGTGTCAATATTGTGATAAGGGTGTCTCCTTCGGCATTAAGGTCAGTCACTCCCACAGACGGTCTAACAGAATGTGGAAGCCAAACGTGAAGCGGGTCAAGGCTGTGGTAAGCGGCTCACCTCGCCGTGTACACGCCTGCACAAGATGTCTGCGCTCCGGTAAGGTCGAGCGGGCTGTGTAGTAGTTCTGTAATAGGCGCAAAAAGAAGGCTGTCTCTTCCAAAGAGACGGTCTTTTTTGTATTTAGCACCAGGGTAAGGGAATAGGCATAGGATAAGACAGAAATCCCTTGCGAGGTGTTTTGTGTTGCGTATTGTAGAGATACTTATCCTGGTCTTCGCCCTGTCCATCGACGCCCTGGTGGCCTCTTTCGCCTACGGGAGCCAGAAGATCAAAATCCCCGTCAGGTCCGTTTTGACCCTGAGCTTGATCTGTAGCGGGATTTTAGCCCTGGCCCTGTATTTGGGTACCCAGGCGGCGATGTACATAGATGAACGGCTCATCGGCGGGATCAGCTTTGCCATTCTCTTTGGCCTGGGGCTGATGCGAATCTGCGACAGCTCCCTCAAGAATTGGATCCGCAGGCGGGAAAACCACACGAGCCAGATCAATTTTTCTGCGTTCAACCTCAAATTTGTCCTCCAAGTCTACGCCGATCCCAATATGGCAGACGTGGACGCCTCCCGGATTCTCTCTCCACGGGAGGCCCTGGCTCTGGCGGTGGCCCTGTCCCTAGATAGCATCGCCGCCGGACTGGGGGCCGGCCTCTTAGGCGCCGGAATCCCCCTTGCGGCGGGATTGATGGCGATCCTGACCGCTGTTGCCGTGGTGGCGGGATGCGCCCTGGGGGGCAAACTGGCCCACCGGCTCACGGCAGATATCTCCTGGCTCAGCGGCGTGCTTTTAATCATCCTGGCGGTGCTCCAGCTATGACATTCGCATTGACTTTTTCGGTATCCTATGGTAGGATAAGCACATCATCCGGAGGGCTACCGAAGTGGTCATAACGGGGCGGTCTTGAAAAACTGTTAGATGATTTACGTCTGACAGGCGAAAAGCCCTATGATTACGAGGTTTCTGTCCTCGACAAACAATTTAATAGCACCAATGTTTGCCCAAGATGTTTGCCCGATTTCCAGCGATGGAATTTTGGGGTGCAGGGTGAACATCCTAACTGGAGGGTTACCGAAGTGGTCATAACGGGGCGGTCTTGAAAACCGTTTGACGGAAACGTCGCAAGGGTTCGAATCCCTTACCCTCCGCCACAAACAATGCCAGTAAACTTGCGGGTTTGCTGGCTTCTATATTTTAGAATCCCATTGTAGTTTCAGCACAACTTACTCGTTTTTGTTAAAATGTTTGCCCAAAATTTGCCTGTAACCTCGATTTTCGCCCGTGGTTACAGGCTTTTTCGTTGGTTGATGTTTGCCCAAGTTGTTTGTCACAGTTATTCTACTTTTTCCATCACGTCTTCTACGTCTTGAGTAAGGAATGTGTCCCCTATCCATGACATAGCCCCTGCTGTAGCGTGTTTGGCTGAAAAATCAAGGTGAGCATAAATATTTGCAGTGATAGCAAAGTCACTATGCCCCAGCCAGTCTTGAATCTGCTTCAAGGGTACGCCATTTGCCAGTAGAAGTGATGCACAACTATGTCTTAAATCGTGGTAGCGTATTCGCCTAAAGCCGTTACGCTCCATAAACTTAGGAAACTCTGCCGAGACATAATCGGGCTTGATACGATTGCCGAGAGCATCAATATAAATGTAGCCACTCTCTTTTTTGTTATAGGCACTCCCGCATAGTTTACGGTTACGTTCTTGTTCGGCTTGCATCTCTAACAGCTTGGCTCTAATAGCTGGCACGAGAGGTAAGGTTCTGAAACTGGATTTTGTCTTGGTGGTATTATCAGCCACCGTTACCTTTTGACCGTCAACATTGGCTACTGTAACAGTATGCTCAATGGTAATGGTGTTGGCTTCAAAATTTATTGATTCCCACCGAAGCCCAATAACTTCTGACCTGCGAAGCCCATAAAATGCTCCGAAGATAACTCCCAATTCCAGCTTGTGACCTTTAACTGCCTCGAATAGCTCCACCGTTTCAGATTGCTTTAGGAACTTGCCTGTGAACCGCTCCGTTTTAGGGCGTTTTACTTTACCCATTATAGTGTGAGGGATGTAATCCATTTCCACGGCATATTTCAAAGCCTTGCTGATATTGGCATGGAACTTGTGAACAGTCATACCTTTTACCCTTTTTAATTGCTCGGCATAAAAGGCATTGATGTCATCAGCCGTTAGACGTTGGAGCAAGATGCCTTTCTTGCGGAAGTATGGAGCAATGGCTTTCTGTACATTCATTTGATAGCCACCAAATGTAGTTAGCTTAACCTCTGGGCGTATCACTTCTAACCACGCTTCCATAAAATCTGCAAAAAGCATGTCCTCTGGTCGGCGTTTGCCATCATCAAGGCTGATGATGACCTCTTGCTCTTTCCGAGCCTT
>WRAB01000011.1 GCA_009780435.1 Oscillospiraceae bacterium | reverse complement strand
CGGCGGCACCGGCGCAACTAGGAGTCTCCGACGCGGGTAGCGGGGGTTCTTAGGGGGCGGCCAGCCCCCTAGTCGCATTTTTTGGATACTTTTTTGGGCGAAAGCAAAAAAGTATCGCCGCCGCAGGCTGGACAAGGCTGGATAACCACCAGCCTCCTCTCTGGCAAAGCCGGACAAGTAAGACAAAATAAAGGCATTCGAGGAGAAACAATAATGACCGCCTACATAATCACCGGCCTACTCATGGCCGCCATCGGAGCCTTCGCCTTTTTCCTCCTCCGCCGGGAAGGGTTGCTGCGGCGAATCAATCTGATCGTAATCAGCATTATATTCTTACTCGGTGCCTTTGCCATGCGATTTTTCGTCATCGACTACGAGACCCTGGACTATCAGTGGTTTCTGGCCCCATGGGTACAGCACTTTCGTGACCACGGCGGATTCGCCGCCCTGGCCCATCCCGTGGGCAATTATAATGTAACCTATCTCTATTTCCTGGCCTTTTTCAGCTACCTTCCCCTGCCGGACCTCCACTTGATTAAGCTCCTCAGCATCTTCTTCGACGTGGTGTTGGCCTTTTATGTCATGCGGATCGTGGGGCTGTACGTCAAGAGCGATTTTCGTCGCTGGGCCGCCTTTTTCCTGATCCTATACCTCCCCACTGTCTTCTTAAACGGCGCCTACTGGGGCCAGTGCGACAGTATTTTTGTGGCATTTGCCGTCATGGGCTTTTATTACGCCCTAGCGGGACGGCCTGTGCTCTCCATGGTCGGCGCGGCCCTATCCTTGGCCTTTAAACTCCAAGCCGTGTTTTTACTCCCCCTCTATCCCCTGCTCCTCTTTGCCCGACGGATCAAGTTCCGGCATCTGCCCGTCTTTCCGGCGACGTATCTTCTGGTCATCTTTCCCGTGGTCATTATAGGGCGGCCATTTTGGGATACGCTACTCCTGTACATCAACCAAGCCCACACTGCGGGATTAGGGCTCAACTACAACTCTCCCTCGATTTTCACTCTCATCCGCGCGGAGCACTATGACCCATTCTGGGCCGCCATCGGCGTCGCCTGGACCTTCGCTTTTGTCCTCTTGGTGTATCTGTTCACATTCTCCCGGGGAAGGAACCTCTCCAATGAGACTCTTCTCACCCTGGGGATACTCTTCGCAGTCGGCGTACCGCTCCTTCTGCCCCACATGAATGATCGATACTTCTTCCTGGCGGATATCTTCGCCGTCTGCCTCGCCATGACCCGCCTGCGCTATCTCCCCGCAATCGCCCTGACCCAGTTCGCCTCCCTCTTGGGTTACCACGCCTATCTGCAGCAACGATTTTTTATGCCCATGCGATACGGGACGTTTGCACTACTTATTCTGATGGCAATGCTGTTGATTGATCTAGTCTGGACAACAAGACGACGGAGGTAGGGCTTGCGCCTACCTCCGTTTCCAAAGGAGGCTTTTAGGGCGCTCCGCACAAATCTCCCTGCATTCGCATATACTGCCATAACTTCTCACGTCAAGGAGGTATTCATGTGGGAACAGGCAAATTGATCATCGAAGTGCGAAACAGCGACGATTCCCTGCCCATCGGCGGAGCCCACGTCACCCTGTCCGGCGCCGATCAGGTGCCCCTATTCGAGACCCATACAGACGCAAACGGCAATACAGAACCCTTGCCTCTAACCGCCCCGGATAAGGCATACACCTTAGACCCCAACTTTCACAAACCGGCCTATTCCGAATGGGAGGTCACGGTGACAAAGCCGGGCTTTGTCACCAGCCGTATCCACCACGTAGAGGTGGTGGACTCCCAGACCTCCATCCTGCCTGTCCATCTGCTCCCCCTGATGGAAGGACAAAACCCGGCAGCGGACATGGACATCGACATCCCCCCCATGCTCCCCGCGCTCCCGGACACGGATCACCAAATCCCCTTCCAGACGGATACGGAGCGGCAAGCTGTCCCCGCCCTGTTTGCGCCCGCAAACCCCCACCTAGACCCCACTGATCCGCCAACCCCGCCACAGCAGGTCTTTATCCCCGACTATATTACCGTCCATTTGGGACGGCCCACCGATACCTCCGCCCGGAACGTGCGAGTGCGGTTCATTGATTACATAAAAAACGTCGCCTCCAGCGAGGTCTACGGCACTTGGCCCCGCAACTCCCTGATTGCCAACGTTCACGCCATTGTGACCTTCGCCCTGAATCGAATTTACACCGAGTGGTACCGCAGCCGTGGGTTCAATTTCGATATCACCAACAGTACGGCCTTCGATCAATATTACCGGGAGGGAGCCCAGATTTTCGATAGCATCAACAAGGTGGTAGACGATGTATTCGATCAGTATGTCCACCGACAAGGGCTGATTAACCCCTTCTTCACCTCCTTTTGCAGCGGCACTACAGCCACCTGCAACGGGCTCTCCCAGTGGGGGACTGTGACTTTGGCAAATCAAGGCCGCACCCCTCTGGAGATTTTGCGTTATTACTATCCCAATGACATTGTCGTCTCACCTGTGGAAAACGTCGCCGGGATCACCGAATCCTTCCCCGGCGCGGCCCTCCGGATGGGCAGCACGGGGGATACGGTACGCAGGATGCAAAATTATCTCAACCGGATCCGGGTCAACTTCCCTCTCATTCCCCAGATTCAAAGTCCCAACGGGACTTTTGGGGAAGACACGGCGGAGGCCGTGCGGGTCTTCCAGCGGACGTTCAATTTGACCCCAGATGGCATCATCGGCCGGAACACGTGGAACCGGATCATCTCCATCTATACCGGCGTCACACGCTTGGCAGAACTGGACAGCCAGGGCCACCGGTATACCATTGGAGAAACTCCCCCCGATGTCGTACTCCGCCGAGGGTCCCGGGGACGGGATGTGCGGGAACTTCAATTTTTGATCAACGCCATTTCCCCCTTCTTTGACGGCGTCCCTCCTGTCATCGAGGACGCCGATTTCGACACCGAGACCCAGAACGCCGTCATCGACTTCCAGCGGAACTTCGACCTGACACCGGACGGCGTCGTAGGCCCCACAACCTGGGCTAAGTTGTACGCCGTATACCGGGGCATTCAGCAAAATCGCCCCACACCCGTTCCCATGCCAACTCCGTCGCCGATATCACCGCCCCAGCCACCGGCACCGACCCCGCCGCCACCCTACCCCGGCACCCTCCTCCGGGTCGGTTCCCGGGGGGATGACGTCCGGCTGATTCAGACCTATCTGGGCGCCATCCGGCGAGATCACCCTAGCATCCCTGCCTTGACCGTAGACGGCATCTTCGGCCCCGTCACCCAGAGCGCTGTCACCGCTTTCCAGCGAGAGTTCGGCCTCACCCCAGACGGGGTCATAGGCCCCCTCACCTGGGCAGCGCTCACGGAGCAGTACAGTATGATGCAATAACGATGAACAAGGGGCCGACGCAGTTGCGTCAGCCCCTTGTAGCGTTGTTGATTTATTCGGATTTCCCTGTTATACTGAACACGCAGTAGAGGGACACCCACGTAGAGGAGGCAGGGCCATATGCAGCCAATTATCCAAACAAAACTCAACCCGGTGATTGAAATCCTGGGGCTGATCTATATGAGCCATAACCCAAAACTGCAAGACAAGGCGCATTTCGTGGAGCAGGCGGCAGAGCTCGGAATCAGCGGCGAAGAGCTGTATAAGAAATATGGCGGTATTCTGAGCCGCTATATTGCGGCATTCGAAAAACAGATGGTCACAGACGAGGCCGACAGCATTTTTTTTACCGAGGCGGATACGCAATTTCTCTTTTTTGCACAAATGCTGTTTGCCGCAATGCCGGAGTGGCTAGATCGCATTGAGTCCGTACCCGAGGCAGAGATTTCAACGGAACTGATGGAGGGCGTGCGGGGCTGGATGGTGGACGACCTGGCCGAGGATGCGACGACAAATGAAATCATCAACGCACTGGCGCAGAGCGAGTTGTCACCCAGCGTGTGTTGGAAGTTTCTGCGGCTGATACAACAGCCCAAACAACAGTTGACGCAATTGGCGCAAATCATTCGGAAACATCTCCCTGCCTATGAATCTGCGCTACTGGCCGTGGAAAAACCCCTTAGAAAACGCATGGAACTATTTGAAAAAGCACGGCGCAACGGGTCGCACAACAGGGCGCAAGATTTACGAAGAGCATTTGAACAGGAAGAAGCGCCGATTCATACGGTGACGCCCATGCTGATTCACCCCGCATTAGAGATTGCCATTGAAGGGAATAGCTATGTGGGCCTGTTTATAGACGATGTGTTCCAGATGATCGACAATCTAAAAAAGACCCATAGCAGTAACCCGGTGTTAAAGGCCGTGGGGGACAGCAGTAAATTTGACATTCTCGTATCCCTCAACCGTGCGCCCAAGTATAACCTGGAACTGGCGGAGCACCTGGGATTGAGTGCGGCAACGGTGTCACACCATATGCAGACGCTGATTTTACACGGCTTGGTGTCCGTAGAAAAACGGGACGGGCGGGTGTACTATACGCTGGAGAAAGAACCGATCCGAGAGATCATCGCCGACTTACAAGCTGTTTTTGATATTTGACAACAATCGAATATTATGATATTATATTTGAAGTCGATCAAATCTAACGGTCGACTTCTGTTTATTCTATAATTAGACGAACATAAAATTTATTAGATAAAAATGAGGTTTTTGTATGGGTCGGTATTTTAAAGAACATAAGCTGCTGGTGGCGGCCACTGTCGTGTTTTGCATTGCCATCGGGGTGATTCAGGCCGGGATTGCGGTATTGATCCAACGTGTGTTGGATATGGCGCTTGCCGGGGAGGCGGAACAGTTTATCCGGGCACTACTATTCGCAGTGGTGTATTTTGCGGTGATGGGGCTTACCTTGTATCTTGCGACCCTGCTGGGGTTTAAGACGGCCTTGCGTGTGCTCAAAAGTATGCGCCGTGCGGTGTTTGCGGGTGTGATGCGACAGAATATGGAAGAATTTTACTCAGTCAATACGGCGGATTATCTCTCGGCGCTCAATAATGACATGAAGATTATTGAAGAGAACTACTTAAATCATATTTTTGACATTGTGTATCATGCGGTGCTCTTTGTCGCCTCACTCATCGTGATGTTCTATTTTGACGTATTTGTGACGCTCGTCGTGATCGGAATCAGCGTCTTGATGATGGTCATACCCGGGATCATCGGCGTGGCCCTGCAAAAGCGACAGGTGGTGCAGTCGGAAAAGCTATCGGCGTTCATGGCGCGTACCAAAGACTTTTTCTCGGGCTTTGAAATCATCCGCACCTACCGGATGAGCCTATTCACAAAGAAAAGCTTCGAGGCAAAAAACGACGAACTGTTCACCGCACAATACCGTGTCGGCAAGCTTGCAGCAGCGCTTGCGGGCGTGACGGCGACACTTGCGCTTTTGACATCAGTGGCGGCCATTTTCCTGTCAGCGCACTTTATCTTAATCGGGCGGATTACGGCGGGCGTGCTCTTGGGGCTGGTGCAGGCCAGCGGTCAGTTGGTATCGCCCATTGGGGCGATACTCGGCATCTTCCCCATGATCCAGGGCGCAAAGCCCATTATTGAGCGGATCAACCGCTTCGCCGACCACGCGCCGACGGGCTTTGTCGGGACACAGGCACCGACGTTTGAGACGGGGATCACGGTGTCGAATCTGCATTTTGGCTATACAGAAGAAGATACGACATTACAGGATGTATCCGTTGCCTTTGAACGCGGAAAGAAATACGCCATCATCGGCGGCAGTGGGTGCGGGAAATCGACGCTGGTGAAACTGCTCACTGGCTATTACTCCAAGTACGAGGGTGAGATTGCATACGACGGGGTGGACTTGCATCAGTTGGACATGGAAAAGCTGGGCGAACTCTCCGCCACGATCCACCAGAACATCTACCTGTTTGACGAGACGATTCAGGACAATATCTGCCTGCATCGGGACTATTCGGAGGACGAGCTGCAACGCACACTTGCAATCAGCGGGGTGGATTTATTTCTGAGTGCGGGCGGAAAAGACTTATCCGACCCCGTGGGCGAAAACGGCGCAAATCTGTCCGGCGGACAACGGCAACGGATTGCGGTGGCTCGGGCGCTGATTCTAAACAAACCGCTGCTGATTTTAGACGAGGGCACATCGTCCCTGGACCTACAGACGGCTTATGACATTGAGAGCCGTCTGCTCAAAGAAGATGCGCTGACCCTGGTTACGATTACCCATGCGCTCAACCCCGAGCTCCTGCAAGCCTATGACCGTATTATCTTTATGAAAGACGGAGCCATAGCCGAGACGGGGACATATACGGAGTTAATGCAGAAAAACGGGATGTTTGCAACATATAGTAACGTAGCGGGGGCTTGACTTACCCCAACAACTCCGCCGCCGCTTTTACATTGGCGGCCACCGGCACGCCAAAAGGACAGCGCGTCTCACAGTGTCCGCATTCGATACATGCCGCACTACCCAGGGCGGCGTATTGCCCTCGGATCGAGGCGGGAATATTCGCCGGATCCAACCGGGCCGTATCCAGCAGCCGGTGGACCGCTGCAATATCGATCTCCACCGGGCAGGGCTGGCAGTGGCTGCAATAGACGCAGTTTCCCTTAAACTCATTCCGCACGCCGCCGAGGATCTCCGCATAGTCTTTTTCTGCGTCGCCGACGGAGAAATACTGCATCACGTCCCGCATCTCCGCCGCCGTTTGGCACCCCGGCAACACACTGGCCACCGCCGGGCGGGACAGGGCGTAGTGGATGCACTGGTGTACAGTTAGCGGTTTGGCATAGGGCGTATGGTCCGGGGAGAGCAATTTTGTCGCTCCAAAGGCCTTCATCACCGTAATCCCGATCTGCCGCTGTGTGCAGACCTTGTACAATTCCGCCCGCTCCGGGTCAATGCCCCGGAACATGTCGCTGCCGAAGCCCTTCTCTGAATAGTCGAATACATAGTGCTCCGAGGGGAGCATATCAAATGCGGGGTTGATGCTAAACAGCATCATCTCCGGCAGGCCTGTCTCAATGACTTTCCTGGCCGTCACGGGGTTGTGGGAGCTGAATCCAATGTGCCGGATATCCCCCTGTTTTTTCAGATGCTCCACGTAGGTGACGAAGTCGGTTTCAAAAACGCCCCGGTAATCCTCTTCGGAATCGATAAAAAACATCATGCCAAAATCGATATATCCGAACATGCGGAGCAGAGATTCGAAATATCTCTTCACCGTGGGCATATCCCGGCTGATGTCATACTGCCTGTTCACATCCGTGGCACCGATGTGCCCCTGGATCATCACGTCTTTTCGCCTATCGCCCAGGGCTTTTGCAATATGGCTACGGATTTCTTCTCCCGGCATGAACACATCGAAAATATTCACGCCGTATTCTAAAGCCGCATCGATGGTCTCCTTGATCTGTTCGTAGGGCTTTCCGTCCAAATGCTCACAGCCGTGGCCAATGATGCTGACCTTTTTTCCGGTCTGTCCCAATTCACGATAAAGCATGGCTGCGCTCCTTTTTATTTTGTATTTTCCCCGCACTTACGCAGCATGAAAAGAGATTGACAACGGCCGCAATAAGCGCTATACTGTAATTACAAAAGGCGTTGCCGGGTAACGGTTAGCCTAGAAGATGTTTGGAAATAACCGCACACTTTGCTAGAGCTGGGCGGTTATTTCTTTTCATTTTTCGGCATACCACAAACAGGGCGCACCGCAAACGGTGCGCCCTATATCGTTCAATCTATTTCCCGTACTTCTGCTCTACCTCAATCCCCGGATACTTGGACTGTTCCTGATACTTCGTATGCAGCAGTTCATGGGCTAGGTGACCGCCCGGCTCACCGAGGAAGGTCTCGTAGAGTTCCTGGATCAACGGGTTCTCGTGAGCTTTCCGTATGGGGCGATCATCGATTTCACCCTGGTAGATGGCGGCGCCGCGAATGGCGCGGAGATCGTTGAAAGTTCTGACGAATCCGGTCTGGATGGGCTGACCGCCGCCGTTGACACAGCCGCCGGGGCAAGCCATGACCTCAATCACGTCGTAGTGTACTTCGCCGTTTTTGATCCGGGTCAGCAGGTCGCCAGTATTTTTCAGGCCGGAGACAACGGCTACTTTCACTTCCTGTCCGTTTAGGTCGTAGCTAGCCTCTTTCAGGCCCTTTATGCCACGAACCTCTGTAAAGTCCACTTGATCCAGCGCTTTGCCCGTGACCTTTTCCACTACGGTGCGGAGTGCGGCCTCCATGACGCCGCCAGATGCGCCGAAGATATATCCGGCGCCGGTGGAGACGCCAAAGGCGGGGTCAAAGTCCTCGTCCGGCAGATCGGTGAACAGGAGCCCGGCACCTGCGATCATACGGCCCAGTTCTCTCGTGGTGAGCACTGCATCAATATCATATAGGCCGGGAATAGCCTGCTGATAGGGCCGCCGTATCTCGTATTTCTTCGCCGTACAGGGCATGATACTGACCACGTACACGTCCTTGGGGTCAATACCCATCTTCTCGGCGTAGTAGGTTTTCATCATGGCACCAAACATCTGCTGGGGCGATTTACAACTGGAGAGGTTGGGGAGAAACTCCGGATGGTACATCTCACAGTACCGCACCCAACCGGGGCTACAGGAGGTAATGGCCGGGAGCGGCGCTCCGGTGGTGACCCGGTCGATAATCTCCGCACCCTCTTCCATCACAGTCAAATCTGCCGCCGCAGCTACGTCAAATACTTTGTCAAATCCCAGCCGCCGGAGGGAGGTGACCATTTTCCCCTCCACATTGGTGCCGATGGGCATTCCGAAGCACTCGCCCAGGGCCACACGGACAGCGGGGGCCGTCCCCACCACCACGTGCTTTGTAGGGTCTGCCAGGGCGGCATAGACTTCCGCCGTGTCATCCCGCTCTGTTAGGGCGCCTGTGGGACAGTAGACGATACACTGGCCGCAGGACACACAGCCCACCTCGCCCAGGTCTCTCCCGAGGGCGCAGCCGATATGGGTTGCAAACCCCCGCTCGTTGGCGCCGATGACCGCCACTTCCTGGTCGTCCTTACAGACGGCCACACAGCGCCGGCAGAGGACACACTTGGAGTTGTCCCGTACCAGATGGGCCGTAGACGCCTCGATCTCCGGCTGTAAATTATCGTCCGCAAAGCGGATTTGATCCACGCCCAGGTCGATACAGAGTTTTTGAAGTTCACAGTTCTGGTTGCGCACACAGGTGAGACAGTCCTTCCTGTGGTTGGATAAAATGAGTTCCAAGGTCATCTGGCGGGATTTTCTCACTCGTTCCGTGTTGGTGAAAATCTCCATGCCGTCTGCCACGGGATAGACGCAGGCAGTGACCAGAGTTCTCGCCCCTTTTACCTCTACCACACAGATGCGGCAGGCGCCGATCTCGTTGATCTCTTTCAGGAAGCACAGGGTTGGGATCTCCATCCCCGCCAGCTTCGCCGCCTCTAAGATCGTGGCGGTAGACGGACACTGGACTTCCATGTTGTTGATTTTTACGGTTACTGTATTCATCGTCGTCCCCTCCACTCCTATTTCTTGATGATTGCGTTGAATTTCTTACATGCATCCATACAGGCGTCGCACTTGATGCATTTCGCCTGGTCGATCACATGGGGCTGTTTGACCTCGCCGCTGATGGCATCTGTCGGACAGACCCGCTTACAGAGCGTACAACCGATGCACTTCTCCGGGAGGATGAAGTATTGCAAGAGGCTCTTACAGACGCCTGCAGGGCAGCGTTTCTCCACCACATGGGCCTCGTACTCATCCCGGAAATAGGCCAAGGTAGAGGTCACCGGGTTGGGCGCCGTCTGTCCCAGGCCGCAGAGAGAGCTCTCCTTGATGTGGGGTGAGAGTTCTTCCAGCGCACATAAATCTTCCATGGTTCCGTGGCCCTCGGTGATCTTCTCTAAGATGTCCAGCATCCGCTTGGTGCCGACCCGACAGGGGGTGCATTTGCCGCAGCTCTCCTCCACGGTGAAATCGAGGAAGAACTTGGCGATATCCACCATGCAGTTGTCCTCATCCATAACGATCAGGCCGCCGGAGCCCATCATGGAGCCGATGGCGGTAAGACTGTCAAAATCGATGGGCGTATCCACCAGATGGTGCGGGATCGTGCCGCCGGAGGGTCCGCCGGTCTGGGCGGCTTTGAACGCCTTGCCGTTTGGCACGCCGCCGCCGATCTCCTCGACGATCTCCCGGAGGGTGATACCCATGGGCACTTCTACAAGACCCGTATTGGTAATATTCCCGCCCAGGGCAAAAACTTTCGTCCCCTTGGATTTTTCCGTACCCATCTTCGCAAATGCCTCGGCCCCGTGGAGCATAATCCAAGTGATATTTGTGAACGTCTCCACATTGTTGAGTACCGTGGGCTTGCCGAAGAGACCCTTTACCGCAGGGAAGGGCGGACGGGGTCTCGGCTCACCCCGACGGCCTTCGATGCTCATCATGAGAGCCGTCTCCTCGCCGCAGACGAAAGCGCCTGCGCCCAGCCGGACTTGGAGATCAAAGTTGAAGCCTGTTCCGAGGATATTTTCGCCCAGGAATCCATACTCTTTCGCCTGCTCAATGGCGATCTGCATCCGATCTACGGCGATGGGGTACTCGGCCCGGACGTAGATGTAGCCCTTAGACGCCCCGATGGCGTATGCGGCGATGGCCATGGATTCGATGATGTTGTGGGGGTCGCCCTCTAAGACGGAGCGATCCATGAACGCGCCGGGGTCGCCTTCGTCGGCATTACAGCAGACGTATTTGATGTCGCTCTTTTCTTTAGCGGCGAACTGCCACTTGAGCCCCGTGGGGAAGCCCGCCCCACCGCGGCCTCGGAGACCGGATTTTAAAATCTCGTCAATGACCCCCTCCGGCGTCATCTCGGCCAGACACTTGGCCAGGGCCTCGTAGCCGTCAACGGCGATGTACTCGTCAATACACTCCGGGTTGATGAGCCCGCAGTTTCTCAGGGAGATGCGGAGCTGCTTTTTATAGAAGCCCGTCTCGTTGAAGCAGCCGATACCGTCTTCTTTCACTGTCTCATGGTAGAGTAGCTCTTTCACCACATTGCCGTTTAAAAGATGCTCCTCTACGATCCGGGGGATGTTCTCTGTTTTGAGTTCTGAGTAGAAAAACCCCTCTGGGTAGACCACCACAATGGGACCCAGAGCACACAGACCAAAACAGCCGGTCAAGACGACTTTTACCTCATCAGTGAGACCGTGCTTTTTCAGTTGTGCATTAAATTCATCAATAACTTCCAGGCTCTTGGCGGCCACACAGCCAGTTCCGCCGCAGACAAGGATATGGTTTTTTACGGACCGGGCACCGGCTTTTACGTCTGCTACAGCCTGGGTGTTGTCCTGCAGTCGCAGGTCAACGTGCTCCTGCATCTGTTCCCGGATGCCCCGGAGATCTGCAATTGATTTTGCCATTTCTACGCCTCCCCTGCTTCGAGTGCTGCGAGCTTTGCCAGATAGCTGTCAATGACAGGCTCGATTTCACCACGGCTCAACTTGCCGTAAACGTCTTCGTTAATGGTCAAAACAGGCGCCAGACCACAGGCGCCGATACAGCGGGTGGCCTCAACGGAGATTTTCCCGTCATCGGTGATCTCGCCCGCTTTACAGCAAACTTTCTCGCTGATATCGTCCAAAATATCCCCCGCGCCTACTACATAACAGGCGGTTCCCATGCAGACGGCAATATTGATCTTACCCTTGGGGTTCATGACAAACTGGGAATAGAAAGACACAATGCCATAGACCTCCGTCAAGGGGATCTCCAGCCCGTCCGCCACCATGATCTGAACCTCTTCCGGCAGATAGCCGTAAATCTCCTGCGCCGCCTGTAACACAGGCATACTGGCCCCCGGTTGCCCTTTATGGAACGCGATGACCTCTTTGAGCGCCGCTTCCTGCTCCTTTGTACCGGTAAACGGCACCGTTGTTTTCGTATTTGGCATCCTATGCCCCTCCTTCTTCCACTGCATTCGCCTGATTTTCTGGATCACTAGTTATTTTTTTCACATGCCCTACATGAAACTAGTCCGCAATGATTTGCAGACTTCGCCATTATAACACAGACTTTTCAAAAAATATAGTCTTTATTTTTAAACAAGTTCTCCCTTTGTATAATAAATTTACAAGCAAACTGCACAAGACCATGGTCTTGTGCAGTTTCGATTATTACACCTACTGTTTTTCATCCTTTATTTCTTCCGGCGGCACATATTCCAGCAAATCGCTAATATTGCAATCAAGCGCCTTACAGATTCGTGCCAGGACATCCGCATCAAACCTAGTAATGCTACCTTTGTAGCAATTATTGGCCTGTTCCCAATTCAATTCGGCCATTCGGCACAGCCGTCTTTTGCTCATATCTTTTTCCGCCATCAGTTCATCCAGCTTTATCTTAATTGTCCCATATTCCATTACGGCCTCCAAGCATTTTAGACAGTTAGCTACTTGACAACAGTTTAGACTTTTTGTAACATAGTTGTAAGTCTCTAAAAGTCGTAGCATACTTCTTTAGGAGGGTGCAAAAGGAGGATGAGCACTGTGCTAATTGCCACGGGCATACTTGAAGAAGAATATTTCTTAGAATTCCCAGAGACCGTGCGTAAAAAAATGAATATCAAGCGTGGTAGCCGTTTTTTTACCTCTGCTGAAAATCATAGCGGAACACGATAAGATCATGATTCAAAAAAGCGTTGTGACTCCGCTTGATCCAGACGCCGAATCTCCTACAAAAAATCGCACGAACGTTACATAACGACGACGTGTTCTCTACATTTTTTGAGCAGCGGACCAGAGATTTGACTTTGGAATTGATCGAGAAATAAAAATTAACCGGGACAAAGCTTTATTGCTTCGTCCCGGTTATACGTCGTCGCTCATTTAAGAAATCGCCCGCAGGGTGGATTTCTCCTCTGGATCAATGGGGGCTTTCAGATACTCAATATCCGCGCCCAGGCTTTTCAGCTTACTCACGAGGTCCTCGTAGCCCCGCTCGATATAGTGAATCTGCTCCACGATGGTCTCGCCTTGGGCACAGAGTCCGGCGATGACCAGGGCCGCCCCGGCCCGGAGATCACAGCAGGAGACAGGTGCGCCGGTGAGGACGTCTGCCCCCTCAATGACGGCGGTCTTGCCGTCTACTTGGATCATAGCGCCCATCTTTTTCAACTCGTCTACATATTTATAGCGGTTATCCCAAACACTCTCCGTGACAATGCTGGTTCCTCCGGCGAGACATAGGGCCGCGGCGATCTGGGGTTGCATATCTGTCGGGAAACCGGGATATGGCATGGTCTTGACATTGGTACGGCAGAGGGGCTTATCCCGCTTGATGAGCACCGCTTCATCCAAGTCCACGATGGTGACACCCATCTCTTGGAGTTTGGAGGTAATGCAGTCCAGATGCTTGGGGATCACATTTTTGATGAGCACTTCCCCGCCGGCGGCGGCCACCGCCGCCATGTAGGTTCCAGCCTCGATCTGATCGGGGATGATGGAATAGAAACCGCCAGTCAGCTTCTTTGCGCCATAGACCCGAATCACGCTGGTACCGGCGCCCCGGATATCGGCGCCCATAGAGTTTAAAAAGTTTGCCAGATCCACGATATGGGGCTCTCTGGCGGCGTTTTCGATGGTGGTCTTGCCCTTTGCCAAGGTCGCAGCGATCATGATGTTCATGGTGGCACCCACGCTGACTACGTCCAAATAGACAGTACCGCCAACCAGTCCTTCCGGTGCGTTGGCGTAGACCATCCCGCCGTTGACCGTTACCTCACCGCCTAAAACCTGAAACCCCTTGATGTGCTGGTCAATGGGCCGTACGCCAAAGTTGCATCCGCCGGGCATTGCCACTTCCGCGTGGCCAAACCGGGCCAATCCCGCTCCGATGAGATAATAGGATGCGCGGATCTTCCGCATGAGTTCAAAAGAGGCCGTGGTCTTCTGCACCTTGCTACAGTCAATGTCTACCGTATTGCGGTTGACGACGCGAATCTCCGCTCCCATATCTTCTAAGATTTTCAAAAGCAGGGACACGTCGCTGATCTGTGGAATATTTTCAATCCGGCAAACACCCTCTACCATCAGGGCAGCGGGGATGATAGCAACCGCCGCGTTTTTTGCACCACTGATTTCTACTTCACCGTGTAGGGCGTTCCCGCCTCTGATCATATATCGGTCCAAAGACTCACCTACCTGTGTAATGTTTTATGTTCGCATGAAAAGAGTATGCCCAAACGGACAGAATTTTAACAGTGTGATTAGCCTTTAAAAGTATACCATCTTTTTTGAAATTTGCAAGCACTTCTTTCTCATGATTTTTGTGCATTTTTGCCAAATTTAGACGTTTTTACGGCAAATTCCCCGCCGCAAACTGCGTCATCCAACTGCCCGTCTCCGGAATCTCGCTCGACCCGCCGGGGACAAAGCGGTGGAGATAGTCTTCCCCCAGAACATCCCTGGCGGCGGATAGGAGTTGGTTTTTCCGGGTCGTGCTCTCCACAGTATCCGGCTCTACTGCGCAGTAGAAGCGGAACACAATGTCCGATAGGGCCTGTAAACTCGGCCGGAGCGGGATGACGCTCTCTTCCTCGGCGGGAATCCAATTGCGCTCTGTGGTCATAAGGCTCAAGACCACGCCAACGCGGCCCAGCGCCTCGGATAGTTCCGTGAGAAAGCTTAAGATCACCGCGTCCTGGGCCTGTTGGTTTAACTCCACCGGCGCATTGGGGGGATAGGTGAAATCCGCCAGGACAATCTCATCAAAGCCGAGATCGGCAAGTTCCATGGCCAGGTCTCGGATATAGGCCTGTATTTCCAAGTTCTCTGGATTCAGCCAGGGCCATGGGTCGTCATTCTCTCCCAGGGCCACCGGCGGGTTGCGCAGGGCCATCAATTGGTTGGAGAACGTAAAAAGTAAGGCCGCCCGCCAGGTCTCCTCTCCCGGCGCGGAGAGCAGGGGCCGCGGGGAAACCGTCCCCACCAGATCATAGCTGATCGCCAACCCCACCTCACTGTCCCACCAGAGCCGCCCTGTCTCGTCGTTCACCTCGATGAGCACCGCATCCGCCCCAGCGATCCAGAGGGCCACTTCCCAGTCGGTCACGACCTCGAAGGCGGGGCCGGTGAGCCATATAGTGCGGAAGGGGTCCACCTCATCTTCCTCGACGGGGAGCGCACCCTGCCAAATCGGCTCTGGTGTCGGTTCCGGCGGGGGGATGGGATAGGGGCTGGCATCTTCCGGGATCTCGTCTAAAATCCCTCGCAGGAACGGGACATCCAGGCGGACGCCCTCGGAGGTGTAGACAATATACCGCTGGAACCAGAAAAAGACCGCAATTGCAAGCACTGTGAGGACAAGGGTACAAATTCCCAAGACCTTCAACAGTGTCCGAATAGGTCGCTTTCGTCTGTAAATTCTCTCTCGCTCTTTTGCCACTGGGAATCTTCCTTTTCTTCAATCAGAAATCAGAGTATGATCCGCATTTCGCCATACATCTACTGCGCCCCTACCGCAACGTATACCGCAACCCGTGACCGTGGGCGCATCCCACGTCCCACTCGTCTGGGAGCGTCAGCACGTTGTCTTGAATATTGCCCTGCTCCGTCCTGCCGTCATAGGTAAACGAAACTGTTATCATATCGCCCATCGTCGCCTCTGTGTAGGTGCCAGATTTTCTTACATTATGGGGAAGATGCGCGAAAAACGTACCGTCATCCCGGAGGACGATATGGTTCCACCTGCTGACAAAAACACGGGCATCCTCCTCCGGCTGGGGCGGAGCGGAGAGAAGTAAGCTTGTAATGACCACGACAGCCAGAATGCAAACGGTAACACCAGCGGTAATGATCATCACCTTTTTTCTCTTTGCCTTCTGGCCGGTGTTTTGCCGCCGCGCCTCTTTTTTATTCAAAATAACAGCCTCCTATGCGTATACAAACTCTTCGCCGCGTTCATCAAGTTCTGTGATGGAGGTGACACGCAGGCGGAGCAGGGTGATCCAGTTCTCTTCGTATTGTTCTAATACCCCCACCACGGCGACCCAGGCGTCTTCCTCGACGGTGGGTATGTTGCCATTTTCAAAATACACTTCAAACCCGATGGCACCGCCCACTCCGCAACAGGAATCGGTATAGCGGATGACATAGTGGTAATACTGGCTCGTCCCCGGCCAGTAGACTGAGCGGAACATCCCCTCATAGCGGATTGTGCGGCCCAGATACTCGTCTGTGTTGAGATGAATCTCCTCGATTTGGAGAATGAAGAAGCGGTCTGTGATCACGACATCGTCTTCGCCGATCTCATCTGCGCATCCGGTCAAAAACAGAAGGGCAACGAAGAGCAGGAGGATAAACTTTCTCATGCGCGCCCTCCTCGTCTAATCAGGGCCACTCCGCTTGAGAGCAGGAACACGACTAGGTTCACCCCCACCACACTGGCCCCCGGAGGGAGGTTGTAGGCAAAAGAGATCACCATCCCCGCGAAGAAGCAGACCACCGCTACAATGGCCGCCGTGATTACTACGAATAGAAACCGTTTGCACAGCCGCATGGCGGAGAGCGCCGGGAACAGGGTTAAACTCGCAATGAGCAGAGCGCCCATCATCCGCATCCCCAACACCACCGTGACAGCGGTCAGAAGGGACAGCATACTCTTGTAGAGTTCCACTTTCGTCCCTGTGGCCTTGGCAAAACTCTCGTCGTAGGTGACGGCGAAAATTTGCTTGTAAAAGAGCACAAAGAGCGCGATCACTGCAATGGAGAGCACGATACTCAAATACATATCCGCCGCCGACATAGCGAAAATGCTGCCGAACAGAACATTACAGATGTGCAGGGTAATCCCCGTGGTCAGACCCATGACAATCACGCCGATGGCGAGACCGCTGGTGGAGATCAGGGCCACCGCACTGTCGCCTTTGATCTTACTACTCTCACTGAGGCGCAGGAGCAAAAACGCCGCTCCCACAACGACAAGCATGGGCAATATGATCGGGGAAAATTCAATCATCCGCGCCAGGGGGGGAAAGCCCATAATCCACGCGGGGGGAATCATATCGACGACGACCCCCGTAATCACTATGGCGGCGAATCCCACGTGGCTGAGTCCCGTGCCGATCATGGCGTAGCGCTTCAATACCAAGCTGACGCCCAAGAGGGCCGCACAGAGGGAGACCAACAGCCCCACCATAATGGCCCGGCGCATGAAGACAAAGTTTAACATCTCAAGGATTAGTTCCACTGCGGACCACCTCCCCGCAAAAAATACCGACCCGCATCGGACTCTTGATATGCCGCCGCGGAGCCGAAAAATATCTGACGGTTTTGGAGGTGGAGCATATGGCTGGCGTACTCCACCCCGGAGCGCACATCGTGAGAGATCATAATAACGGTAAGTCCGGCCTCCCGGTGGAGTGCGGCTATGGTCTGATAGAGCTCCGCCGTCACAATGGGGTCTAAGCCGCTGACAGGTTCGTCTAACAAGAGCACTTTTTCCGTGGCGCAGAGGGCCCGGGCCAGAAGTACACGCTGTTGCTGACCTCCGGACAACTCCCGGAAGCTTTTTTTTCGCAGGGGTGCAATCCCCAGCTTGTCCATGTTCTCTAGGGCGACCTGCCGATCCTCTCGGGTGTAAAATGGGCGAATCCCTCGGCTGTTTAGACGCCCGGATAGCACCACCTCATAGACACTGGCCGGAAAGTCCTTCTGGGCCGAGGTCTGCTGGGGCAGATAGCCGATCTGGATGGCTTTTAGGCCGTCCCCCATCTCAATTGCGCCGGATTTCGGGCGCATGAGTCCCAGGAGGCCCTTCATCAACGTGGTTTTCCCCGATCCGTTCTCCCCTACGATGCAGAGATAGTCTCCCTGACTCACCTCAAAATTCAGGCCTTCTATGACGACCTTGCCATCGTAGGCGAAAGCCGCGTCTCGACAAGTAATCAATGCCATATTAGCTCAGCGCCTCTCTCAAATGCTCTACATTCTGCCGCATTAGGTCCACGTAGGTCACGCCCGCCGCGAAGTCCGCCGCGCTCACATTGTGGGCGGAGTGGATTTCTAACAGCCGCGCCCCCGTGGCTTCCGCGATAACATTTGCAATCAGTTGGTTGGAAAATTCGATATAGAATACAACGGGGATGTCCTCCGCCTCCACCAGTTCAATGAGCCGGGCCAACGTGGCGGGGCTGGCCTGGGTCTCCGCACTGCACCCGATAAACGCGGCGTGGGCGTCCAGCCCATAGGCATCCATGAGATAGCGGAAGGGGAACCGATCTCCAAAGACCACTGTCTGGCGTACTCCCTGGGCCACGACCTCGGCAAAGGCCGCGTCTAAGGCCGTAAGTTCCTCAATATAACGCGCCGCGTTTTCGCGGAAGAACTCTGCGTTGGCGGGATCGAGTTCAGAAAGTGTTTCCGTCAACGCTTTCACAATCAAAATGGCGTTTTGCGGCGAGGTCCAGACGTGTTCATCCAGATGCACATGGTCATGGTCATCACAGTCGTGATGGTGATCATCGTCGCAATCACTATGGCGGTCATCGTCGCAATCGTGATGGTCATCGCTGCAGTCGCCATGGTGGTGATTATCGCTACAGGTGTGGTCATCGTCGCAATCGTGATGGTGTTCATCATGGGCACAGGTATGTCCGTGGTAATGATCGTGGTCGTGCTCCACTTCCACGGTGTCCACCAGATCCACCAGCGCCACGCGGCCTATGTTCTCATTGTCCAGAGAGGTCAAAATCGCATCCACCCAGGTATCGCCGTGGCCGCCCACGTAAATAAGTAGATCTGCCTCGTTTAATGCGATCATATCGCGGGGCGTCGGCTCAAAGGCGTGGCTCTCCGCGCCGGGAGAGATCAACATGGCGAGATCTACCCGGTCTCCTGCGATCTGGCGGATAAAGTCATATTGCGGGAAGATGGTCGCGATTACATTTAGGCGGTCTTCCACCGGTGCGGGCGTTTCAACCACCTCTGCTGTCGGCGTCTCCGTCGGGGCGAGCGTTTCCGGCTGGCCGCTACATGCGGATAAAAATAATGCCATGATAACAATTAAAAATAAGATTCGTTTCATAGTAAACCCCTCCGATCATTTTCTAAAATTTAAAAAATGCAAAACGACAAAGTCGCGCCACCCGGTATCCAGGCGTCGTTTTCTTTGTCGCGAAGGTCTCTATTTCAATTGTTCAACCTCATTTTCAAGCCCACGAGATCTGATCCACATCGTGCTCTGATCCATTCTTCTACCGCAATACGCGAGAACACCAGGAGCGTCAAAAGCCCCGCGGCGAACCCCAATACTCCGCCAAATTGCCGGATGCTCTCTTGGAGTTTTGCCAGGCTTAAACATGGAACACAAGATTGCGCCACACAGCCCGCATGTATGGCGGAGGCAAAGATAACGAGCACACCGGCACAGAGAATCACCAGGGCAAATAGGAGTAGAAGCGCTTTGTAAAACTGTCTTCGGTTCATGTCCTCACCTTCTGTCTACAACCCTTTCGCCCCACTCTACCACACGCATCGTGGACATGTCAAATCAAAAAATATAATGCCGAAGCCTCTCCTACGCTTCTTCCAGCCCCATAATCTTATCCACCCGCCGCTGATGGCGGCCGCCTTCAAAGGCCGTACCCAACCAAGTGTCTACAATGTGCAGGCTGAGTAAGTCTCCCGTGATTCCGGCCCCGAGGGCCAGCATATTCGTATCATTGTGCCGCCGGGTCATCTCCGCCATGAAGGAATCCGTACAGAGCGCACAACGAACCCCCCGGATCTTATTGGCAGATATAGAGGCTCCGACCCCCGTGGTACAGAGGATAATCCCCCGCTGGCATCGCCCGTCGGCTACAGCTCTGGCCGCCAGGGCGACGAAATCTGTATAGTCACAACTCTCCGGGGAATACGTGCCGAAATCCTCGACTTGGAGTCCTTTTTCCATCAGATGGGCCTTTATTTTTTCTTTCAATGCGTAAGCCCCGTGGTCACTCGCCAGTGCAATCATGTGGACACGCTCCTTTACAGCTTGATAAATGCGGGCTTTCTCTGCCGGAACACGGTGGTGTAGCGAAATCCTGCCTCCCGGAGGAGATCATATCCCTCCCGGACACAGCCCCCTGTATCCACTGCCCGGTGGGCGTCGGATCCCACGGTGATGATCTCGCCGCCCAGTTCTCTGTAGAGTTTGAGCGCCGGGAAACTGGGATAGGGAAAGCCCAACCCCTGACGGAGGCCGGAGGTGTTGACCTCAATCCCCCGCCCGTTTTGGATCAGAATCTCAAATAGGTGGCGGAGTTGATCTTCGTACTCCATCAAATCAAACGTAGGAAATCCCTGGCGGGCCAGATACCGGCTAGGATACCCCACGTGGCCAACGGCGTCCATGACATTGATCTCCGCCATACGGATATTCTCGTCCAAATACGCCGCCATCAGTCCAGAAATATCCAGAATATCCGCGAAGTGGATGAACGCGAAATCCGAGTGTCCCGTCACTGCGTGGACGGAACCCAATAAAAAATCCAATCCCGGCGGGTTGGCATATTGCCTGGCCCGCTCTTCGTCCTGGGCGATCTCCGCCAGTTCCATGCCGTGGAGGATTTCGATCTCGTCTCCAAATTCGGCCCGAATTCGGGCAATCTCCCCGTAGCTGGGTTCCCAGAGCTCGTAACAGTCCGCAAGCCTCACTCCGGGCGCCTCATAGGAGATCAGGTCGCAGTGGTCGGCGAAGCAGATACCGGAAAATCCTTTGGCAATCGCAGTGCGGACGATATGTTCCATGGGTTCGTCACTGTCACTGCTGACATTTGAGTGCAGATGAAAATCAAATAGCATAAGGCCTCCCAGGCGCAAAAGATCGTATTGTGTTTCCCCGCCTACGGCGAAACCTTTCGTTTAGATGGGCCAAGAGGGCAACCATCTGAGGAATATCCGAAGATAGGATTCCGTCACCGGCATCCCGGACAGGGCGGGATAGAACAGGATAAAGAGCCCAATTGTCACCGCTGTAAAGGCGATAATCGTCGCCCGGTGGTATCCCCGTTGCCGCTCCAGAATCCGGTTGAAGACATAGGCCAGGGCCAGAGCCAAGAAAATCGTGTTGGTAAAATAGTGATAGGCAAAGGCCAACCGGGAGATGAAGAGCCAGGGCGCGAGCAGGGTCATGTACCCCACGAAGATGGCAAGGGCTCTGCCGTCCCGCTGGCGGATGGCCGATATGGGCAAGCTGATCATAGCCAGTAGGCCGCCCCAATAGAGGGCGGGGTTACCAAATGCGGCAAAAGCGGATCGTGTCCCATCGGGCAGAAACTCCAGATAGTAGAGGATGGGCCGGATGTTGAAAATCCACTGATACCAGTAGGAGGAAAACGGATGTGTAGCGACGAGCCCCGCGTGATAGTACCACATAAACTGCTGATTGTACAGGACGTACTGCAAGTAGTCCCTGCTAAATAAGCTGTACCCCAGGGCCTGACCGTAGGGGATATAGCTGAGATAGTAGATGATGCCTGGGAGCACGATAAAAAATCCAATGGAAACGCCCACCGTCTTGGCCAAATAGCCCCAAAAGGCCCCGGTTTTTCCCGCGTGTATCCAGTGCCGCCCCCGCAGGATTTGATATACCAGATAGAGGAGCGCCATGGCCAGGCCGAAGTAGAGACTGGTCCACTTCGAGGCCGCCCCCAGACCGAAAAACAGGCCCGCGAAGAACAAATCCGGCAGGGTCTTGTGAAACGGCGTCTCATAGGGGAGACTGATATAGCGGTAGATGAACCAGAACATAAGAATAATAAAGAATACTGCATAGGTGTCAATCGTAGCGATCCGGGTCTGAGTGTAATGCATAAAGTCGAAGGCAAAGACCAACGTCCCGCAGATGGCCACCAGCCGTTTGCCGAACATCCCCTTGATCATACAGTAGAGGGGCAGGAGCATCAAGACCCCGAACAGTGTCCCCATGAACCGCCAGCCGAACGGCACCATCCCAAATATCGCGATGCCGATGGAGATGAAAACTTTCCCCAGAGGCGGGTGAGAACGCTCAAAGGGATACATCCCGTTAAGATGCTCATAGGCCGCCCGGGCGTGATAGACTTCATCAAAATAGAAGCTGTTCATGAACGTACTCCGCTCCGGAATTAGATGTTGTTCATCAAAAAGGGCGTCGCTCTGTACTTCCGGGTTGCTCCACCAGAGGGTGAAGCCCTGGGGGTCCAGTCGATTGCCCGCGACATCGTATATGGCCAATTCCCCCAGGTGTAGCGCCCCGTCGGCAGAGAGGCGAATATACTGCACAGCGATATCGTGTTGGTTCTCCACCTCATTCCACTTGAATACGCCGACAAAATCTTGGGTCATGCCCTCTACACTGTGCCAGTGAACTCTGTCGCCGGAAATGGCCAGGTTATATTCCCCCGTGTTGAGACCGGAGAAATAGCGGATTCGACCAAGTTCCGTCTCCCGGCCCAAGTTGATCTCGATCACTTCGTCTTCAAATACGTGGAAACTCTGGGGGGTTCTCATATCCCCCAAATTCCAAAAGGCGATCACCGCCCACAGGATCATGATAATTGCGATGGCCACGGCGTCCCACCGATCCAGCGGATAGCGTGCCGCCTGGAAGCGGAAGGGCTCTTTTTTCTGCATATGGATCCACTCCACGGTCCCCTTCCGGGGCTGAATCGCCCAGAGATAGTAGATGGCGAGAGCGATCAAAAAACAGATCAAGAGCGCCATTAAAAATAGCGCAAAGGGGTGCATTTCCAGTATTGCACGTAAGCTTTCCAAAAAGCGCATGACACATCCTCCTGTGGCATGTAATACGAGATGTTTGTCGAGTTAGTATACACTATTTTCCTGGGGTTGTCTATTCTTGGCGTGTTTGGACAGGTAAAAGCACTTCATTCTTCCTTGTTTTCAATTGGACTTTTTGTCGGTGACAGGAACTAATGTAAAAATTTTCGTTTTCCCTATTGACCACTGTGGTCGATTGTGGTATATTGACACTATAGACCAAAATGGTCGATCAAATTGACAAAGGCGGTGATGTCCTATCACAGAAGCATTTTTAGCGTTACCGAAAGAAAAACAGCGGATCATTTTTGACGCCGCCATGACGGAGTTCGGAGATCACGGCTATGAGAAAGCCTCCACCAACCGGATCGTCCAGACGGCGGGCATCGGCAAGGGGATGCTCTTTTACTACTTCGGCAGCAAACTAGAACTCTATCACGCCCTGATTGACCAATGCCGAGAACAGTTGGAGACGCATATGAAAATCCTCCAGGCCCGCCCGGATCAACTGGGCATCATTGAGACGTTTCAATACGCCACCCGGCTCAAAATGGAACTTCAACTGGAAAACCCCGCCCTATTTCACTTTATCACACGGCTATATCTCAACCCGGAAGAGGTGACAGTATCGGAGGCGACAAGCCAGAACTTTCACCAGCTCACCGCCCTGCGGGAGCGTGTGATGGGCGAGCTGTTCATCGCAGCCGATACCTCCCGCCTCCGGCCCGATATCCCCCAGGAGCGGCTGATCCGCTATCTCTCTTGGGCCATGGAGGGATATACCCAGCACATTATCAACGTGGTTCGCACCGCTCCCCCAGAGAAGATGGCCGACCTGGATATGACCCGCTACTGGGAGGAGTACGACACTTACACGGAAGACCTGAAAACCCTGTTCTATTGCGACTAAAATTGAGAGAGGAGCGTTCACCTATGTCTATCGTATCCGTACAAAACCTGACCAAGCGCTTTGGGAAGCTCACCGCGTTAAACGGCGTTAATCTGGAGGTCAAAGAGGGGGAGGTCTACGGCTTCATCGGCCCCAACGGCGCCGGGAAGAGCACGACGATCCGTGTCCTACTGGGGATTTTACAGGCCACAGAGGGCAGCGCAACAGTTTTCGGCCAAGACGCCTGGAGAGATGCCGTGGATATCCACAGGCGAATCGCCTACGTTCCGGGGGACGTGAACCTCTGGCCCAACCTCACCGGCGGCGAGGTCATTGATCTCTTTGTCCGTCTGCGCAGGAACGGCAACAAGTCCTACCGGGAGGATCTGATCCAGCGGTTTGATCTGGATCCGTCCAAAAAATGCCGCACCTACTCCAAGGGCAATCGGCAGAAGGTGGCTCTGGTGGCGGCTTTCGCCTCCGAGGCGGATTTGTACATCTTAGACGAGCCCACCTCTGGCCTGGACCCCCTCATGGAACAGGTCTTCCAACAGTGCGTGCAGGAGGTCAAAGACCAGGGCAAGAGCGTATTCCTCTCCAGCCATATCCTGCAAGAGGTGGAGCGGCTCTGCGACAAGGTCAGCATCATCCGCCAGGGTGAAGTGATCGAGACCGGTACCCTCCAGGAGCTGCGGCATCTGACCCGCACCAGCATCACCGTCAAGACAGAGCGGCCCTTAGAGACCCTCGCCGCCCAGCCCGGCGTCCACGATATCTTAGAAGAGGCATCCGGCACCATGTTCAGCGTGGATACGGAGACCCTGGGCCAGACCATGACCTATCTCACCCAGTACGGCATCGTCGCCCTGGAGAGTACGCCACCCACCTTAGAGCAGCTCTTCATGCGCCACTACGAATAGGGAGGGGATCACCATGATAAAGAATTTATTTTCCGGCACCCTGGCCCAAGTCCGCTTCATCCTGCGGCGAGATCGGATTCGCATCCCCGCCTGGCTCTTCGGTGTGGTGGGAATGACCGTCCTCTGTGTACCCCTCCTGAATAATATGTTCGGCACCCCGGAGGAGCTGGCCGCCATGGGCGAGATGATGCAAAACCCCGCCATGATCGCCATGGTCGGCCCGGTCTACGGCCTGGAAAACTATCACGCCGGTGCCATGTATACGAATTTTATGCTGGTCATCATGGCTCTGTTCGCCGGTGCGATGAACATCTTCCTCATCACCCGCCACACCCGGCAGGATGAGGAGGAGGGCCGGTTGGAGGTCATTCGCTCCCTGCCCGTGGGACGGCTCTCCAATCTGGCGGCAGCGCTTCTCACCGCAGTGAAAGTCAATGTGGTCATGGCCCTGCTCACCGGCTTTGGGATGGCCGCTTTCCAGATCGAAAACATGCCCCTGGGCGGATCGCTCCTCTTCGGCGCCGCCATGGGCGCCGCCGGCCTCGTATTTGCCGGGGCCACGGCGGTATTCTGTCAGATCTCCAGCAACAACCGCACCGCATCGGGTCTTTCACTCCTATTCCTAATGGGTGCATATCTTCTCCGGGGCATCGGCGATGTCAGCGCAGAGGCCCTCTCCCTCCTATCCCCTCTGGGGCTCATTTCCCGGGCGCAAGTCTATGTGGGGAACTATCTCTGGCCCATTTTCGTACTTCTGGCGGGCTTCGCCGCCCTTGTGCTTCTGGCCCTGCTCTTCGCCAAGACCCGTGACCTGGGCCAGGGGTTGATCGCCGCCAGACCCGGCAGACGCCACGGGGGATTGCTCCTGTCCACCCCTCCGGGTCTCGCCCTGCGGCTCTCCAGAACTGCTCTGATCGTATGGGCCGGCGTCCTGGCCCTGTTCGGCCTCATGTATGGCTCCGTCTTGAACGAGATGGACACCTTCATTGAGGGGAGTGACATGCTCCAGACCATGTTCGCCGCCGGACATATGGACGGCGTATCCTACACAGAACAGTTTGTGGGCCTGCTCATGGTCATCATGTCTGTCATTGGGGCGATTCCCATTGTGGGGTTCATGCTCCGGGTGCGCAGTGAGGAGAAAAACGGCTGCACAGAGCAAATCCTGGGTGCCAGCGTCTGTCGATACAGGCTGTTTGGCTCCTATTTCGGGATCGCCTTGGTGGCCAGCGTCGTATTCTAGGTGATCGCTATCCTCTCTCTCTGGGGTGCCGCCGCCGCAGTGGTGACCCCCGCCCCGGATCTCGTGACCTATCTCCAGGCCGCCCTCAACTATCTGCCCGCCATCTGGGTGATCCTCGGTCTGGCCGCCGCCCTGACAGGATTTTTCCCCAACCGCACAGGCCTCGCCTATGGATACTTGGGGTTCAGCTTCTTCGTCGTCTACATGGGGTCTCTGGCTGATTTCCCGGCGTGGGTGCTCCGGCTCTCCCCCTTCGGTCACATCCCCCGCCTCCCTTTGGAGGAACAAAATTTTCTTCCCCTTGGGATCCTGACTTTCATCGCCGTAGTCCTCATAGTTCTCGGCTTCATGGGCTACCGCCGCCGGGATGTGAAGATTGGCTAGGGATATCAGCAAAGCCCAGGTCTGCGTTTTTGTGCAGACCTGGGCTTTCATTTGTAAACGGTACAGTGGAATAAACGGGCGGCAGGTTGCCGCCCCTACTCCTCCCCCATCCGCTCCACGCGCCGCTGTAGCGCAGCGATCCAGCGCACCAGGAAATCCGGCATGGGCGCACCCAGTGCGCCGGCATTTTCCAGGATGCTGCCCATCTCTGTGAGGATATACCAGGAGATCACTATGGGGCTAAGTAGCACGGTATACGTAAACGGCAGGGCCTCCATCTCCATTAGGATCAGCCCGATCCCAACATCCAGCCCCACGGTCACCAGCACCACGATTATACTTCCCAGCTTACCCCATATCCCGTCCCGGGCCATGCCGGACGACCATTTCCCCCGCTTACAGGCCACCGCCGTACCCGTGGCATAGTCCACCACCATACACAAAATCCACAGCACCACCAGCCAACCGAACCAGCCCCAAATCGCCGACAACGCCGCCAATCCCGCAGCGCCCCCCATCTTCCACTCTGCCCGCATCTCGTATCTACTCCTTTTTGTTCGTTGCGTACTAGTTCTGGCGCAATGATACACCGTTATGGGCGAATGGGAGCGAACAAGTGCAAAGCCCGCCCCGCGCGATTGCGCTGGGCGGGCTTTCGGTTTGATCTTGGGTTCCACCATGGGGCCATGGTGGGGTTGCTGGGGTTGGTCAGGGGATGTTGACAAGGCATACTGCGTAGTTTACAATATAGGCGGCGTTGCCAGTTACGTACGGTATGCGGTTAGCCAATATCCTCCGAAAGGAGGTGAGGCCCATTGTCAGTATTTGAAGCTATATCGTTAATGCTCGCTTTTGCGGTGTTGATTATAATGCTAATAAACTACTTAGACAGGAAATAACCGCCCAGCCCTCTGAAAGCAAGCGGTTATTTTCCGAATAACTCATTGTTCTCTCTAGGCTAACCGTTTACCGGCAACGCCTTTCGTATACCCATTATACACCCACACGCTCCCTCTTGTCAACACCCACACACACACCGCCACAAAAGCCCGCCCCGCGCGATTGCGCCGGGCGGACTTTCGGTTTTACTTGGATTTCACCATGGGGTCATGGTGGGGCGCTTTGTCAACACAACACTTGCAATAACCTATTTCATCCTGTATAATAATACCAGGAATTGCCGCTAGGCGGCCCGGTCACTCCTCAAAAGGGGGTGTTGCTATGGTTACATATGCAGAATTGTTTCAGTTCGGCTTATTGATTATAGCTGTTATTGCCCTGTGCCTTAGGCACAGACGTAAATAACACGAGCACGCCTTAGCTTTGTGCAAGGCGTGCTCTGTTCTCTTGTAGGACTGAGCCGCCTCGCCAAAAGCGGCAATTCCTTTTCGTACACCCATTATACACCCACACGCTCCCTCTTGTCAACACCCACACACACACCGCCACAAAAGCCCGCCCCGCGCGATTGCGCTGGGCGGGCTTTCGGTTTTACTTGGATTTCACCATGGGGTCATGGTGGGTTGCTGGGGTGATTCCTTGTCAACACACACAACTCCCTCGGTCAGGTTCCATGCCAGAGGAACTGGCCAAAAGTATCGAAGGATGTATTGACAAGAAGGAGCGTGTGGGTGTATAATGGGTACATGAAAAGGAATTGCCGCCTGTGGTAGGGCGGCCCAGTCCTAGATGGAGTTGAGCACGCCTTGCACAAATGCTAAGGCGTGCTCGGTTTATTTACGCCTGTGCCGAAGACACAGGGCGATAACTGCTACAAGTAACATGCCAAACTGGAACAGTTCGGTATATGTAACCATAAGCAACACCCCCTTTCGGGAGTGACCGGGCCGCCTAGCGGCAATTCCTATTTGCATTATACACTACGCAACAAAGTTTGGCAACTCCCCCCACACACACCGCACAAAAGCCCACCCTGCGCGATTGCGCCGGGCGGGCTTTCGGTTTTACTTGGATTTCACCATGGGGTCACATGGTGGGATGCTTTGTCAACACAACACTTGCAATAACCTATTTCATCCTGTATAATAATACCAGGAATTTCCGCTAGGCGGCCCGGTCACTCCCGAAAGGGGGTGATGCTATGGATGCATACGTTACATACGATGTGCTTTTTGCACTCGTCACGTTGTTCCTGGCTGTTATTGCCCTGTGTAAAAGCAGGAGAAAATAACATGAGACGCCTTGATGGTCAAGGCGTCTCGGTAACCATTTAGGACTGAGCCGCCTCGCCAAAAGCGGCAATTCCTTTTCGTATACTCATTATACACCCACACGCTCCCTCTTGTCAACACCCACACACCGCACAAAAGCCCGCCCCGCGCGATTGCGCTGGGCGGGCTTTCGGTTTTACTTGGGGGTCACCATGGGGTCATGGTGGGGTGCTGGGGTTGGTTAGTCAAGTTCATCCAAGATGAATGCAATCGTGATGAAGTCTACACCATGAGGAGCAACGATGTTGGCGAGGCGAACAAACGCAACTGTCATTTCCTCTTCCAACACTAGATCCGTAACAGGCGCAGGCCACACAGGGCTGAGCGAGTTGATGCCACGGAGGTCAACAATAATTGTCGAAAGTTCTCCTTGATTTACCCACTGATTCAGACCTTCTTCATCAATGTGGTAAACGCGGTTCGGAATCGCAGCAGTTACAGTTTCAATCACGATTTCGCTATCGAAGCTGTTGAATTCTTGGGCACCGAAGAGGAAGATACCGTCTTCATCACCGCCGAGAAGCGGGATTAGCGTCTGTACGCCAAGTGCATTTACATGTACTTGATAGAACCCGCGAGGCACATGCCAAATACCATCTACTGGTGCATTGTCTAAGTCTGGATCCCATTCGATTCCACCGGCAGTTTCAAATGCTGCGATCATGGCGTTGGTTGTGATACCCTGCATTGTCACGCCGTTATTGATCGTGATACGCTCACCAGTTGTTGCGCTGTAGGCAATATGGGTGAACTGTGTTCCGCCTGCGTGCATTTCAAACGGGCCTGGCAGGAATACGATTTGACCGGCGGCAAAATCGCTGTGTGGTGCAATGACAAATACCATGTTCAGGTAGCCTTCGCTAGACTGTACAAACCAGAACGTAGTTCCGGGGGCAATTTGTCCGCGATGGGTGCCGGTTGCCGTGAAGGGAATGCCGTTGAGCTCTGCATCTCGCGTTGCACGATCTGCAACATCCAGATACACAAAGCGTGCGTTACTGCTAATGAACAAGCTTTCGGGTTCGTAGTCGCCAACAGCAAAGTCAACAGCATTGCCTGCGTCAAGAACGTCCGCAGGGATGAGGTGTGTCCATGTGTGAACCGCCCCTAGTCTGTTATCGGTTTCCCGAGGGTTAAGCTCATCGTTATCACTTGTGAGGGCACTTACGGAAACATCTCCATCGTTAACCCAGCCTCGCGTACCTTCTTGTAACCAAATAACACTATCTACAAAGTCTTCGAAACTTTCTTCAGTTACGAGAATCGCCGTTGTGCCGTCAATGTATGCAACTTCAGCGATAAACTGGATACGACCCCATTCATCTGTACGCTCTCCGGCGCGCAGGATGTATGCAATGCTGGCGATATCTGGTGCACGTTCGATTGCGACAACAGCGCCAGTCACACCGCTGATCCAGAATGTGAACTCAAGGGGAAGCAGTTCGGGGTCTGCCAATGTGAAGGGTTCCCAATGGATAGAACGCAGACTCACAGAGAGCTGATTGAGGTCATCCACGTCAAAGATACGTGTCACACCGTCAATGGTGAGGGTACCGGCGGCGTGCTGGAACGCATCTGCAGTGCCGATAAAGAACTCCACATCGGTAATATAGAAATTATTGCCGATCTGCTCTACATTGACGAAGTGGCGCGTGTTTCTCGCGTTCAGATTAACGCTGGAATTGTTGACGATGCGCTCAGGAGCTGCAATCACTTCCATCTCACCGTTGTCAACATTGGTTAGAGGATCATCATCTGCATATCTTTCGCCTGCAAAACCGTCATCAAGACCTGCTTCCAGTCTGGTCAGGCTAACGTCACCATTTGGCATGATCATTAGATCAGCGATCCATTTGGTTGCAAATACAGCGGATACAAACTCGCCATCCCAAAGGACGTAGGCAACGGCTTGTTCATGCATCCCACGGGGACGCTCATCTTCCCTTAGATCAAGTGTCTCATCGTAGAGCACAAAGTTCGGGAAGAGCAACATCTCTTCGATTGTTGCGTTAGGGCCTGGTTGCACCTCAAGCTCTCTCAAAAGAACTGAATCTGCTGCGGCCGGAAGGCCAGTGCGAGCAGGCACAACATAGTCAGTGGAGATGACATGCAAGAAGATGATTTCACCGGAGTCATTGACGAAGGCATCGACAATGCGGCCAACTTCTTGTGGACGTGCATTCCCATCGAACGACAATTCTGTTATGGGAGCGCCGCCATTATTCGGGAGTTCTACAAGTAGTTCAATAACTACATCTTCGTCCACACCTAAGTTCATAACCATGCCTCTAACGGCATCGCTGTGGCAGAAGCCAAACAGGTCCCCATAGGTGCCAGCTCTGGTAATGTAGATGCCCAGACCGGGAACCCACAGCCAGCGGGTGGCACACAGTGCGTTGAAGACCATCTGTGCGGCGATTTCACGGGTGGCGTACATGGTGCCATCATAAGTACCCAGCAGAGTTCTGGTCAGACCAAATTGAATGGCGTCTCTCCAGGCGTTCAGCGCCCAGTTGTCGCCTTGGTACTCTGTGTTTGTGCTGTCACGGCCCAAGGCGCGGAGCAGCATGGCGGCAGCTTCTTGCAGGGTCACGGTAGCGCGGGGGCCGAAGGTCCCGTCACCGCGGCCGACGATGATGCCCTGTGAGTGTGCCCAGGCGATGTAGTGGACTGCCCAGTCGGTCATCGGCACGTCGTCGAAGATCTGCACGTATGAGACAGGCACTCTTTCATTGCCGCCGGTCATCATACGGAAGATGAGCGCTGCGAACTCGGAACGTTCCAAGTCACGCTGTGGCTCAATGCGCTCTGCGTCTGTACCCCTCATGATGTTCAGACCAAACAAAACACCAACAGCGGGCATGTAACGCGGGGTAACATCATCAATGTCGTGCATATTGTTGATGTTGTTTGCAAAGGCGGGATTGGCCAAGCCGATAATCATCAACAGGGCCAGCGCCAGAGCAAGGATCTTTCTTGACTTTCTCATGCGATTTTTTCCTCCTACAAATGTTTTTTGTTTTTATGTACAACACCCGTTCCCCTGTTTGCGTATGAGCAGTTCGTCGGGTAGGAGCACCAAAAATGGGCATAGTCAGGCCGCGCATTTTTAATTTACACGAATTATATCCCTGGCCCTAGAATTTGTCAATCCGAAAAAGCGGAATGTAACATAACTGTAATAAAGTCCCTTGGGGGAATGTGTCAAAGCCAGCATACCGCAGACATTGCCCCCTGGAATATTATGTATGCTCATGCACACGTCCCCTCATCATACACCAATTTTCGCCATCGTACAATCCTTAATTTTCATTTTCGCAAAAAAATTTCAAAAATAATACGCGCCTCAAATTTCCCCTTGACGCGCCCCGTCACCTGTGGTAATATAAGTTTCTCCAACACCGCGGGGTGGAGCAGTCCGGTAGCTCGTTGGGCTCATAACCCAAAGGTCGGAGGTTCAAATCCTCCCCCCGCAACCAGTAGAAGTGGTCTTACAGCATCTCGATGTTGTAAGACCACTTTTTATGCCCCCTATGTGTTACGCCCCATCAAAAGACATCTCCCAGACATCGGCATAGGTCGCCAGGGGGCAGTCTGATAGGATACACATCAGCAAAAAACACTCAAATGGATTCGCAATATACAACTCACCCATCATACACGCTTCTAACATCTCATTCGTGCTGTCAACAAACGCGATATACCGGTTCTTCCTGTCGTGGGCGTATGCTTCATTTTGTGAAAAAAGAAAGAAGTTGAGGGTCATCAAATCAAAGCGATCAACCGCAACCGATTTTGACAGAAGGGCCGCGATATGCTGTCTGCTAAACCGTTTGCCACTAAAATATTTGGAAAGTTTCGAGGCAGATAGCCTCTCCAAGTTGCCGCTGTGATTGACCGGCGTCCCGCAACACAGCACTTTTTCGACATCTCCCTCGGTAATGTCCGCCGGACTCCATGTCTTGTTTGCGCGCCGTTCCAGCTCGTCTGCATTGTAAAAATCGGCAATCAGACCTTTGCATTTTAGATACAAATCAGAAAACCATTGCCCTGCGGTCATACCGGCTGAACCTGTGAGATTGCCCTGCTTGAACCCCGCCAGATACCGCAACAGCGCTTCGTCGTCTTTGACGCCTTTGATGGTATCACGCACCCCGACTGTCCTATCCCCATAAACGGCGTAGCCAAAGGTAGGCGCTAACGCTTCATATTGCCGTCTCAGCGCAAGCATTTTAGAAAATTTATAGCCATTTTTAAAGCAATACCAATAGATGATCTCCACCGGGTCTTTGAAATTAAAATCTCGCTCACACAGTGCTTTGGTCAAGAACCTGGAAACATCTTCTGCGCTCATGTTGAGCCCGAACCCCAGCAGAAATATGACAGAACGGTTCACCGTCACCTGTGTCAACCAATTTTTTGAAAGTGCGCTCATTTTAGCCGTGGTTTCGGAAAATGACTTCGGCGTATTGTTTTCAGCGAAAGAATCCACAATAATGTGCTGATATTCCCGCACATCGACGGCGCAGTAATCCCCCGCCATCCCCGTTTTCAAGTAAATATATCGTTTCAGATAATCGCCAAAGGGGATCAGGCGGATTTCGTTTTTCAGACAATTGAAAATCGTCTCTGCATCTTTATCCTGAAATTCCGCCAAATCAACGGTATCATAAAATAGGTCTTCCGAGCGCTTTGTAAAGTCCAGCGAGTTAATCACGGTCTGACTAAACTGATCAATCGCCTGAAAGTCCAGCTTCTCCTGCCCCATGTTCGCCCTCCAACCTAATTTCGCTCTCTCTTGATGCTCCGCAATACGTATCCGGCTAAAATCGAAAACACCACGACAAATACGCACAGCATGAGCAACGAGAACGTAAAGTTTGTCCAGGAAAATGTAAAGAAGCTCTCCGCTTCGCGCTCTATGGGAATCCCCTGTTGCTCCAATCTCGTCGGCAGACTGTTTAAATCCGCCGTCGTGCCATATGCCTGCATGGTAAACCGACAGACCGTGAACCACGAAATAAGTTCAGATGCGCCCTCCAACTGAAAAATCATGCCGGAGAACAGGAGTTGCGGCATGAGCAGAAGCGGTGCAACGGTCATGGCTCTGTCGGCATTTTTGAACAGAGAAGAGACAAAAAGTCCCATTGCGGATGCCCCCAGCGCCGTCAAAAAGGTCGTGAGCAAGAGTTCCAGATACGCCCCAAACATCACGCCCTGATCCGGCTGTCCGACCAACAACACGAATACCGTGGTCAGCAGAAATGCCTGCACGGCACAGACTAGACCCATCACAAAAATCTTCGAAGATATGTATGAATCCAGCCGCAGGCCGGTCATATACTCCCGCTTGAGGATATTCCGCTCCTTACAGATCTCTTGAATCGAATTGAGAATCCCAATCCAAAAAGCGGAGCAGGCCATGGCGAACAATAAACTTCTGGTAATCTCAAATTGTACAAACTGCTCTCCGTCCGCCACAAGCGCAATCAACGCGCCCAGAAGCGGCGCCTGTAGCAAAATCAGCAACAGACGAATGCGGTCATTGCGCATGATGTGCAGATGGCGCTTGCACAGCACCGCCACTTGCTGCGCCCAGCCGTGTCCCGTAGACTGCTTCGGCATCGCAGAAGATTTTTGCCCGGCATGGCGATCCGTATTCTTTTGTTCTCTCAAATACTTATCTTTATAAACTTGCGGATTATTTGTCATGAGATTGTACACGTCTACGATGTCTGCAACCCCAAAGAACTGTAGCGCCTCGTCATGGGTCCCGTAAAAGCATAGGTTACCGCCCGCTCCCATAAACACAATTTTATCGCACACACCCAGGTTCAACGTGCTGTGGGTGACAAATATTACGGTTTTCCCGCTTACCGCCATCGCCTTCAGCGTTGCCATTAAATTGCGCTCTGTGCCGGGATCAAGGCCGGAGGCCGGTTCATCTAAAAAGAACAGATTTGGGTCGGACAGGAGCTCTACCGCGATACTGGCCCGCTTCTTCTGTCCGCCGCTCAGATTTTTGATCATTTTTTCTCTGTGAGCGGTCAATTCCACGCTGTCGATTACGCGGGTAACCACGTCTCGCCGCTCTTGTTCCGTAAAGTCTTTTGGCAGCCGCAGTTCAGCGGCATAGCCCAACATGTCTGCAACGGTAAGGTTGTCAAACACGATGTCCTGCTGCGGCACATAACCGATGATGTTTTTCAGCGCGTCATAGTTTTCGTAGAGATCAACGCCGTTGACCGCTACGCGCCCCTCCGTCGGCAGACTGTATCCGCTGATACAGTTCATCACCGTAGATTTCCCCGCACCAGATCCGCCGACAATCGCCACCAGTTCGCAAGGGTTGACACGCAAACTGACGTCGTTGCAGATGGTCTTGCGATTTCTATCCACCTTTTTGACCAAGTGCGACGCATCCACACTGATGCCCTTTTTGAAACAGCAATAGGAGAGTTTACCGCCGCCGAAAATCAGCTTCGAGTTGGTGATGAGGATGACATCTTTTTCGTGCAGCTGAACCTTGCCCTCAACCTTTTTCCCGTTTACAACAATGCCGTTGGTGCTGTTGTGATCAACAAGATAATATGCGTTGCCCCTCGCGATGATTTTTCCGTGGATTTTGGAGACGCTCACATGGTCGAGGACAATATCACAGCCCTTGTCCCGCCCGATGGTCGTCTCCATGTGATTTGCAAGGCGAAATGTCCGCCAGTCGGATTCGCCATCATGGCGGGAAAACACCATCAGTACACCTTGGGCGGTAGTCTCCACACCGTCGTCAATACGAATAGAATCCCCATCTTCTACAATCCGGCTACGGATGGATTCTCCATTGAAGATAAGCCCGTTGCGGCTGTCCAAATCTTCGATCATACATTGCCCGTTGACCAGCCGAATCTGACCGTGTCTACGGGAAACGTAGTGGGAGCGAAGCTGAATATCGTTGCCCACTTCCCGCCCAAAGGTGATGACCGCTTTTCCAAAGTCGGCCAAATCCAACTCCACCGGCTCGGCTATCCCGTCAAAAATCGTTACGCGGACAGAGCCGGCGGAATGCGTTTCCTCCGGCTGCCGGTAATATGTTGTTTGATCAAAGATATCCCGGCTCATACTTATTCCACCTTTTGTCCGCAGTGGGGGCAAAATTTCCATGAACTGGGTGTCTCGTACTCCGTGTGTCCTGTCTGGTCACCGGATTCAGGGTATACGGCCTGCTGGGTTGACTGCCATTGCGCTTTTGCGCCCTTGATATACCCGATCGCCAGGACGACTAGGCCAATAATCAACACGCCGATTGAGAGGTAAAACAACGTATCTACCATTCGTACAAACCCTTGATCAACCCCCAGTATTCCCACAAGGCCCTCCGCAAGGTTGTCCGTAAAAGCATCCATCAACATCCCCACTAACGAGGCGATGAGGCCTTGCTCAGTCCCAACGATTTCCGCAACGAGGCTCTCAATGATTTCTAAAATATGTTCCGCCAGATGATCCACACTATATCGAATGCTGTTTTTCGCGACCAACGTACCGGTTAAACCGTTGCTCCCTATAATGGTTAATATCCAACCTACAATTTTCATCTGAATTCTCCTCTATTATACTCATACGCTTGTCGCGCCAACTGGCCGATTGCCTGCCGTACCGCCCCGCCGTTTGTTACGCCGTCTGTCAGCACTACAATTGCAAAGGCCGTGTCTTCCATAAATACCAACCCGATATCGTTCTCAACATCATGTAGCTCTCCGGTCTTATTTGCCACAACTGTATCGGTCGGAAGAAGTAAGGGAATTTTCGTCCGCACCGCTTGCCCTTCCATGATTGCAAGCATTTCACTATATGGATATATCGGGCGGTTGTGATACAGACGCTGTAGAAATGCCATTGCATCTCTCGTGGACGTGTAGTTGTCAAGCCCTTGGCGCCTGGCCTCGTGATCCAACATTCTCCGCTGTAGCACTGTCTCTGTAAACCCTTGGCGCAAAAAGAACTGATTCAACGCCTCCATACCAAAATAGTCAATCAATATATTTGTCGCGGTGTTGTCGCTTTGCTGAATCATCCCTTCAATCAATCTGCGGACATTCTGCCCCCCTATGATATCATCCTCGGACAGTTCCCCCTGCTCTATGCGCGAATAGGCGTATTGCATGATAAACACTTTGATGACACTTGCCGCCGGCATCTTGGGGGAGTCCCCATTGGTGTACCGTGCACCCTCTGAAAAATAATAGATGCTGTAATACACATCTTGTGCATGTAGGCGCAGGGGTTCTTCCGTAAAGGGATTTTCCCTCGCCGTTGCTTCCGCCGGTTCGGGGGTCGGCCTCGGTGTCGGTTCGGGGATCGGTGTCGCGGGCGGCACCGGGGAAAGTTCAGGCGCAACCGGCGTCACTTTAGGTGTCTGCTCAACCACCGCGGAGACGGGAGTTTGACATGCAGTCAGTAGCGCAGTGAGACCCACAATGACAAAAAACAATCCGATCCACACAAGTTTCTTACCCATGTATCTGCTCCATCTGCTGTTGGATATTCGCCAAAAGCTCTGATACAATAGGCGCGGCACTGTCGCTTCCCAGCCCACTCGTCAAAACCACAACGACATAGTTGACGGATGGCGTGACAATAACGGCAAACACGTTATATGCGGCGCCAATCCCCGCTCCCCTATGTGCATAGACGACAATCCCGCCCGGCAAAATAACGCCATCTCGCGTCAAATCGAAACTCATCTTCAAATAGCCGCCGTTCTCATACAACTCACCCAGTATCCAAGCCGCCTCCCGCGCTGTGGTATAGTTCTCATGTCCCCTTCTGCTCGCCTCAACATCACCGAAATTGCGCCCGAAGCGCGTCTCTGCAAATCCCAAATTACTTAGTATCCCATTTACTTGCGCAAATCCGCCTATTCCTTCAATCAGCGCATTTGCGGCGGCATTATCCATTGTCGCCATCATTGTATCCGCCGTCTGACGCGCGCTACTGTGCGAGAGAACAATGTTGTATAGAGGGGCGTAAAACCCGCTGGCGACAAAAGGCGTATTGCCGTTTGCGGTTACATGCATCTCCATTGTGTTTAAATCAAGAATGGAGACCGCCACATCCGAAGGACTCGCCCGCTGCGATATAATTCCATCAATCGCCCCCATATCAAACGCCACGAAGTGGCTGAGTTCCGGTGGCGTATCTGTATATTCCGGTGCAAGCATTTCATCATATGTCTCATCTACTATAGCAGGTCCATCATATACAGGGACGACTTCGCCCCATTGGGCATAGAGAGAGGTATCCTCCGTCACGCGTGTGTCAAAGTTATAGCGGTAGTTGCCGGCGCGGTCTCTCGTCCAGTAGAGAAATGTATAGCCCGCCCGGTGGGGCGTATAGAACGGGAGCGCTACGGTGTCCCCCTCTTCTACAGTGACAGGCGCACCAAACACTGTACTCGTTCCATCATTTAGATAAAACACCACCGTGTGCTCCGATGAATCAAAGAAGCCGAAGGGATCATTGTACCATATGCCATAAGCGCCAATCGCCAGAATCACCAGGATCACCAGGGCAATCACACCGACTTTCCTGCCTCCACCGGACGGTGGAGGTGGCGGCGGTGGCGATGGTGGAGGCGGTGGTTGCGGCGGCGCGGGGGGTGCGGGGGGTGCGCGGCGCACCGACGTTGTTTTGTCCATATCATCCGGCGGCCCAGGGATCGGCGCCGCTCCCAGAACCGCGCCCAGCGCATTTTTGAACGCCGTCGGCGATTGGAATCGCGCGGCGGGGTGAAACGCACAGGCGGTCAGAATCACTTGCGCCAACTGCGGATTCGCATTGATCGGCGCAGGCAGTGCCTCTCCGCTCAACCGGCGATCAATGGCATTTTTGCGATCCTGATACTGTATCAACTGGGCCTTCGGATCCAGAAACGGCAGCCGATCATTATTGAGCAGTTTGTAGAGCACCAGCCCCAGGGAGTATATATCCACTGTGGCATCATATCGCGTAGACGTGGTGATTTCCGGTGCCATGTAGTTATATGTGCCCTTTTGGGACAGAGAGCCGCTGGTCTTTCCCAGCTCCCGGGCGACCCCAAAATCACCCACCTTGAAGTTCTTGTGCGCAGATATAAAAATATTCTCCGGTTTGATGTCTCTGTGGATAATTTTCCGCTGGTCACACAACTCCAACGCCGCGCAAATATCCTGTCCCAGCTTGACTACTTCCGCCTCCGTCAGTTCCCTGTCGGCAATATAGTCGTTGAGGGGGGTCAGAAGCTCCATGCGGATGAAGATATCCCAGCCGATTTTATCAGTTTTCTCCAACACCTTGTAATCTTCAACGCTGACGATATAAGAGTTCCCCTTCATAGATTCCATCATCTGGATCTCATTGACGAAATCTGCGACAATGCCGCCAAAGTAGGAGCGCATCCCCGTCTCGTCCAGTCGTTCCGCCCGCATAGAGGTCAGTTCCGCGTCGTTTTGGGGGATGGAGATGACTTTTACGGCGGCGGTGGAGGTCACGCCGTGGTCCTCCCGCACCACCTTGTAGACTTTGCCGAAAGACCCTTCGCCCAGTTGCTCCACAACCTGCCACTCCGGCCAGATGGCGCCCAGTCGCTCAATGCTCATCTCCATCCCCCTTACAATGCTTCTACTCTTGTTTATTCTTGATTATCTGGCCAATTCAGCATTTACCAAACGAATACTATGTTGCAAAGTAGACGAACCACCTCTTACTCTGACTGTAATAGTCATTGTCGTAACATCGGAAACATCTACCTCTATGCGACGCGTTCCTGTGCGCACAGTATATCCTTCAACAAAAGTTATGGGAGTGCGATTGTCTTCAAAGGTAATTTCGATCAGAAATTCTACATCCGAATGGAGACCGCTAGGAGCAACAATATCAGCGGTAAAAGTTCTGAAGTTGCCGTTCAAATTATAAACAGCATATGAAGAATTTCCAGAATCACTATATTCATAGCGATTTCTCCACCCGTTAGCTCGCGGGGTAAACTGGAATGATTCGTGATGATGGTTTCCAAAGGAGTCTGTAAAAATATCTTCACTGTGGCTGTAAGCACTTGAATCAACCACAACAACAGTCGATAAGCCCACAGGTCTTGCCGCTGTCGCTTCATCTCGCCGGCTCGTTAGCTGGTCATCACCAGGAACCGTTTGCAATGCGCCATTGATTAGCGCGATAGCATCGTCATGTCTACCCTCAGCGACAAGCGTGTCGGCTTGGGAGATCGTAGCAGCTATGAACCTCTGCTCATTTAGGATGCGCACTTCCATTAGTGTCGAGTCGTTCTCAATTACCCGTAGTCCGTTGTCTAAGACTCTAATGGTGCTCTCATAATCATGTCTGCTCGCATATTCATTCGCATCGGACAACACCCTGTAGCGGTATTCGCTTGTGGCATTATTTACGCCTGCTAACGCACGTTCAAAATTAGGGTCGTCTTGAATGACCAGCCTGTATTGGGTAATGGCCGCGGCATAATCGCCGCTTTCAAACAACGTCTCCGCCGTATTGAACGCCGTCCGGGAGGCGTTGAGATTGTTGATTGAACTCCGCGTCGCGGTCAAAGCGCTGGAAAGTCCGGATACGTTCATCCTTCCAATGGTGTCCAGTTCCATTGTCACCGCGGCAAACGCTACATTCTCGGCCCTGAAATCGGCCTCCAGCGTATCTAGGCGCTCTTCCAGTCTTCTCTGTAGCGCGTCGCCATCCGCCTCCTCTGCCAGAGACAAGGCCTCTGCATGGTTCCCCTCTTCCAGGGCGGTGATGACGTCCGCCGCCGGGTCGCCAATGATGCCGCCGACAACATCGTGTACACCATCAAAAATGCCGCCCGGATTCAAAATGTATGCGCCAACTGCCGCGCCGCCGAGGACAATAAGCACAAGAAGCGCAATTAGGACGCCCTTCGCTTTGGACTTCTTTTTCTTCTCTCTGCCGAAAGAGGCAATAGGCACATCCGGCTCCTGTGCAACTGGCTGCCTAGCTTCCGGCGGACGGCGTCCCGTCATGGTTTTGTCCATATCACTCGCCGCGTCAGCAGGCTTCTGCGGAGCCGGTGGAGGAACAGGCTTTGGAGGAATCGGGGCCGGTGCCGCTCCCAGAACTGCCCCCAGCGCATTTTTAAACGCCGTCGGCGATTGGAACCGCTCTGCGGGCCGAAAGGCACAGGCGACCAGAATTACTTGTGCCAAGTGGGGACTCGCATTGATCGGCGCGGGCAGTGGCTCCCCGTCAAAACGGCGATTCAGCGCGTCTTTGCGGTCTTGATACTGTATCAATTGGGCATTCGGATCCAAAAACGGCAACCGATTGTTATTGAGCAATTTGTAGAGTACCAGCCCCAGGGAGTATATGTCCACCGTGGCATCGTACTCCTTAGACATGTCGATTTCCGGCGCCATATAGTTCGGCGTACCCTTGCGTGACAAGGAGTCGTTGCTTTTTTCCAGTTTGCGGGCAATCCCAAAATCTCCGAGTTTAAAGTCGCCGAAGGAGGAGACGAAGATATTTTCCGGCTTGACATCCCGGTGCATAATGTCCCGCTGGGCACATAGTTCCAATGCGGAACAAATATCCTGCCCCAGCTTGATAACCTCCGCCTCTGTCAGCGCTCTACCGGCAATATAGTCGTTGAGCGGGGTCAGAAGCTCCATGCGGATGAAGATATCCCAGCCGATCTTGTCGGTTTTCTCCAGCACCTTATAGTCCTCTACGCTGACGACGTTGGCGGTCCCCTTCATCGATTCCAGCAACTTGATTTCGCCCACGAAATCTGTCACAATACCTTCAAAATAGGAGCGGGTTCCCGTCTCGTCCATCCCCTCTGCGCGTATGGAGGCCAGTTCCGCATCATTTTGGGGGATGGAAATGACTTTTACGGCCGCGGTGGAGGTCACACCGTGTTCCTCTCGCAAAACCTTGTAAACTTTGCCGAAGGACCCTTCCCCCAGTTGTTCAACCACCTGCCAATCCGGCCAGATGTTACTTAATTTTTCAATGCTCATTTTGACGCGCCCCCTACAATATTTTTATTGAATATCTGGAGTCCTTGCCTGCGAATTTCGCACAGTATCAATGTGATGTTGTCGTGGCCGCCCGCTTCCAGGGCTTTTTGCAAAAGCACCTCGGCGCCTTGTTCAATACTGCTGTTCTCCGTCATTGTTTTGGCGATTTCCGCTTCGGAGACCATATCCGTCAACCCATCGGAGCAAATCAGATATTTATCTCCCTTTTCATACAATCCCTTTGCCACATACGGCGCAATGACAAACTCCGTCTCGGGGATCCCCAAATGCTGTGTGAGCGGCGGCTTCCTGTCTATCATGCCGGTCTCACTGTGATCGTGGGATATTTGCGTCAACGTATCATCACTGAACTGATAGATTCGGCTGTCCCCAATATTGCAGACATAAATATCCCGTTTGCCAAACATAAGTATCGCAGCAGTCGCGCCTGAACTGCGGAGATGCTGCTCTTTTATGTGCACACAAATCGCGTTGTTCATATTGGCACAGGCATCTAACAGAAATTGCTTGACGTCACGTTTGGGACTCTCTTTATATCCGACATCAAACGTGTTGGCGGCGATGTATGCGGCGACCTCGCCCTGCTGTTCCCCGCCCATCCCATCAAAAACGGCAAAGGCCGGTATACGCTTTGTGTCCGCTGTCCCAGTAATGGGGTCTGCCACCCCATCATTTTCGCTTTTTAGAAATTCGCCCATACACCAAAAATTGTCTTGATTTTTTGTCCGAACCAGCCCTGTGTTGCAAAGCACGGTATACGCAATACAATAATTCATTTTGTCCCGCTCACTCTACTTTTCGATATTCCAAAAGTTCATTCCATTCCGTTGTCAGCCTTAACATGTCCCCTACGATTTCGTAGTAGACCCACCACTCATCCCCTTCATCATACTGCTTCCACAGACGACCATCTCGATCCGTCCGCCATGTAAATACAAACTCGCTCTCCCACCACGTTTCTACGCCGCTGCCATTTCTGCGAAATTCCAGTTGACTTTCGATCCACATGTCTGTCGATTCCCATGTGCCGATCAAATGCCGATCCCGATTCCCACCCGATGAAAATAGTACAATGGCACCAACAATCACAATCAGCAGGACAACCCCACAGGCGATCATACCGATCTTCCTGTGATTTGCTTTTTCGACGGATTGCCCATTATCACGCGGTGATACAGTTGCAAATTGATTCGCCTGACCTGACGGCTGCCCCGTTACAATTCCTCCGCAAGCGCCACAAAATCTCGCACCCGGTTCAACTTGTGCACCACATTCTCTACAGAACATACTATCATTCCCCCCTGTGTTCTTACTCGCATAGCAATCAAATTTTCTGTCCACAGTTTAAGCAAAATGCCGTGTTCGTAGCCAGCTCGCTTCCGCACCCCGGACACTGCGTTGTAGCCGGTTCCGGCGGGATAATCGGTTGTGGCTCCACGACAACAGGCTCCGCCTCCACAGGCGGCACAGCGTCAACGACCTGCTCAATTTTATTGCCGCAACTGGTACAAAACGCCGCCTTCGATGCAACAGACGCACCACACAGGCGACACAAGACGCTATCCGTCGAGGCCTCCGGAACCGGCGCAGTATTCATAGGCGAGCCGCAGGAACTGCAAAACGGTGCGTTATAGGGAACTTCTCCGCCACATTTCTGACAGTTCGCAATCCCTTTGATCTGCTTGATCTGCTCTGCGTACGCAGTCATTTTTTCCTTTGAATCGTTGATCCCGGCGATTAGCTGCGCAAAAAGCTGATCGGGACTCCTGCCATATGTCTCATAATATGCTTTTCCAATCTGTTGGAACGCGTTATTGATACGCTTTTCCTCCTCAGAAATCATCCCGTTCAGCCTGGCCGTTTCCGTCAGGTCTTTTGCTTTTTGCGCCGCGCTCTGGCTGGTCTGCGCCAGCTTTTTTCCAATCTCATCAAATAGTGACATTATAAATTCCCCCCTACATATGTTTGTTGATCGCGTTATCGACAGAACCAAGCTTTACATTTCCTTGTTTCAACGCCTTAAATCCAAGCATCAGCAGGAACAGGGTCTGCGCAAACGAAATGGCGGTCCGGACAATCGACAAAACCCGATTGAGCCAAGCCAAATCAATCGATCCCCTAAACAAGAGCACGAAATTCTCAAGCAGAGACGAGGAATTGCCCACAAGTCCAACGATCGAGGATAAAATGGTGAAGAAGAGAACGACGCCGACCGCCTTGACCGCTGTTCTTTTCAGCCATTCATTCTCCTCAAAGAGAAGTACAAACCCCGCCATTACCACTAGTGGTATAATACTAATAAGTCCTACGAAATAAAGTGCCGCGCCGAACAACCCTACTGAAATCCCAAGCTTTGTCTTTTGCATGTTTACTGCCTCCCTAAAATTAAGATAGCTCTATGGTAACACCTGAATATCCGCCTGGTGTAATTCCAATTTTCCCTTACCGCATGTCACGCTTTTTCCCCGCGTTCAATTTTACATATTGTTTCCAAGAGTGTCAACAAAAAAGCGCGAAAACGTTCTATTTTCGCAGAAAAAGAACGAATTTTCCCAAATGCAGGAGGATACCCCCACTATGATCTACACCAATACGCTTCCCGGCATATTCCTCTCCCGCCCCAACCGATTTATTGCCCACGCGGAGATCGACGGCGAAACAGTCGTCGCCCATGTGAAAAATACAGGGCGCTGCAAGGAGCTACTCGTCCCCGGTGCAAGGGTCGTGTTACAGAAATCAGACGACCCGGCCAGAAAGACGAACTATAGCCTGATCGCCGTCTGGAAAGGTCCTCGGCTCATTAATATAGATAGCCAGGCACCGAACAAAGTCTTTCTGGAACATTTGCAGGCCGGGCAGTTCATAGACGGCATTACCCACATCAAATCAGAGGCGGCATACGGCGGCAGCCGGTTTGATTTCTACGTGGAGGCCGGGGCTCGCAACATTTTCATTGAGGTCAAAGGCGTCACATTGGAAGACGACGGCGTGGCCCTGTTTCCGGACGCCCCCACAGAGCGGGGCGTGAAGCACTTAAACGAATTGATCCACTGTGTCCGGGCGGGATATGAGGCCCAGGTGGTATTCGTGATTCAAATGCACAATATACGCTATTTTACTCCCAATTACAACACCCACTCGGCGTTCGGGGAAACACTGACCGCCGCCAAACGTGTCGGCGTAACGATAACCGCCCTGGATTGCACCGTCACGGAAAACAGCCTGACCATCGGGGTGCCTGTGCCGGTCAAGCTGTCATAGCCGATACTTTATAGACAATCTAAACAGAATCGCACACAAATTTTTATAGCGCATTTTTGCGTACGGTGTATAGAAATTGCGCCCTGTTTATGGCATAATAAGTACCGTACTAAATTACTTCACAAACAATACGATGAAAGAGGTGTGAACGATGAAACTAATCGCAGTTGCAAATTATGAGGAGATGAGCGCACGGGCCGCAGAGATTCTGCTGGAGCAAGTGTGTGCAAAACCCGATTCCGTCCTGGGCTTGGCCACCGGGTCCACCCCTGTGGGCACCTATCAGAATATGGTGACGGCATATGAGCGGGGCGAGGCCAGCTTTGCCCAATGCCGGAGTGTAAACCTGGACGAATACGTGGGCCTGGGATCAGAGGACGAGGCCAGCTACCACTATTTCATGTGGCACAACCTGTTCCACCACATCGACATCCGCCCGGAGAACGCCTATCTGCCCGACGGGAAAAATCTAGACGCCCGAGACGCCTGTACCCGGTACGATCAGCTGGTCTCTGATCTCGGCCCCATTGACCTGCAAGTCCTCGGCATCGGCTCCAACGGTCACATCGCCTTCAACGAGCCCGGTGACCACTTCGTCGCAGATACCCATATCGTCGATCTGACCGATGCGACAATCGATGACAACCAACGGTTTTTCCAGCGCCGGGAAGACGTCCCCACCCAGGCCTACACTCTGGGGATGCGGCCCATCCTAAACGCCCGGCTGGCTCTGCTCTTAGTGACCGGCGCAGGGAAGGCCGAAGCCCTCCACCGCAGCCTCACAGGCCCCATCACGTCTACTGTCCCCGCCAGCATCCTGCAACTCCACAACAATCTGATCGTCATCGCTGACGAAGCGGCGCTGTCCAAGTTTTAATTGCCCCATTTTTCGGTATATTGAATAAATGTACAAGGGATAGAATGTGCAATTTCTCCAATGTTTGGTGTTTTCCATTCTTTTTGCGTCACGGCTATTGACAATAGATTCGTTTTGCGTTTTAATCTACATATAAATTGTGAACAAAAAGTGAATACCTTTGGGCTGTAACTGGTAATGCAGGCAAAACCAAATTTTATGAATGCGTAGCTTTGCGCAGTTGTGAAGTTTGGTTTTTCGTTTTTTGGGGGTTTGTTTGTATGGAAGTGTTTAAGCCGATCAACAACAATATTGTCAGCGCCCTTGACCATAATGGCAGAGAAGTCGTTGTGATTGGCAAAGGGCTGGGCTACAAGGCGAATCCAGGCATGAAAATCCCGTCGGAAAAGATCGACAAAATATTTGTCATGAGCAACCAAAACAACATGGACCGGCTGAAAGATCTGTTCGCCTCCCTGCCCACGGCGTACATTGAACTCACGGATGAGATCCTCACCTATGCGAAAGAACACCTGGGCAAACGCCTCAATGAGGCCGCATATTTTACCCTGGCCGACCACATCAGCTTTGCAGTCACCCGGCACAGGCAGGGGATGGAGTTTCAGAATATTCTGCTCCCGGAAGTCCGTCGCTTCTATCCCAAAGAATTTGAAATCGGCGTGTACGCCCTTCGGCTGATGCAGCAAAAACTGGATATCGACATGCCAGAGGACGAGGCCGCATCCATCGCCATGCACATACTCAACGCGGAATACGATATCTCCATCAGCGAGACGTTCCGGGCCACAAAACTGATGGATCAAATCCTCGCCATCGTCACAGACGAGACAGGATATGTCATGGCCACGGGCAACTACCACTGTGAGCGGTTTTTCACACATCTCCGCTACCTGGCCCAGCGGATCATCCAGGGCGAACTGCTACCGGAATACGGCGACGACGGATTTTTTGAAGTCCTGGCGGCACAATATCCGGAGGAAATGCAGTGCGCCAAAGTGGTATCGGCCATGACAGTTCAGGCCCACCAGTATACACTGTCAAAAGAAGAGATCAGCAGGCTCACCATCCACATCCGGCATGTGAGATTAAAAACAGGGGGATCTGAATGATGTTCGGGAGACGAAAGCGCACATTGGAAAACAAATCGGAACGGATTTCCATCCTCGCCCCCATGTGCGGGGAGCGAATCCCCATCACAGAGGTAGACGACCCCACCTTCTCGGAAGAGATGCTGGGCCGTGGCGTCGCCATCCGTCCGGCGGAGGGGCGTGTCGTGTCTCCGGTACAAGGCACGGTGACCCAACTGTTTGAGACCGGTCATGCCGTGACACTGACCTCCGACGACGGCGCCGAGATACTCATCCACGTGGGGCTGGACACCATCCGGCTCAAAGGCGCCCACTACACCCCCCGCATCCGGGAGGGGGATGCCGTCAAGCCGGGGGATTTGCTCCTGGAGTTCGACCTGATCTCTATCGCCACAGCAGGATTTGATATTGTGACTCCCATCGTCATCTGCAACAGCGATGACTTTGACAATTTTTCTTTCCCCGCCGGAAAGGCCGTGCGCCAAGGCGACGAAATCATCTCGTTTACAAAAAAGTGAGGTGACCCATGACCACACATCAAGGAAAAGGCATTTGTCCCGGTATTGCGTTCGGCACGGTCTATCTCTTGCAAAAAGCGGATACGGCAATCCAACAGACCCCCGGGGGAACCCCTGATCAGGAGTGGACACGGTTCCTGGCCGCAAAAGCCAAAGCCGACGGACAACTGAAACAGCTATTTGAAAAAACAGCAGCGGAACTGGGTGAGGAACAGGCCATGATCATCGACGTCCAGCGCCTGATGCTGGAAGACGGCGACTTCAATGACGCCGTCCAGCAAATGATCCAAACGGAGCAAGTCTCCGCACCCTATGCCGTATCCCAGGCCGGAAAACAGTTCTCCGACTTTTTCGCCGCCCTGGATGACCCCTATATGCGGGCCAGAGCCACAGATGTATCAGACCTCTCCCAGCGGCTGACGGATATCCTGCTGGGTCGGCGGCACTCCCACGCTTTCACCGGCCCCACCGTGGTGGTGGCGGAGGATCTCACTCCCAGCGAAACCCTACAGATGGATCGAGCCCACATCGCCGCCTTTGTCATCCGCCTGGGGTCGTCCAATTCCCATACCGCAATCCTGGCCCAGACCATGGGGATCCCCTGTGTCATCCAGACAGATATCCCCCTGGATCCCGCCATAGACGGCAGAGAGATCATCGTAGACGGCACAGGCGGCCTCTGCTATCTGGAACCCGACCAGATCGTCCGGGAGAAAATGGCACAGTGGCGGCAAGAGGCCCGACTCCGGCAGGAATCCCTGGACGGGTTGCGAGGGCTGCCCACGGCCACTAAAAGCGGTCAGACCGTGCGCCTGTTCGCCAACATCGGCGGCACCCAGGATATCCAGTCCGTATTGGAACACGACGCCGAGGGGGTCGGCCTGTTCCGCAGTGAGTTCTCCTATCTGGGCAGATCGGATTACCCCACCGAGGCGGAATTGTTTGCCGTCTACCGCCGAGTGGCAGAGGCCATGGGCGGCAGACAGGTCATCATCCGCACCCTGGACATGGGGGCCGACAAAAAAGTTGACTACTTTGACTTAGACCAGGAGGAAAATCCCGCCCTGGGCCTCCGGGGAATTCGCATTTGCATTGACAGGCCGGAGATTTTCCGCACACAACTCCGGGCCATCTATCGGGCCTCCGCCTTTGGCAATATCGCCATCATGTTCCCCATGATTACATCCCTGTGGGAAGTGATCCACTGCAAGGAACAGGCGGCGGCCATCCGGCGGGAACTGACCGCCGAGGGGCTTCCGATCCGAGACGTAGCGTTGGGCATTATGATCGAGACCCCGGCGGCCGTTATGGTCGCAGACGCCCTGGCAAAAGAAGTGGACTTTTTCAGCGTAGGCACCAACGATCTGACCCAGTACACCCTGGCCATTGATCGGCAAAATCATAAATTGGATCGGTTCTACGACCCCCATCACCCGGCGGTGCTGGCAATGCTCCAGATCGTCGCCGACAGCGCCCGTGATAACGGTATCTGGGCCGGGATCTGCGGCGAACTGGCCGCCGACCCCGCCGTGACCGCCACACTGCTCAACATGGGGTTCGATGAATTGTCCGTCGCCCCGGCCTCTGTGCTGGAGATGAGAAAACGCATCAGGGATATGGATTGATTGCACTGATTTAAATTTGTTTTCCCCCGCCAAAGGCGGGGGAAAACAAGAAAATCTTCAGTGGGCTTGTCCACTCCCCCAAAAAAGGAGGTACTGCAATATATGGTAGAGATTCAGCATACGATCAAAGACGAACTGGGACTACACGCCCGCCCGGCGGCCCATCTGGTCAAAAAGGCCAGCGAATTCCAAAGCGCCGTACAAATCGGCACCCCCGCCAAGATGGTGGACGCCAAGCGGATCATGGGCGTAATGGGGCTATCCCTCAAGACGGGAGACACCTTCACCATGACCTTCGACGGCCCGGATGAGGAGTTGGCCGCAGAGGGATTAAAAGCATTTTTGGCAGAAAACTTGTGAACCACTTATCGGCCCGATGCTGCCAATCGGGGGCGGTAAGACAAAAATAAGTACATGTAATTTTAAGAAGGAGGAAATTTCACTATGATGAAATCATTGCAAAGACTCGGTAGAGCGCTCATGCTGCCAGTCGCCGCTCTGCCTGCCGGTGGTCTTTTGATCGGCATCGGCTACGCCATACTTGGCCCAGATTGGGGCGGAGAAGGTGTCCTCGCCACGATTGGCACATTCCTAATTCTTGCCGGTGGCGGAATTTTGGATTATATCCCCATTTTGTTTGCAATCGGTCTCGCCTTTGGTCTGAGCACAGACAAAAACGGCGCCGCAGCGTTAGCTGGCTTAGTTGGCTGGCTGGTGGTAACCAACATTCTTGATCCCGAAAACCTAGAGTGGCTCTGGGGGCGGGGACTCACCGAGATCGAAGGTGCCGCTTTCGCTGGTGTTGAAAATGTCTTCGTCGGCATACTGGTTGGTTGCCTTTCCGCTTTCCTCTACAATCGGCTCTATCAAAAAGAGTTGCCCGCAGCACTCTCGTTCTTCTCCGGAAGAAGAATGGTACCCATCGTAGCGGCAGCAGTCATGAGCGGACTTGGCATCATCCTCATGTTCATCTGGCCTGTCATTTTCGGTGCGCTGGTAACTTTCGGCGAGTGGATTGCCGGCTTGGGCGCTTTTGGTGCCGCACTCTACGGTTTCTTCAACCGTCTGCTCATTCCCACCGGACTGCACCACGCCCTCAATGCGGTGTTCTGGTTTGACCTCGTTGGAATCAACGATTTGGGCAACTTCTGGAATCCTGCCGGTCTGGGTGGCCCCGGTGTCCTCGGCACCACCGGCATGTACATGGCTGGTTTCTTCCCGATTATGATGTTCGGTCTGCCCGGTGCGTGTTTGGCCATGTACAGAAACGCCAAAGATAAGAACAAGAAAATCGTCTACGGTCTCATGTCGGCAGCAGCGCTCACCGCTTTCGTCACAGGCGTGACCGAGCCCGTTGAGTTCTCTTTCATGTTCGTAGCACCTTTCTTGTACTTAGTACACGCCGTCCTGACAGCCATATCCATGTTTATTGTCGCTACATTCCAGTGGTTTGCAGGCTTCACCTTCAGCGCCGGGCTCATTGACTTTGTCTTGAGCACAAGGGTGCCTTTCGCCATCGGTCAATTTTGGCTAATTCCCTTTGGCATCTTCTATTTCTTCCTGTATTTCTTCTTGTTCAGCTTCCTCATCAAAAAGTTCAACCTCAAGACTCCGGGCCGGGAAGATGAAGAAGATTTGGAAGCGGAAAAATCCGTCGTTCTCGCCAGCGATGACTACGCTGCCGTCGCCGCCACGATCCTAGAGGGCCTCGGCGGCAAGGACAACGTGACTTCCGTGGACTACTGCTCCACCCGTCTGCGTGTTGAGGTCAAAGACTATCTGCAAGTGGACGAGAAGAAGATCAAATCCGCTGGCGTCGCCGGTGTGATTCGTCCCAGCAAGACCTCTGTCCAGGTAATCGTCGGCACCAAGGTACAATTTGTTGCAGACGAGATCCAAAAGATGCTATAATAGCATCATCCGCACAATAGATACCAGATAAAACAACAGGGGGCGGATGAGGCAGCATCCGCCCCCTATTTCATATCTAGGGGGTGCCTATGATCTATCCAATCCACATCATCAACGCCCCTGCGGAGCTGGATGGCTGTCCCATTTTCCGGGTCAACCACTATTTATGGGAGTCCCTGCGAGAGCCGGAGACCTTCGGCCAAATGGCCTATCTCGACGGACAAGGACTATTTCTCCGCATGACCTGCATAGAGCAAGACCCCAAGCGGGCGTTTCACAACCACCGGGACATGGTCTGCAAGGACAGCGCCATGGAGGCGTTCTTCGCCTTCCCCGATCCCAATTTGAGACAGACCGCACCCCCGTCTAACGATTGTTTGTATTTGAATTTCGAGATCAACGCCAACGGCGCCATGTATGCCAAATACGGCCACGGCAGACAGGGCCGCCAATTCATCACCGACGCAGAATACGCCATGACGGGTGTGAAGGCCGCTATTGAGCCGGATCGCTGGACGGCGGAGCTCTTGATCCCCGACTCTCTGCTGGGGCGGCTTGGAGTGCCCAACTTCAAAGCGGGGGACACGTTCTTCTGCAACTTCTACAAGATCGCAGAGGACCCCGCTATCCTGCACTTTGGAGCCTATCACCCCATCCCGGTGGAAAAACCCAATTTTCACTTACCGGCGCACTTCGCCAGGGCGGAGATCGTCTCCCCCGGCGAAAATACGATAGATTAGGTGGAGAAAACACCCGCCGCCTGCGGGCAGCACCCTCTTTACGAAAGAGGGCGGGATTTGCACGATCCTTCATCTTCACCCTCTTTCGTTAAAGAGGGTGGCTCCGCAGAGCCGGGTGTTTTCCTTGTGCGAAACTATAATATCTTAGGGGCTGAACAGTATGCTTATCAAACACGCAAAGGTCTTCCAAGAAAACGGCGGATTTGCATCCGGCGATATCGCCATCTCCGGGCAGTATTTCGCCGATACCGCCCCGGGCGGCGAGATAATTGACGCCACCGGATGTTACGCCATCCCCGGCCTGATTGACCTCCACATCCACGGCTGTGTGGACCACGATTTCTCTGACACGGACGCCCAGGGACTCTCGGATATGGCACACTATCTGGCGGAAAACGGGATCACCGCAATTTGTCCCACGCTCCTAACTCTTCCGGAGAATCAGTTGGCGGCAGCCTGCAGGCAAATCGCCACCCACGCCGATCTAAAGGGCGCAGCCTTTGCCGGGCTCTATTTAGAGGGGCCGTTTCTCTCTCCAAAGAAGTGCGGTGCGCAAAACCCCGCCTATATCCAACCGCCCGACGTGGAACTGGTGCGCCGCCTACAGGCCCAGGCGGGGGGGATGGTAAAGCTCCTGGCCGTCGCCCCGGAGATGGACGGTGCAATCTGCCTCATTGATGCCCTCGGCGACGAGATCGTGTGCTCCGTGGCCCATACGGAGGCGAATTATACTTTGGCGCAAGCGGCATTCGCCCACGGCGCACGACAGGTGACCCATCTCTTCAACGCCACACCGCCTCTCCACCACCGGGATCCCGGCGTCATCGGCGCCGCCATGGATGCGTTGGACTGTCGTGCGGAGCTGATCTGCGACGGTGTCCACGTCCACCCCAGCGCAGTCCGTGCAGCCCTGCGGATGTTCGGCGACGACCGGATCATCTTCATCAGCGACAACATGTCGGCCACCGGCATGGCAGACGGGGTCTACGATCTGGGCGGCCTGGCCGTAGAGGTGCGGGGCAGATGCGCCCGCCTCGTAGAGGGCGACTCCATCGCAGGCTCCGTGGTGAATCTCATGGACTGCCTGCGCACCGCTGTGACCGAGATGGGAATCCCCCTGGCCACCGCCGTCAAGTGCGCCAGCGTCAACCCGGCAAAGGCCCTGGGCATCTTCCATCAGCGGGGCAGTATCGCACCGGGGAAATATGCGGATTTGGTGTTGTTAAATGAGGACTTGTCCATCCGGGCGGTGTTTCTGCGGGGTGAGATACTCTCTTGAGATTCCTTGGATCAGAAAAACCCAGTAAGAGGAGATTTCACACTCTCTCCCTTACTGGGTTTGTTTTTATCCGTGTCAGCTCAGCGCCACTGTATTCCTTTCGGCAACTGTTCCGCACCGGGAATGCCCCGTTCCTCTAAGCTTGCCACAAACGCACGAAAACCGACTTTCGATCCGTGTATGTGAAATAATTTCCTTGTCTCGGAGTGAAGATCAATGCCGACAAAGCTATCACTCACACCTCCATACCGTCCCCTGTTTCTCCAATTCTTCGGCACCACGCTTTTAATATCAGAGAATGTTATGGCCCCGCGCCGAAACAGAGAGCGATAGGTGATGTGCTCTCCCTCTACTGTGCATTTCCATACAGACAGCGATATGCTGCGATATAAACATACGACAGCAAGAACAGAACACAGCACCCCGAACATAAAGTTCGGCGAATAGACGCCCTCCACCGCGGCCGGAATCCCGACAAGAAGGGAAAACAGCCCGACCAGCAGATGGAGTATTGCGGTCCTTTTCCGGGAATGAATTACAAATTTTCCGGTGTGTTCACCCACCTGCAGCCACCTCCGACGTACAGGCCGGACAACGGACAGCTTCCAGGTGCAACTGGGTCTGACAGAAGGGGCAGTGGCGCTCGGACGCCTCCGCCTCCTGTTCCTTTGCAGATTGCAGCTTGTTCATGGTCCGGACGATCAAAAACGCCACGAATGCCATGATGATAAAATTCAGCACCGCCGTGATAAACGCACCGTATCCCAGGCTGACCCCCATCACATCCCAGGTCAAAGCGTCAAAATTCTGCCCGATAAGCAGTCCGATGAGCGGGGATAGAATATTGTCCGTCAGGGAAGTCACCACGGCTTGGAACGCCATGCCGATGAGCATCCCCACCGCCAGGCTCATCACGTTACCCCGGAGGGCAAATTCTCGGAACTCCTGGAAGAATCGTTTCACTGCTACTGCACCTCCCCAAAATGCTAGACTATTTATCAGCCCAAGAAATCTCTTTGTCATCCGGCACAAATTTGAAAATAATCGCCGCTAAAACAAACAATATACCAATGCCTGCAATTCCAAGGTGTGCTTGTTCCGTCCATCGCAAAATAAGCCCAAATAAAGTAGTCCCAATCACCATGGCGAGGCGTCCAAAAATATTATAGAATCCGAAAAATTCATTTGATTTTTCTTTCGGAACAATCTTGCCAAAATAAGCACGGCTCAATGCCTGCAGGCCGCCCTGTGCAGTGCCGACCAACATGGCAAGCGCCCAAAAGAGGCCCGTTAAAAAGCCAATATCCCGTGCGGGATTCATCAAAAGCGCAATGAGGCAAACCACAATATATGTCCCAATGGCAAAATAAATCATGGTTTTTGTGCCAAATCTATCCGCCAATCGTCCGTATGCAATGGCACATGGGCCCGCCACAAGTTGTGTCACCAAAAGCACCAGCAAGAGATCAACCTGTCCAATCCCAATGGTCATACCATAGGCTGTTGCCAGGCTGATAATGGAGCCCAGCCCGTCACTGTAGAGGAAAAATGCCAGGAGAAACAGCAGAACCGATTTATGTTTGCAGATTTCTTTGAACGTCAGCCATACGCTCACAAAGCTTTTGCGCACATACTGGGGCTCCATTGGCGACCCGTATTTTTGGTTGACGTGCCGAAACATGGGAATCGTAAACGCAATCCACCATGCGGCAGTAATCAAAAAGGCAATACGATACGCCGTCACCATGGGCATAGAAATGAGACCCAGCTGTATGAGAAGAATCGGCGCAATACTGACAAGAAAGGGCGGAACACAACCGAGATAGCCCACCCCAAAGCCAAAGGTTGAGACACGATTCATTCGCTCGTTGGGAGAGACGTCCACCAAAAATGCGTTGTACACCTTGTTGGCACCTGAATACCCTATGAATGATAAAATATACATCAGGAGCAGGGCAAGCCACATGTGTTCCGGCACAAACGCAATCCCTGCCGTAGCCAAAATGCCCAGCCCGACAAACAGATTAAATACCAGTTTTTTCTTCCCGATGTACCCCGTAAGCGTTCCGATAATCGGCGCCAATAACCCGATAGACAGTGTAGCCGCCGCCGTTCCAAACGACCAATAAGACATTGCAGCAATATCCCCGACTGCGGCCTCTGCTGATGTTAAGAAATACATGCCCATGATCGTCGCCAACACCGTTATGGTGTACGGCGATTCCGCCAGATCGTACAATACCCAAGCCTTTTCTTGTTTGCTCAACCACTTAAACATCCGGCTCTCCCTCTCCTATATACTTTGTGTATTCACTGTGACATGCCTTTATTGTCGCGCTAAACTGAAATGCTGGACTGTTTGTCTTCCCAAGAAATTTCTTTATCGTCCGGTACAAATTTGAAAATAATCGCCGCTAATATGAACAATACCGCAATGCCTGCAATGCCAAAGTGCGGTTGTCCCGTCCACAGGGAGATCACCCCAAATAAGGTGGTTCCAATGATAGAGGCGAGGCGCCCAAAGACATTGTAAAAGCCGAAAAATTCATTTGATTTTTCTTTCGGAACAACTTTGCTAAAGTAAGCACGGCTCAATGCCTGAATACCGCCTTGTGCCGTGCCGATCAACATGGCAAGTCCCCAGAACAGACCTGTTAAAAAGCGAACATCCCGTGCGGGGTTCATCAAAAGCGCAATGAGACAAACCACGACATACGTCCCGATACCAAAATAAATCGTCTTTTTTGTGCCAAATTTATCCGCCATGCGTCCGTATATAATGGCACACGGACCCGCCACAAGCTGCATCACCAAAAGCACAAGTAAGAGGTCAACCTGCCCGATTCCAATCGTTACGCCAAAGGCCGTCGCCAAACTGACAATGGAGTTCAAGCCGTCGCTGTAAAGGAAAAATGCAAGGAGAAACAGCAAAACCGGTTTATGTTTACAGATTTCCCTGAATGTGAGCCATACGCTTACGAAGCTTTTGCGTACATACTGGGACTCCATTGGCGCCCCGTATTTCTGGTTGACGTGCCGAAACATGGGAATCGTAAGCACAATCCACCACACGGCGGTAATCAAAAAAGCAATGCGATATGCCGTCACCATGGACATGGAGATGATATCCAGCTGTATCAAAAGAATCGGTGCAATGCTGACGAGAAAGGGCGGAACACAGCCAAGATACCCCACGCCAAATGCAAAAGTTGAAACACGATTCATTCGCTCGTTGGGAGAGACATCCACCAAAAATGCGTTATACACCTTGTTGGCGCCTGAATATCCGATGAGTGATAAAATATACATAAACAGCAAGCCAAACCACATGTGCTCCGGCACAAACGCAATCCCTGCCGTGGCCAAAACACCCAGCCCGACAAACAGGTTAAACACTAATTTTTTCTTCCCTATGTACCCCGTAAGCGTTCCGATAATCGGTGCCAATAACCCGATAAATACGATGGCCGCCGCCGTCCCGAAACTCCAATAGGCATTGGCGACAACAATATCCCCAATGGCCGCTTCGGCAGATGCCAAGAAATACATGCCCATAATCGTCGCCATCACCGTTATGGTATACGGTGATTCCGCCAAATCGTACAACACCCAAGCTTTTTCTTGTTTGCTCAACCGCTTAAACATCCCACTCCGCCTTTTTTTGCATAATTTGTATATCGCATTTTGACACGTCTTCCGGAACGTTCCTACAGGGTGAGCCCTAATTCTTTACATATGACCGCCGTGATATCCCGCACATCTCCAAAAGTCGGTTCCGCCAGCCATTCCGGCGGCACGTGTTTGCCGCCCAGAGCGTAAAATACCCTGTAATTCTCGTAGTCAGCCGGGTATCCATGGTTGGATCCGCGCTTTTTCTCCGCAAAGCAATACCCCGGCTTCGCGGCGACCCCGAAAACCGCCTTGTCTCTATATCCGCTCTCATCCATCTCTTGCTCTGTCAGAAATCGCCCGAACCAGGGATAGTTCTCAATGCCCACAATCGGTTGTTCAAAAAATGCGCATCCGCCACACTGCTCGAACAGTTCCGCATCGAACAGCTTCTCCAGATTGATTGCCTCATAGACGTCCAGATGGGCGTGGTCGGCGAAGACCAGCACCGGGCGATCTCCGGCGGCATCCAATAACTTGCCCAGGCTGTCGTCCAGGGATTTTCTCGCCTTGTCCAGCGCCTTTGCCTGACTGCCCACTTTATGGCTGATCAGATCATAGGCCAGCAAATGGAGCAGGGTCAGATCAGGCTGCTTCTTGCGGAGCAGATCACAGGTGATCGCAGTCGTAAAACGATCCAGGGCAATTGCAGTGGCGTCCCAGAGTTTTAAACCGTGGACAAACAGGGCTCGAAGCTGAAAGAAAACACTGCCGTGGCGCATATGTTCCACAATCTGATACTCGTTTCCGTGGGTATGTACCTCCGGGAAGTTCCACCAGATATGTTTCGCCCCGCAGGTGGTGGGCCATAAAATCGCCGCCGTATACAGGCCACGCTCGGCGGCGGCCTCCCAAATGGTCTCGGATTGGATGGCCTTCTCCATCTGCGTCCATCTGCGTGCACGTTTCGGGCCTGTGAGATTGGAGATAATCCCGTGTTCTTTTGGCAACTTCCCTGTGGAGATGGTGGCGTGAACGGGGTACGTATTGGATACGAACACGGTCTTGACATGCCCCCGATAGAGGCTCTGCTCTTTAAATCTTGCAATATTCGGATAGGATATCGGATCGTTTGCCATCTGCTCAAACTCCCAGTCTCCAACACCGTCAAAACTGATTACAACCATACGAACCGCCATCCTTTTACTTTCTGCACACGCCTCCTACTTTACAGGACACGCCTTGATCTGTCAATTCCGAAATCAAAAAACTGTAGGGCGCACCCTACAGTGCGCCCTCATAGATTTTAATAATATCCTCCGTTTTTAGCACAACGAAGTTCCCTCTCGTGATTTTCCCGCTCTGTGTGGCCCGATTGGCCAATTTGGGAATGTCACAATTTACAATATCTGTCTCTGAAATCCGGATGGGCATGTCAAGACTTTGGAAAAAGGCTTCCATGGCTTGAATCCCCCGGGTTATTGTGTCTTGGGGATCAAAAAAATTGTTCTCTATGTGGAATGTGTTCACAAAGAACTGGGCCATCCGGGCCGGGTCGTGGTGCCGCACGTACCGCATCCAAGACGGCATAATGACAGACAAAGACTCCCCGTGGGAGAGGTCATATTCCCCGCTGAGCTCATGGCCAATCTGGTGGGAGGCGAAATCGTTCACCCTGCCCACGCACAGGGAGAAATTGTGGGCGATGGTCGCCGTCCACATGACCTGGGCCACTGTGTCATAGTCATACCCGTCATGATACCATTTCGACCCAAACCGGATCACGGTTTTCATGGCCCCCTCTAACATCCGATCCGTCAGATCGACGCTGGACACGTTTGTGAAATACCGCTCCACGGCGTGGGCGAAGATATCTACAACCCCCTGGGCGATCCGGTTCTTGGGCAGACTTTTCGCAATCTCCGGGTTCAAGATACTAAACGTGGGATTGGACAGGATAAATCCCCGCTTAGATAAATCCTCGTCCCGGGTGATGACACAACTCCCGTTCATCTCCGTCCCCGTGGCTGGATAGGTAATGATCGTACCGAGGGGTATGGATTTTTCGTGTTTGACTTTTCCCTCTACAATGTCCCAGTAGTCGTTGTCCATACAGGCCGCCGCTGCAATGGCTTTCGCCGTATCCACCACACTGCCGCCGCCCACGGCCAAGATAAATGGGATATTCTCCCGCTTACAGATCTCCGCCCCCTCGCGCACCTTGGAGAGCCGTGGATTCGGCTGGATTCCGTCCAATTCGATATATGCAATCCCGTGTTCGTCCAAGGATTTTATAATGCTGTCATAGATCCCGATCCGCTCCATGGACGCCTTGGCCAGCCGGACAAATAATATCTTATCCGCATATGGCTTGATCTCTTTGCCCACCTCCAAGTGGGTGTCCTTTCCAAAGATAATCTTCGTCGGATTGTGAAATACAAAGTTATTCATTTGCGCTACCTCCTGTGCTGTATCATATCAGAAATCGTGCCGCCGCACAACGCTTACAATCTGCCGCGGGCAACTTGTAAAAAAGGCTTGAAAAATGAGGGGTTTCATCTTTCAAGCCATGGCCGTGCAAGTCTGGTCTATTACGTTGTTTTTGATGCATTGTATACTTGATTCGTCTACCAAACCCCTATGCGCCAAGGGGTGCGCAGATTTCCAGGGTATTGCCGTCAGGATCTGTAAACAGACATACGCGCATCCCCAAAGATGGTAAATCCTCCGGCCCATATGTGACGGGGACAGTATGGGCTGTAAAGTGTTTCGCCCACTCGTCCACGTCGTCCACCAAGAATGCCAAGTGGACATAGCCCAAAGGCTCTATGTCACTGTCCACAGGGGCAGGCCGCACCGCTTTGCCGCGATAATTGAACAACTCAAGCCGCGCAGCGCCCGGTATGGCGAAGTAGACCAAGTCTTTCATCTCGTCCGACACCGTCTCCAGATATGAAAACCCCAGGATATCCCGGTAAAACCGGGTCGCCTCTTCCATGTCGGATACGTTGATGGAAATGTGCTCAATTTGTTTGATAATCAAAGGCTCCCCTCCTAAAGCACAATCTTCTCTTTCACTTCCGGGCTCACAAGCACTTTGACCAGTTTATTGTTTGTCTGTAATTCATGGAGCGCATCTTCCAGCTCAGAGAGGGGCACGATCATAGAGCACATGGCTGACGGATCGATTCTCTTATATTTGAGCAAGTTGATGGCAATCCCCCAGTCGTTCCCGATTCCCGCACAGGAGCCGGAGACCTGCTTCTCGCCCAGCACAAACTCAAAGGGCGAGAGGGCCGCCTTATCGTCTGGCGCACAGATCCCAAAGGCCTCTAACTTTCCGCCCCGGCGGAGCATTGCAAAGGCCTGCTCATAGGTTTTGGACATGCCCACAGCTTCGATCACATAGTCTGCGCCGATGCCGTCGGTGAGTTCAAACACTTTGCCCACCACATCGTTGGTCTCTTTAATATTGATGCAGTAGTCGATGCCCAACTCTTTTGCCATCGCAAGGCGGCCTGGATTATCCCCGATGAGGATAACAGGCGTCGCCCCCCGCAGCTTTGCCATGGCGGCGTGGAGAATCCCGAGTCCGTCGCCGATGACTACAACACTGGAGCCCAGTTCGCACCCCATCCGCTTGGAGGCCTGGATCGTGGTGGTCAAAGGTTCGATAAACGCGGCGTCATAGTCGTTGATCTCGTCCGGGATCACATAACAGTTCTTGCCCGGCGCTTTGACGTACTCCGCAAATCCGCCGTTGACATGGATGCCGAGCTGGGCAAAGGTTTGACAGAGGAGCCCATCCCCTCTGCGGCAGAAATAACAGGTCCCGCAACACAGACACAAATCGACAGCCACACGGTCACCAACTTTTAGCCCCGTCACGTTTTCGCCTAATTCCTCCACAACGCCCCAGAACTCGTGGCCCGTGATCAATGGGAGCTTTTCTGCTGCGTATTTTCCGGTAAAAATACTCCAGTCTGAACCACATATCCCGCAGTATTTGACTTTGATTAAGACCTCGTCACTGCTGATTTGCGGTACGGGGATATCTTTGTAAACCATCTTATTTGGCGATTCTACTATTTGTGCTTTCATTGTTTTCATATGGATGCGCCTCCCTTTCGTCTATATGGTGAACAGCTTGTCGCTTCTGCCTTCGTATGGCGCGTGGATCAAGAGGGGTTTCAGATAATCCACCACTTTATCAACGCCATCCGCTCTGCTCATGGTGACGTCTTCGTGCTCATAGGAGAGCACGTAGTCATAGCCTGTCATAGCCAGCTCTGTGATTACTTTTCTCCAATTGACATCGCCCCAGCCGGGGATGCGGAAGCGGAACGCACGATCTAACCGGCCCCACTCGCCCTGCATCAGAATACCGCCCTTGCCCACATTGTGGGCGACGATTTCAGCGTCCTTGGCGTGTACGTGGAAGATGCGGCCTGCCAGCTCGTCAATAAATGTCTCCACATACAGACCGAGATAGGTGAGGTTCGCCGGGTCTAGATTGATCCCGAGACATGGATGATTGTCCACTGCTTCAATAGCACGTTTGGCCGTGTGCACGTCGTAGATCAGGTTGTTGGGATGGGGCTCTACGGCAAACTTTGCACCGTATTCCTTAAATTTGTCCAGAATCGGACCAAAGTGCTCTGCAAAATGATCTTCACAAGCTTTCCAGCCCTTTGCATGGGGGAACGGGAAATAGCGGCCAAAATTTTCAACGCCCGTAAAGCCGATCACCACCGGAACTTCCAACGCATTGGCCAACTGTGCCGTCAGGATCAGGCTCTCTGTCCCGAATTTGATTTTCTCTTCTTTTGTGCCCTTGTAGATACCGTCTGTGTCCTCACCCCACGGGCCGCCGATCAGGAGTGAGTCGGCGTGGTTGCTCAAAGCGGAGATAAACAGGCCGTGGGACTCTACCATTTTTCTCAACTCTTTGGCTTTTCCGCTCTGGAGCATTTCGCCGGCTTCGCATTGACCGTTCCCGTCATAGGTCGCAATTTCAATTGCCTCGTATCCCTTGTCCGCTACCATTTTACAAACTTCTTGTAATGGCTTCTCTGAATAGTTTTGTGCGCAAAATCCTAGTTTCATTGTGCTTTTCCTCCTAATGATTTATTGATTGTTATATTGATAGATATAGTCTCCAAGTTCACTCATCATGGTGTTGACGTGGACAAATTGCGGGAAAATCCGGTTATATTGCGCTACATGTTCTGGTATGGGTATAATTTTGTGTTCTGTCTCATGGAGTTTTTGGATATCCCCGTAGTCCTCCCAGAGACCCAGAGCCACAAATCCAATGGCCGCCGCCCCGACGGAGGCCGCATCCTGGTCAATATTCGTCTTTAAGATTGTCATCTCAAAGACATCGGCAAACATTTGCATCCAAAATGGGCTTTTGCTTCCGCCGCCACAAAATAGCATCTCGTTCGAGAGTTCTACCTGCTCTTTCAGGTTGAGCAGCGACATCTTCAAGTTGAGGGCAATCCCCTCCATGGTCGCCCGTACCAGTTCCTCTCTCGTCGTACCCAGGGAGAGGTTTAAAAACGCGCCGCGGATATGGGGACTCTTATCCTGGGATGTACCCCCCGCAAGACTTGGATTAAACAGTACGCCACCACTTCCAATAGGCACATCTTTTGCCAACTCCGTCATTTCGCCATAGGCGCTTTCTCTATCCATATCCCGACAGAGATTATCCCGGGTCCACCGTAGAGAACTGCCGCCGGAAAAGATGGAAAAAGCCGACGTAAACATCCCCGGCGCAATATGGGCAAAGACATAGGGCTTTTTCTGCGGATCTAAAATCGGCTTCGCCGCGTTCACGGCGATCCAACTGGAGGAGCCGAGGGAGGTGTAGCAATTGCCCGCCTCAGCGCCCACTGCGCCCAACGCCATACAGGCGTTATCCACGCCGCCACATGCCACAACGGCGGCCTGACTTAATCCCAGCTCCTGGGCCGCCTGGGCGGTGAGATTCCCGATCACATGACTGGACGCCACAAGTTTCGGAAAAATTTCTGCGGGCAACCCGGCAGCGGCGAGGAATGTGTCACACATCTCCCCTTTTTCCAGATCATACGCACCGGTGCCGGAGGCGTATGAGTAATCCGTAAAAAAGTTGCCGGTCAGCTTAAAGTTGATATAATCTTTTGACCCCAGAACTTTGTATATGCGGGAAAATACATCCGGCTGATGTTTTTTCATCCACATCAGCTTAAAGATCGAATAACAGGGCGCCGGAAATCCGTTGCCCGTGGTCATATACCACTGCCGGGGGTCGATTTTTTGGAAAAATTCTGAAACCTCTGTCCCGGCACGAGCATCGGACCAGATAGGCACTTGCGCAAGCAGCGTATTCCCATCTTGATCCACCGGCACCGCCACAAGGCTGTGTCCGGACAGGGCAATACAGGCCACATCTTCGCCCCGGTGTCCGCTTTGCGCCAATAGCATATTCGTACTCTTCACAACGCCTTCCCACCAGTGGGCTGGGCTTTGCTCATGCATATCTGTAGCGGGATAAAATGTGTCGTACTCCACGAACACCTTTGCAAGGGTTGCGGCATGTTCATCGTAGAGGGAGGCTTTTACGCCACCTGTACCCAAATCGTACGCAATGACTGTTTTCAAAAAATCAGTCCTTTCCGTCTTTTTTTCACCATATGATCTATTTGCTCCTGCATGAACTGTCTTGTTGTATTTCCCAGCCTAGGCTGGGGAAATACAAGTTTCAACTTACTCGTAGGCCTTCAAGTGCTCGACAATCTCAAGGGCCGACTTTGTGTTGATCCCCATGCGCGCTACGCCCATGTCGTATAACTCCAAGAACTCCTGGGGCGTGCGGATCCCGCCTGCGGCTTTGATTTTGATCTTATCTCCGCAGACTTCTTTCATCGCCCGAATGCGCCCAATATTTGCATCCCCCGGCACCCAGCCCGTACCCGTCTTGACAAAGTCGGCACCGCTCTCTATGACCAGGGCGCAGGCATTCTTCATTTCCGCATCGTTTAAGACGTTGATTTCTATAATCACCTTCGTCAAAACGCCTTTCGGTACATCGCGGATAATTTGGGTCAGTTCATCCAGCACATAGTCGTATTCTTTGTTGAGAAATCGGCCGACGTTCATCATAATGTCCATCTCTTGCACGCCGTCCACCGCGAGATGTTTGGCCTCGGCCAACTTGATTTCTGTCTTGTGTCCCCCGGAGGGGAATCCCACTGGCGCGCCCACATATACATCCGGCTCCTCTTTCAGCAGTTCGGCCAAAAGCTTCACCCAGTTGGGCAAAACGTGTACATTTATGAAGCGATACGCTTTCGCGTATTTCACCAATTGTTCTATGTCACTACGGGTATGTGGCGTCCGAACTGCACTTATATCAATGAGCCTGGCCGCTTGCATAGATGTTATCAAAATAATCCTCCCCTAAATCTATCATGCGATGTCGATCTATATTACAGGCATATGCGAATGAAAACTTGTACATCGCTCCGCCTCAAATTTGTCATTATGTTATAATAAAATTATCATGAAACTTCAAATTTGTCAATACAAATCTCACCTAATTTGCGCGCTGATCTATCTTATCGCGGACAAATAAACACCTCCCCTTGTTTTTCTTAGCTCTTCATGTATAATACAATCTGTCAGCTATCTTAATATCGTCATTTAACTGGCGCTATGGGCCGAGCAGGCGCTTGCCTGCTCTTTCAAAAGCGAAACGCTTTTGATGTCAATCTAGTATAAAAGCATAGTAAGAGGATTTATGCAATGGGCAAAATCGTAACCGTCACTTTAAACCCGGCCCTCGATAAGACCACACAGGTGAGAAAGCTTGTCCCGGGCGGGCTGAACCGGCTGGAGAACATCGTCTTGGATGCGGGGGGCAAAGGAATTAACGTCTCGAAAATGATCGCCGCCTTGGGCGGCAACTCCATAGCCAGCGGCTTTCTGGGCGGCGGATCCGGGGAGGAAATTGCGCGTATGCTCCACGGCCTGCGGATTCAAGCAGATTTCGTAAAAACAGGCCACCCCACCCGCACAAACCTGAAAGTCCACAGTGTAGAATACGGGATCACCGAGTTCAACGAACCGGGCGACCCCGTATCCGATGATGATATGGACGCGCTAAAAAAGAAATTGACGGGTCATGCAGCTCCCGATACCACCTTTGTGTTTGCCGGTAGCCTGCCCCGGGATACGGCGCCGAACACATATGCCGATTTGATCCACATGGTCAAGGCAAAAGGTGCTACCGTATTCCTCGACACGGACGGTGCGGCCTTCCGGGCGGCAATAGAGGCAAAGCCGGACTATATTAAGCCGAACACATTTGAGCTCATGCAATATTTTGGAAAACGCGGCGCGATAGAGGTCGAAGGCTACGCCGCCCTATGCCAACACTTCATTGAAAAAGGCATAAAAATGGTCGCTGTCTCCATGGGGGCCGCGGGCGCACTATTTGTAACCGCGACGAAAACCTTGTTCACACCGGGTCTTGTGATTCAGGCGCGGTCAACCGTAGGCGCAGGCGACAGTATGGTCGGCGCTCTTGTATACGCCTTTCATAAAGGAATGGCCCTCCATGAGGCGGCTGCCCTGGGAATAGCCGCCTCCGCCGGAGCAGCAGTCACAGAGGGAACCACTCCCCCAAGCCGTGAAGTGGTGGACGAATTGTTAAAACAAGTAAAGGTACAATAACAATATAGAGGCCGATGAACTCACGTCGACTGCCGGAGCAACCTAATATAATGGTTGGACTCTCGCAGGACGTGATCTGCCAGCAGGGGCAAAATAATACTGCGAATTTTGCAGGCGGCAATCCCCTTTGTCCCCGCCTCTTTAAAATCCCGGTATTTTATCGTTTCCTGCAAGGTTTTGTCCGTCACACTGTGAATTGTCACCTCTGTCGCCACTCTGGCCTCTTCGATCAAACCGGCATATTCATGGGCAAACGCATCAGATACATGTATTAACTCATTCTCCGTCGGATCTAGCAGGCCGCGAATAAACAGCGCGTGTTCCATCATGATCTGATCCCAAAAAAGTTCCGTCTCTTTCAAGGTATCATTGGGATTTTGACCGCTTTCCAGTGCAATCAAATGACTTCTGTACATCGTGGCCTCACGTCGTATGTGTTCAATCAGCAAGGGGTAATTGGCCGTGAACAACTTACACGACAACACGTGATCTAACACGTTTGTTTTAAAATCAATCAATCCATCTAGCAACGGTCTGGTATGCATATTTAAGTGTTTTACCTGCTGCATCAGCACCGGCGTGATCTGAGGACTTACATTGCCATAGAGACGAGATTCCAGCCGGGTAATCTCCCGGTTGATCACGATACCGGTAGCGTGCTGTGTTTTTTCTTCCGTCCCCAATGTATAGTCTGTGACGATTTCGCCGGAAGATACGACATCGGGCCGAATCATGCCGTTCCCCAAATGTACGGCATTGTATAAAACAGTCTCAAATTGCGTTTTATAGTGATCTGCCGTCCGCTCAAACTCGGCGTTAGCGGGGGTAAATCCCGCCTCTAAAAAGATTGCGTGCTCTTTCATAATGCGGCCAAAAAACATGTGTAATTCTAGTGATAACACGACATATTGTTGTTCTGTAATCATTTCTATGCTCCTAACTGCTTTTTTATCATGATATGCCCATATGCGTCCGCCCGCTACTTGTCGCCCGGAGAACGATCAGACAGATGGCTTCATTATCGACTTTTTTCTCAAAATTACTTGACACGCGGAGTTAGTCTATGCTAACATGTTTGCAGTTAGCATAGGCTAACCAAAGGATGGTCATCTGATTTTAGATTCGAGGTGCTCTTTATGAATAACGTGTTATTTGCATTTTTGCTCATCCTGATTGCGGGCTTGGCAACTGGGGTTGGCGGTCTGGCGGTTTTGTTCTCTAAAACAACTAACACAAAGTTTTTATCTATCTGCCTCAGTTTTTCCGCCGGGGTCATGCTCTATGTCGCATTTGCAGAGATATTTTTGGAAGCCATGGAAGCTTTGGAATATGGATATGGCGAAGAACTGGGGCTTCTGATTGCAACAGTTGCTTTTTTTGCAGGCATCCTCCTGATGGTAGTCATTGACAAATTCATCCCGCACAACGATACGATTACAGAGATATTAGACCCAAACACCCAGGAAGAGATGCAGTTTTCCCCAGGGGAGAAAAAGGCGTTGAAGCGCACAGGCCTCATGTCTGCCACAGCCCTCGCCATACACAACTTTCCCGAAGGGCTGATCACCTTTATCGCACTCATGCATGACCCGGTTATGGGCATCGCAATTGCCATCGCCATCATTATTCACAATATGCCGGAAGGAATTGCGACGGCAGCGCCTATCTATTATGCAACCGGCAGCAAGGTAAAAGCGTTTCTGATTTCTGCCGGCTCAGGGCTTGTACAAGTCATAGGCGCATTTGTGGCATGGCTGTTATGGCAAAATATTTTCGAAGATATCGAAGCTGTATTTGGGGTTACCTTTGCCGCTGTAGCCGGAATTATGGTGTTTGTGGCAATCCATCAACTATTACCTGCGGCTCAAAAATATGGGAAGCATCACTTGGTAATGAAGTGGCTATTTGCCGGAATGGCTGTTATGGCACTCAGCTTGGTTGCCCTCGAATTTGTTCTTTAAGACTTCGACAAAGAGGACACCCCATTTGAAAAATATGCAGATCCCCCTGACGGCAATCGCCACACATTTGTTGCCGACACTTGTGTAAATATGTTGTTGTAAACCGGACAGCTTATGTTATAATAAAAAAAGAACTGTTCCAAACAAACTATTGCACAGTATTCCCCCGCCTACGGCGGGGGAATACAAAAAAATGAACCATAGGGGGCATGTGGGTGCCAAAGCAGATTACAATTGACCAGATCGGAGTACCCTCCGATCTCAAGCTGGTCAACAGAATGAAAATCCTCGAATATCTCATGTCCGGGGAAAAGTGCACGATTATGGATATTTCTACCGCCATAGGAATCAGCAAACCCACAATTATGCGAGCACTCCAATATTTTTGTGAAAAAGGCCTTGTAGAATCGGCCGGACTGGGCCAATCCTCCAGTCTCGGCGGGAAGCGACCGGAGTATTTTACATTCTCCGACAGGCGCAAAATCCTGTGTATCGCCCTTTGGCCAACCTCTATCACGTTTGCCCTCTCCAACTTGGTCGGCGACGTGTACGCCTTAGAGGCGTTCCCGCATATTGCCGAAGCGAATCTGGATGATGTATTTCAAAGTCTAGAGGCTTTTGCCATGCCATATCTGGTACGGCAAGGCGTCGCCCTCTCTGATCTCTACGGCGTGGGTATCTCCATGTCGGGTACGGTAGATTGTAAAACCAACCTTCTGTACTACAACTCCAAAGCACCCGGCTGGGGGCGGGATATCCGCATCGAGAACTATCTGCGGCCCATTTTCGGCAAAACGCCCCAATACATCCTGGACAACGCAGGTAGAGCCTGTGGCCGCGCCATCTTACTGGATCACCCAGAGCTTACCGAGAAGCGTATCTTGAGCCTGTTCTGTACCTGGGGTCTATCGGCGTGTCTGATCGAAAACGGCCATGTATTAAGCGGGAAAGACGCCCTGATCGGCGAAATCGGGCATATGATCGTAGACCGCAACGGCGCTGCATGTACCTGCGGCAAAACCGGCTGTTTGGAGCGCAGTGTCAGCCTAGAGCGCATCTGTGACCTGTTGGAACCTGACAGCGACCTGTGCAACCAGGGCGAGCCCCTCACCTTCCAGACACTTTTTGCGGCCAGTGCGCAGGGAAATCCCGCAGCTCGGCGGATCGCGGCCTATCTGGCCCACTGCTTTGCCGTCGGCCTACACAATTTGGCCCTTGTTTACAACCCCGATGTGGTCATCTTCCAGGGTGATTTCGCTCTAGCTGATTCGCATTTTGACGACTGTCTCAAACGGGAGTTAGCCGAATTTCGCTACTTTCCCGAAACGGGCATTTTCGAGGTCCGATACGACAAACGGGATCTGTCCTGGCTCGCCGCCAGAGGCAGCGCCGCAATGCTCCGACGACACTATTTTGCATCTCTGCAATTCGACTAGATCGCTATAGCTTCAACTTCTCCTCTCTCAGTCAGCCACGCTGACAGCCCCCTCGTAAACGAAGGGGCCATACATAGGGTCAAGGGCTGTGCCAACTGGTTCAAAGCCTCCCTCAATGTAAGGGACGTGTAGGCTGAAGCCTGACGGAGGGAGTTTGTCAAGGAAAACATAAGGCCCCAATCACATCTGCCGCCAACTGCATCTCCACCTCCGTGGTGTGGCGGCCCGGGCTGATCCGGATGACCTCATCGGCCTGTTCCTCCGGTATCCTCATAGCCCGCAACACGTGACTGGGGCCGGATTCCACCGATCCGCAGGCGGCGCCGCCGGAAATGCGAATCCCCCGCTGATCCAATTGTGCAATGGCTTTCTCACTGGATATCCCCGGCAGATGCAGGGTGCGGATACCGGGCAGACGATGAACACCTCCGACAATCTCTGTGATTGCCGGATTTTTTTCTTTGAGCCGCAAAATAAACCCGTCGAGCAGCTGACGCAGTCTCTCTCCACGGGGGATCATGTCCGCCTCCGCCAATTCGGCGGCGACACGGAATCCGGCGATGGCGGGAACATTTTCCGTACCCGCCCGCAGGCCCCCCTCCTGTCCCCCGCCGGCCATGAGGGGTTGGGCTAAAATCCCCTGGCGGACGTATAAAAATCCCACGCCCCGCGGCCCGTAGAGTTTATGGGCCGATGCGCTCAACAGATCAACATGCAACGCCGCCACGTCAATAGGTACGTGGCCAAAAGCCTGTACGGCGTCACAGTGGTATAAAATCCGATGCCGCCGGGCCATGGCGCCGATTTCGCCCACAGGCTGGAGAACGCCGGTCTCGTTGTTGGCAAACTGCACGGAGATCAACGCCGTATCTGACCGGACAGCCGCTGCAATTTGCGCCGGATTGATTCTGCCGCTGGAATCGGGGACCACCAATGTCACCCGACACCCCTGTAAGTTCGCCGCCTCCAGCACAGATTTGTGCTCCATAGCGGAGAGTATCACATGCCGCCCCGCCGCCTGTCGCAGCGCCAGATTATTGGCCTCCGTGCCGCCGGATGTGAAGATGATCTCCGTCCGATCACAGCCGATCATCCGGGAGAGCGCTTCTTTTGCCAAGCGTATCTCTCGCCGTGCCGCTCCAGCGGCGGCGTATGGGGCGGATGGATTTGCATCACACTGCTCCATACAAGCACAGACCGCCCGGATCACAGTGGGATCCGGGCGTGTGGTGGCGGCATGATCCAGATTAATCTCTGGCCCCATGATCGTATTATACGTTGAAATCCAGTTGGATTTCAATGGATTGATGGCCTGTCAACGCGGCGGTACGGGCATCCGGCTGGCCGGTACCCACGTATAGTACAGGATTGCCCTCCAGATTGCGCGCTCCGTTTTCGTCCGCTACGGCAAAGCGGGTCTCGGGGATCACTATCTCCGCTTTCGCCCGGCCTCCGGCGGGGCAAAATACCCGCTGGAACCCCACGAGCCGGGGATTTCTCGGCCCGTTGGCGGCCCCTACGTTTTTGCAGTAGATCTGCACCACGTCTTCCGTATCCACAGCGCCTGTATTCTCCACTTCAGCGGTTACGGCCACATGATCTATGCCGAGTTCCGCTTTGGCAACCACCACATGCACATCCCCGTAGGTGAGGCCGAAGCCGAAGGGGTACTGGGCCGGGCGCTCCATAAAGCGATAGGTGCGGCCACGGGTGGCGTAATCCGTAAACTCCGGCATAACTGCCAGATCGTCGTTGTGATAAAAGGTCACCGGGAGTTTCCCGGAGGGGGAAACTTTCCCAAAGAGAATATCTGCGGCGGTCTTCCCGCCACGGGCGCCAGGATACCAAAGATTCAGCACGGCCCCGGATTTCTCTCCGGCGACACCCAGATCAATGGCGCTCCCCGCCATGAGGCAGATGACAGTCGGCTTTCCAACTGCCACAACAGCGTCTAGCATCTCCCGCTGACATTCGGGCAGGAGGAGGTCAATCTTATCCCCCGCGGCGGCGGCATTTCCTGTGTCTCCCTCTTCGCCTTCGATGGTGGCGCCGAGGCCGACCACAACCACGACCACGTCAGAGTGCTCCGCCACGATCTTGGCCTCGGAGATCCGATCCCCCGGCTGGGCCAGGTGTTCCACCCGGTCACGGAAGAGATGAGACCCCTCGGAATAGAGCACCCGCGCCTGATCCCCCACGGCGTCCTGGATTCCCTCCAACACGGTAATATACCGGGAGGCGGTGCCGTGGTAGTTGCCGATGAGGGCCAGACGGCTGTTGGCATTTGGCCCCACCACGCCGACGGTGGATATCTTTGACAGATCCAGGGGCAATAGCCCGTCATTTTTCAATAGGACACAGGCTTTCTCCGCAGCCTTTTGGGCGGTATCTAAGTGCGCCTGACACTCCACCACGGTATAGGGAATCTGATCAAACTCGCTGCCCTCCATGATCCCCAGGAGATAGCGGGATGTAAAGAGCCGGACGGCGCAGGTGCGGATATCCGCCTCTGTAATCAGCCCCTGTTCATAGGACTTCATCAGATACAGATACGTGTTGCCGCAGTTGAGGTCACAGCCCATTTTTAAGGCCAGGGCGGCGGACTCCTCCGGCGTATCGGTGATCTTGTGGTGTTCGTGGAAATCCCGGATGGCCCAGCAATCTGAGACGTAGTGACCTTGAAATCCCCACTCGCCCCGGAGGGTATCCACCATGAGCATTTTACTGGCGCAGCAGGGCTCGTCATTGGTGCGGTTATAGGCCCCCATGACGGATTCCACCTTGGCCTCCCGCACGAGGGCCTCAAAGGCGGGGAGATAGGTCTCGGCCAGGTCTCTCTTTGTGGCTTTTGCGTTAAACGAGTGGCGCAGGGCCTCCGGGCCGGAGTGGACGGCGAAGTGTTTCGCACAGGCCGCCGATTTTAAAACGGGACCGTCCCCCTGGAGGCCTTTGACATAGGCGCACCCCATAGTGGCGGTCAAAACCGGGTCTTCCCCGTAGGTCTCTTGACCTCTCCCCCAGCGGGGATCACGGAAAATGTTAATACTGGGTGACCAAAAGGTCAGCCCCTTGTAGATATCCCTGTCGCCTTGGCCGCTGTAGGCATTGTACTTTGCTCTGCCCTCTGTAGCGGAGATATCCCCCAGCCGCCGGATTAAATCCGGGTCAAAGCTGGACGCCATGCCGATGCCCTGGGGAAAGCTGGTGGCAGTCCCCGCCCGGGCCACGCCGTGGAGGGCCTCATTCCACCAGTTGTAGGCGGGGATCCCCAAACGATCTATGGCCGGTGCGTCATAGCGCAGTTGGCCGGCGGCCTCCTCTATGGTCATCTGCGCAACGAGGGATTCCGCTTTCTTGACAGCCTGTGTACGATCCATATAATGTCCTCCTATGGGAAGTAAAAATCCAGTTGCTACCCTTTCACCGCACCCAGTTGTATCCCGGCGATGATATACCTCGCCAAGAAGAAATATACAAGGAATATGGGGAGAATTGATAAAGCCAATCCCAAATACACCACGCCAAACTCCGTATCATAAATATTGCCTTGCAGGAGCGAAACCATAAGCGGCATGGTGAACATATCCCGGTCTGTGAGCAGAACCCTGGGTAAAAATAGCGCATTCCAACTGCCGACAAAGACGAAAATCGCCTGGGTCGCAATGGCCGGCTTCATAATTGGCAGGATGATCTGGTTGAAAATTCTAAACTCACCCGACCCATCTATCCTGGCAGAATTTACAATATCTATCTGAAATGTCGCAAGCAGGTACTGCCGCATGAAAAAGACGACGGTGGGTGCCGCCATGGCTGGCATAATAAGCGGCAGGAAATTGTTCACGAGGTCAAGCTGCCACACCATTGTAAAATAACCGATGGTGAGAATCTGCGCCGGCACCATCATCACTGCCATAATAAATGTGAAGAACGGCTGACGCAGTTTCCAATGGTATGCGGTAAGCGCAAACGCGGTCAGGGATGAGACATAGGTTGCCAATATCGTTGTTCCGCCCGCCACAATGAATGAGTTCCGAAACCCCAGCAGCGCATCAAATGTCCCGATGTCCCTTATGATCCGGAAATTGTCAAACATGTGTGTTGAGGGGAGCAGCGGGAGTGGATTTTGCCAAATCTCCGAGGTGCTGCGTGTTGCGTTCAGGAACATGACAAAGAAGGGATAGAGGCTTATTACAGCCAGAACGATACAAACCGTGTATACAACGCATTTGAATATCCGTGCGCCGACTGTTCTTTTATCCATTGCCCTGCACCCCCTTCATTTCTGCCTTGAGCGCACGCCGCAGGGCTCGCTCCTCTTTCTTAAGCTGTGCTGCATCTTTATCCCGGAGCAGATAAAACACGGCAACGGACAGTGCGGCTATCATTAGAAATACAAGTATGCTCGCCGCCGCCGCAACGTTATATCGCAGTCTGCCGGTAAATGCGAGATTGTAAATGAACAGTGACACCGTCGTCGTCGAGTTGACGGGGCCGCCCTGATTGAACAGCCAGGGTATATCAAACATGGTAATACCGCCGACAATACTGGTGACGACAGTAAACAGGAGGACTGTCTTCAAATTTGGGAGCGTTACGAAGAAAAACTTCTGAATGCCGTTTGCACCGTCGATTTCCGCAACTTCGTATAATTCTGGATTAATCCCCAAAACACCTGCGATGAGAATGAGCATTGTGTATCCGTACCACATCCAAAATTGTATAAATGCGATAATATTCTGTGAGGCCGCCGGAGATGCGGTGAAGTTAAACGGATGATTTTCTACGCCGAGGAGCGATAGAATATGGTTTGCAGGCCCCAATGGGAAGGCAAAAAAAGCGCCAAATAAAACGGCAATGGACCCAGCCGTGATAATATTCGGCATATAAAACAACACCTTGAACAGCCCCTGGCCTCTGATCTTGTTTCTGTTGTTTGTAAACCATGCGGTCAAAAGAAGCGCCAAAACGATCTGCGGAATGAAGTTCGTGAGCCAAATCCTGAATGTATTGGTAATGGATGTCCAAAACAGCTGATTGTCAAACAGTAGCATACTGAAGTTCTCAAACGGGTCATCCAGAATATTCATCTCACCCGAAATGAGTGAGGCGGCGCCGGAAAAATCCGTAAATGCCAGCACTGCCGTATATCCCAGCGGATAGAGCGTGAACACTAAAAAGCCCAGGACGAATGGGATAGAGAATATGTATCCGTACTTGGCATAATTCACACCCTTATGGCGTTTTCTCATTTATATCCCCCCTAACATAGAGATGTACAATCAGGGCGACGGATATCCGCCGCCCTGACTGTACTTTTACAGACTGAATCTAGGAACCAATGCCCAAGGTGTCTTGAATGGCTTGTCTGAACCCGTCAAGCGCTTCCTCACGAGTCATCTCGCCCATGAAGTATTGTTCTGCAAAGTTATTAAACTGGTCATCAATGAATCTGTCGTACGGACCCCAGCCGGAAGCTCTCCCGTGAACGCCTGCCGGAATGAAGATATCAAACATATCCTGCCCTGCGAGGAAGTCCAAGGTTCCGTCAGACCGTTCCATAACCACGCTTGACGCAACGGCATCTTTCGCAGAAGCGCCCGGCAAGAGCTGGTTAGCAAACAGGAACTGGAATCCGGTATCTGTGGTGTCGAGGGTGAGCCATCTGATGAGTGTTGCAACACCGTCACGGACATCAGGATTGCCGTTGGCATTGGCCATTGTCCATGTGCCGCCCCATGCAAACGGCGTGGGCGGAGTGGTGATTGCCCAGTTGCCGAATGTGTCGCCGGAATTTCCGGCTATGACGTAGTTAATGAGCCAAGCGGGGCCGAGATAGCCCAGGACGGGACGCACCGGACCTTCTGTATCCTCTTCCACTTCGCCTCTCATATCGGCAAACCATTGGGAACCCCACGCATTGGTCTTGTTGGTGAAGTTGTTATTAAAGAGTTGATAGCCGATATCGAGATATGACATGCGCTGGTCATCAATGACGAGAGTGTCATTTACAACCCAGGGATTCGGGGACTGGCGGATGGCCTGCCATGCATCGCCCTCACCGGAGAGGATCGCTATGCCCTCGGCCTCAGCCTGGGCGGCAGCTTCGAGGAACCTATTCCAGCCCGGGCCGATATGGCCGCCAACGGCATCCGGATCGTCTGTGCCCCAGATTTGCTCTGCCAGATCCCGCCGATAGATAAAGGCGCTACCGGTGGATTGGAAGCCGAGGCCTACAAGCTCCCCTGCCGGGTTCGTGCCCGCCTCTTGGATGAAAGCCGCAACGCCCGCAGCATCGACGAGAGGCTGTACAGGCTCACCAAACAACTCTTCATAGGGAAGTGCAAAGCTGGAGAACTCGTGTTGCGTGTAGTTGACAACGAATGCCTGTTCTGCCGTAAAGATGTCCGGGGCAGCGCTACCGCCGGCGAGAAGTGCCGTGTTGAGTGCCGCTTCGTACTCACCGTCTTGGTCGCTGATCACTGTTACATTGATCGTGTAGGGGAAATCCGGGTTTGAGTCGATAAAGTGCTGAAGGGCATCGGGAATCTCCGTCGTGAACGCCCAGACGTTGATGACTCCCCCGTCGCCCGCCGGCTCGGGATCCGGATCGGGATCTGGCGCAGGTGCGGGCGTGGCGGCACCTTGATCTACCGGGGCCTCAGGTGTTTCGTTGTTGTTACCGCAGCCGGCAAGAGGTGCGAGCACCAAGACAACAACCAGGAATAGGCAAAGAATCTTTTTCATGTTTTGTACCTCCTCGTATTTCTGTTTTTTGTGGTCTTATACGATCACAAGTAGGTTAGTGAACAAGATTAACAAACCCTACTTGTGATTAAGGATACACCCTTTCTTCTCTCTGGTCAATTGTTGAAATCGCCAATGCTGGATCATATTTTTTGGTGAAATAGTAAAAAATGTCCGATATCATTGTGATACCTGTTTGATAAAGAGCGCCAAGGAGCGGTTAAATACTCCTGTTTGCATAAACCGGGCTATGGAATGGGAATGGTTCACAGCCCAGTTTTTGATTCCCGTTTCTTTTTTGTTGAAATGCATAAGAATGAATAAAAATTCAAAAACTCCTTGCTTTTTCATCGATTTTTGGTATAATACTCAAAGTGTACCTGTATTTATAAGAAGGAGGATGTTTTATGAATCATTCAGATCCCGGCAACAATGTCCAAGATGTTCCAAAAAGAAGTGCAGTTGGCACGGCAAAGTTCCTTATCTTTTCTCTCATAGGTATAGGTGCGTTCATGTTGCCCGTCATCCCAACCGAAGACGGGTCGCGCAACATCGTGCTCGGCTGGGTCATTGACTTGCTCGGAGACCTTTTTGCTACAGTTTCTTTCGCTGATTACGGAATCGGAGCGAACGAGGGCGTTTTCTCCATTGCATACATGCTCGCACTGATCTTTATTACCATTTCATTTCTAGGAACCGTGCTCGCATGGATCTTCAAACCGAAGTTCATCACGGAAAATGAAACGCTAAGAAACGCTTTCCTCAGCTCACCGGTCTACTTCATCAGTAAAGCAATCGGTTTCGTGTTTATCTGGATGATTTTCCTGGGAATCGGTCCTGATATCGTCATCGCATCCTTCACAGGGGATGTTATGATCGGTCTGACTGCCGGTCTGGTAGTCATCTTCCTTGTTCTGGTACCCTTTATGCCACTTGTTACTGACTTTGGTCTGATGGAGTTCATCGGGGTTCTGATCAGAAGAGTGGTACGCGTACTATTCACACTTCCGGGACGCGCATCCGTTGACCTCATGGCATCTTGGTTCGGCTCTTCAGCCGTCTCCATCATCATCACACGCACGCAGCATGAGAAAGGGTTCTACACAGGGCGTGAAGCTGCTGTTATTGCAGTCAACTTCTCATTCGTTTCCCTGCCCTTTACTTTTGTTATTGCACACCGCCTTGGACTCGGAACACGCTTCTTGCTCTTCTATCTCATCATGTGTATCACCTGCATTATCTTGGGCTTTATCCTCCCGCGCATCTGGCCGCTACGCAGTCTCCCTGATACATATCTAGAAGGCGTCGGCAAGCAAATCCACGAAGAAGTGCCTGCAAGCAAGGCTCTTGCTTTGGCCAGCCAAAGAGCGGAAAAATCAGGCTTGGGCGATGTGGCCCGAGCCGCCGGAAAAACCTATCTGAACATTTTCATGGATCTAATCCCGGTTATCCTCGCTTGGGGGACCTTGGCAATCATGGTTGCAGAGCTCACCCCGATCTTCGATTGGATTTCATGGCCAATGGGTCAATACTTGAGACTTCTTCAAGTACCAGAAGCGATGGCTGTTGCGCCCCTTACCTTGCTAGGCTTTATTGACATGTTCCTCCCTGCCCTCATGATAGGCGACGTGCCGGAGATAACGAAATTTATCATCGGTATTCTCTCCATCGTACAAATTATCTACTTGGTAGAAACAGGCGTTCTGATTATCAAGTCCAAAATGCCGCTAAATATTGGAAAACTCTTCATCCTGTTTATGATGAGAACCATCCTTGCACTGCCGATCATTGTTCTGCTTGCTAATTTGCTATTTTAAAATCTATCTGGTACATGTCTATAAACCCCGCATCGGAACGCTATCGGTGCGGGGTTTCTCTTGTAAACAAATGCATCAAATGATATGATACTCGAAAACATTTGGAGCTGATCCCATTGCGACCAAGAGAACTCTCCCTCGTCGACCTACAGACCCTCTCTCCCGACAGCTATATCCTCATTGACATCCGCAGCGAACACGCCTACCAAAACGGCTTCATCCCCGGCGCGCTCCACGTGCCGATTGATGCACTGGAACAAGACGCAGACGTTCTCTCCACAGAGAAGCAAATCATCCTCTATTGCACAAAAGGCCTGGTCAGCGCAGACGTGGCGGCACGGCTGACGGATCGGGGACTCCCCGCCGGTCATCTGGCCGGGGGATATGTGGCGTGGCTGTTGGAGCACCTCTCCCATCAGGACAAGTGGGAAGCCGTCGAGACGAGTATCCGGAAGAAATTCCACAAGACCCTGTTCAGCCAATTCACCAAGGGAATCCGCACCTATGACCTGATCCAGGCCGGGGATCGGATTGCAGTCTGCATCTCCGGCGGGAAAGATTCCATGCTCATGGCAAAACTGTTCCAGGAGCTGACACGGCACCGGAAAGTCCCCTTTGAGCTGATCTTCCTGGTCATGGATCCCGGCTACGCCCCGGAGAACCGGGCTTTAATTGAGCACAACGCCAAGATTTTAAACATCCCTCTGACCATCTTCGAGACGGATATCTTCGACAGCGTGTTTACCGCCCCCAAATCCGCCTGCTATCTCTGCGCCAGGATGCGGCGGGGCCATCTATACAGCAAAGCCCAGGAGCTTGGGTGCAATAAAATCGCCCTGGGCCACCACTATGACGACGTGATTGAGACTATCTTGATGAGCGTCCTCCACGGCGCACAATTCCAGACCATGATGCCCAAACTCCACAGCCAAAACTTCCCCGGCATGGAATTGATCCGCCCCATGTATTTCATCCGGGAGAAAGATATCAAACATTTTCAGACCTATCACGACCTCCGCTTCCTCCTGTGCGCCTGCCGGTTCACGGATACGTGCAGCACCGACGGGGGCATGGTCTCCAAGCGCACAGAGATCAAGCAGTTGATCCGCACACTCAAAGAGACAAATCCATACGTGGAGAGCAATATTTTCAACAGCGTGGAAAACGTGCATATTGAGGCCATTGTGTCCTATAAAAAGGATGGGAAACAGCACCACTTCTTGGATACGTATGACGATATGTAGGGGCAAAACGAACCCCCGCCGTATATCCGAGGGATACGCGGCGGGGGTTGTTGTGTGGGGGTGGGTTATGCTGCCCAATCGAAAAGTCCGGCATGAATCGCTTGGAGCTGGCCGTTTCGATCAAAGTCGAAGAACACGAATATATCATCTAAGAAATAGAAATAATAGAATAGATTATTCTCGGTTTCCCCAGTCTCATAAGGTACACCAAAAGCACTCCGCACATCGGCACGGGTCGAGTATCCGTTGATGCTGCCAAAAGTGACGTTTGCCCGTCCCCTGGATTCGGGATTCACATCGAGGGCTGGATAATAGACGAATACATTAATAATAATCTCTGGATAATGGAGGAGGAGAACAGATACATCAGTGAAAAAAAGCCATTCCCACGCATCTAACTGCTCTCCGAGTAAATGCCGGACATCGCCCAGATTTTGGCCTAACAATGCCCGAACGTCGAGCGCGGTTGGCGTTGGCTGCTGGGGCGGGCGTTGGGGCGTACCGCCAGTGCCGAACGCCTCGACATACCGCATAAGAATCGCCGCCGCCTCGGCCCGTATGGCCGTTCCGCCGGGGACAATGATCGGCCCCGGTCTGCCGCCGATCAGCCCGTGGTAGTTTGCCCAGGTCAGGGCCTCTCTCGCTCCGGGCCAAGTGGCGATCTGGTTGAGGTCTGTGAAGCTGTTCCACTGTGGTCCCTGCCGCACCGCCGTATCGTGGCCCATGGCGCCGGCGAACCGGTGCATCATCACAGCGAACTCTTGCCGGGTCACGGGCTGCCCCGGCGCAAACAGATTCTCGCCCACACCGCTGACGATCCCGTAGTCGTAGGCCCAGATGACGTAGTGGGAATACCAGGCGCCTGCGTATACGTCGCTGAATACGGTTCGGTTATTGGCATAGGGAATCTCACGGGCGGGGCCGCCGTATACCATGCGGTAGAGGGTCGCCACCACCATAGAGCGGGTGAAGTCGCCTGTCGGGTGGAATTCGGTGGGAGATGCGCCCTGCATGATGTTGCGCTGGAAGACGTTGCGGACGTAGGGGTAGAACCAGTAGGTGGGGGAGATGTCGGCGAAGGGGAGGATGGGGATTTCCGAACCGTCCTCCAGGACTTCTGCGACGGGTTGGCCGTTTTCAACGACGAGTAGGCGGACGTCGGGGGTGGCTGTGGTGTCGCCAACTATGCTGAGAAGCTCTCTGCCGTTATATAAAGATACGTTTTCAAACAACTTTTGTTCAACAGTTTCCCCCGTGCTTAGCGCAATATCTTCAATGTTGTAGGTCATTGTGCCGGAACCCGTGGCGGTAAGGCGGAAAGTGAACTCACCCTCTGGCGGAAGATGAAACTGCTTTTCACCCTCATTAACCCAGGCAAACACTTCTCCAATGATGCTGGTATCCACTGTATTGTTTGCGATTCGTGCGACAAGTTCACCATCACTGTTGAATGCCTCAATATCCACTGGGCTATTGAACATAGCAACACGTGCTGCATCGAGCAATGGTCTGGTCCATGTGTGACCGTCACGCAAATCAAGCAAGATTGCCATATATGCTGAAGTTGTATGTGGGTGACCAAGAATGAAAGTTCCCATCCATAAGTCTAAGCCTGATCTGGGGTTATACGTCACACTAGTTAGCTCACGAAAGCGACTGCGATGGCTCAATGTGAACTGGGAAGTATGTCGGTGTCCGTACATTCCTCGACCCAAAGGAAGCCCCAAGGTCGTTGAGACAACGTCGTCTGCATTTATTAGATTATGTATATTCATGTGATTTGGTTGAACACTGCGGGGCACTGCATACAACGCCGAACCAAAGGTATATACGAATGTTCGATCCACTGTACTTATGCGTCGTTGGTTAATCAGTATGTCTGACAGCATAGCGGCAACCGCCCCGCCACGACTATACCCTGTGATGAAAAAGTTAAGAGGGGTTTCTCCAGCCGAACGGAGGTCATACAGAAAATATTCCAAGCCGGAAAACACATTGCGAGCAGCGGATGGACTTCCTACAATAAAGGCAAGATTTCCAAAGTTATCAACCGCACTTGCTGTGCCACGGATAACAACGGCTACAGTATTTGTATCAGGATTATATGCAAACGTGTGTGCAACAGAATCGGGTTCACCAAAATCAACATCATATCTTTGTCTAATAAACCTAGAAAAACCTAAGTCATGCAGGGTATCTGCAACACGTCTTCGGTCATATGCCGCCGAGGAAAGGACAAGTGCTGCTATTTCCAAATCATTGTTGCGCACGATTGCATTGCTCTCAACAAAAAATTGTTGTGGATTCCAGTTAATTTCTAACGGCGTTGTTCGATTAAAATGCCCATCCCAGAAATCTACAGTTATTCTATCCGTCGGCGGCTGAGGTCGACCACTCGGCACCACCCTAGCAACCCTGCTAGTAACAGACGCCACTTGGCTCCCCGTAGCGGCAGTATCCGTATTGGTGACAACAACATAGTAGTACAAAACCGAATTCCCCCCTCTGGGCGGGGTAAACATCGGACCTGTTGCACCTTGCACCGGAGAACGCCCGGTAATATCCGCAGTTGCGCTGCTAAACCATTGAAAAGATAACTCACCCCTTGGAACCGCAGCCACAACGTAAAGAGTGGCGGGGTCGGCATGATCGGCTAGAATGTCCTGTGGCTGAACTATTATAGCTGGCGTGGCGGCATCTTCGCCGGGTTGTGGTTGTGTGCCACCACCACTTGCACCTAAGTTCAAATACCCAACGCCGCCTAGACCACGAACTTGCACAGGGGAGTTGCGGTTCGTAGCGCCGTTTCCTAGTTGCCCCCAGAAATTCAAACCCCAAGCCCAAACAGTACCGTCGTTTTTGAGAGCTACGGTATGATCTCCTCCAGCGGTAACTGCTACTATATTGTCCAAATTTTGTACAGGCACAGGCGTGTGGCTGTCGGTTGTAGTGCTATCACCTAGTTGGCCGTCCATATTCGAACCCCAAGCCCAAACGGTGCCATTGTTTCTGAGCGCTATAGTATGAGTCCCCCCAGTAAAACCTCCTCCAGCGGCAATTGCTATTACATCATCTAGACTTTGCACTGGCACAGGTGTGCGGCGTGGGGTTGTAGTACCATCGCCCAGTTGCCCTCTGTTATTAAAGCCCCAAGCTTGAACAGTGCCATCACTTCTAAGCGCTACGGTATAGCTCGGTCCAGCAGCGATTGCTGTTATATTATTTAGGTCTTGCACTGGAATAGGTGTGTGGCGCAAGGTGTTAGTGCCATCGCCTAGCTGCCCACTGCTATTTGAACCCCAAGCCCAAACAGTGCCATTGTTTCGTAGTGCCACGCTATATTGGTTGCCTGCCGCAATTGCCGTTACGCTATCAAGGTTTTGTACCGGCACAGGCGTGTGATGATTGGTTGTAGTACCATCGCCTAGTGGCCCTCGCCCCCAAGCCCAAACGGTGCCATCGTTTCTGAGCGCCACAGTATGAGACGCTCCGGCTGCAACTGCTATTACATTATCCAGATTTTGTACTGGAACAGGTGTATTGCGTGTGGTTGTAGTATCATCGCCTATCTGGCCAAACGAGTTAAGCCCCCAAGTCCAAACAGTGCCATCGTTCTTGAGCGCTACGGTATGATTTCCGCCAGCGGCAACAGCTATTACATTATTCAGGTTTTGCACGGACACAAGCGCACGAGATTGGGATGTGGTGCCATCGCCTATCTGGCCCCGCTCATTGCCTCCCCAAGTCCAAACAGTGCCGTCATTTCGTAGTGCCACAGTATGGGAGTTGCCCGCCGCAATCATCGGCTCCGTCTGAAACGCCAAAGGCTCAACAACCGCCTCCCCCTCCACAGCAAACGCCGCAGACGGCACCAGCGTCACCAACATTACGCACACCAACAGCAAACAAAGCCCTTTTCTCACCTTCCCTAACATGTCCCATTCCCCTTTCAAACTCTCAAAAAGCGTAGGTTTTGATAAAGGCCCCTGTTCCGTTGAGCAAACGAGAAAATTTGTATATTTTAGCTGATTAAGTTTTATAAAACACTTGCACATATAGTTT
>WRAB01000010.1 GCA_009780435.1 Oscillospiraceae bacterium | reverse complement strand
GTTGGAACAATGTTCCGTTTGTATCATGGCCGATATGCGAATGAGACGGATTGCGTTTATACGCCATTCGTTGATGTTCCAGCTAATGCATGGTTTGCTCCATATATAGCTTGGGCATATCGGAAAGGTATTGTTTTAGGACAAAGTGAAACAGTCTTCGGAACCGGCCAGCCAATTACACGGCAAGATTTCACAACATTGATGTATCGGTTTGCTAATTTCATTCGGCGACTAGACGAAAGATCAAACGCACGTAGCAACCCCCGCCGTGTATCCATGTACAACCTCGAATATGTGGCGGGGGTCGTTCTACAGACCGTACCGCTAAAACGGGCGCTTATCAAAATACCCCTTTTCTCTCCAATTCTCATACGGATAATTTCCCGCACCGATATATTTCTTCATCACAACAGATTTTACAATGTGATAGAACACAATCGTCGAAAGATACGGACGCCCTTTTTGCGCCCTGTAAAACCTCTGTGCCGCCCGCCGGAGTGATGTTTCATAGCGTGTCCGCCTCGCCATCGGCATATTTACCCACTGATCTGTGAGCATCCGAACGCCGAGAGAATACACACGGTTTACGCCGCAGTGTTTCAGGAAACTTTTCATGGGCTTAATGGCGGAAGTTGACCCCGCCCCCGTCGTGAGTATAAACGCTTTCTTCTCAAACATCTCTTCTCTGGGAGATACGTTTAATACGAGAAAATCTATATGATCAAACAGGATTTTCATAGCCCCCGGCATACTGCAGGCCCCGTAGTGGGGTGTGGCGAACACTAGGGCGTCTGCGTGGATGAGTGCGTCTAAAATCGGCGTGACATACTGTGCGTTGGGGCATTTTTCATGCTCCCCCTGAAAACACAGTGTGCATCCGATGCAGAAAGCGGGCAGATCGTTCGGCATGAAAAATTCAGTGACATGAACTTCGCCGCAGGATGACAATTCATCCAGGAATATCTTTGTGGCAAGGTATGTATTCCCTTTTCGAGGGCTACCGTGGAACACTGCAACTTTCATGGTAATCTCCCCATCCGCAGCGGAGCTATGCAATATATCGCCTGCACAACTCCACCCGTATCGTCTTCTTCGGATCAACTACCTGACAGATCCGCACGTCCCCCGCAAGGGATAGGAGCATGGCCGCCTCGGATTTTGAGAAGCCGTGCTCTTCGCAGAGATAGGCCGCCATGTTGGCAACTGCCGTATCCACTGCCACGTCTAAATCCTCGTGGGAGGCCAGGGCCATGACGTGGGTGTCCGTCAGGATCATGGGTAGGGGCAGGGTTTTTCCTTTGATCACGTCCACAGTCACCGTCACTGTTCCGGCGACCTCCAGGCCGCTGACACAGATTTCGCCGTCTGCCATCACTGCGTGCAAATCCCCCAAGGCCAACAGTCCGCCGGGGACGTTGACCGGCAGGAGGATCGTAGCGCCCTCTCTGATCTCTTTACAGTCCATGTTGCCGCCGTGGAGATCGGGGACACCGCAACTGATGGCTGTATCTTTCGGTGCCGTCCCCATGACGCCGATCATCTTGTTGAGAGGCAGGCGGATATGTTCGGAGAAAATCGCCTCGTCCTGTTGGATGGGGAGCACTTTGATGAAAGTATCCTCAAACAGATGCCCCAGCACACCCATATTCTTGCCCGTGATGGTGATGCCCACGTCGGCGATCTCGATCTGCTCGATCTTGACGGATAAGATATCCCCCGGTTCGGCGCCATTCACGTAGACGGGGCCGGTGGCGGGGTTGATTCTGTTCCAATCCAAAGCGTCGAATTGGTCGGTTTCGGATGTGATTTGCCCGGATAGGGCGTCACAGGTTTCAAATTCGATCCGACTGTTGGGAGCCACGGTCAACGCGGGGGGATTTGTGGGGTCCATGGCGTAAATGACTTGATCTTTTGAAAGTTGATACATAATATCCACCTCTCACTGCGTGATTTTTTAAATATATCATACAGCTGGCAAAAACGCAAAGGGAGAGCCGACTCGGCTCTCCCTTTGTGTTAACTCGCTGTTTCTTACAGGTTGTTCTCGTACGCCTGGATCATTTTCTTACTCGTGTGACCCGTACGACCTTTGAATTTTTCCAGGTGTTTTTCCGTGGTTTTCCCGATGAAAATCTTGATTTCCAAACGCATTTTGAGCAAATGTGGGTCAGTTGTATCATCTTCTATGCAAGTAGCGTAGATTTTGTCGATATAGGCATCTACAAATTCTTTGTTGATGATGCCCCGTTTGGCATCCTTTTTTGCTTGCTCCAGCACCTTACGGATATGGTCTAAATGCTCTTTGTGTTCCTGTTTGGACTCATACTCTCGTTCCAGCTCAAAGAGAGTGCGCTCTAGCGCGCTAATTGTCTTGTTGGCTTCGTCATTTAAGAGCTTATAATCCTTGTCCGAAATTGTTTCAGAGGCAACAAGGGTTAGCAGTTTGCCCTTTTTCTTGTTCTCGCTATCAATCTCTGTCTTTACTTGATTGATGTCATCCTGCAAACTATTCTTGCCTTCGAGTTGTTGGTAGAGCTCCATATAGACTTCAATCAGCTTATCGACGGCAACTTCAGATGTCTCATTGAACACCTCAAACAAAACAGGCTTCATCTCGCTTTCGTAGATGCCAAAAGACGGACAGGCGTCTTTCCCGCCGTTGATTTTTCCACTACACACCCAGCGGCTGTTAATATTGCCGAGCCGGTCTTTGTTATCTCGACGATAATAGGTTCTTCCGCAGTGGGTGCAAACAAGTTTGCCTGTCAGAAGATTTGGATGGTTCACGAGATTTTGGCGGCGTTTTACATCTTTGCTCCGCCGCTGTAGCACCTCATTTGCCCGCTCCCACAGCGCCTCATCCACAATGGCGGGGACGATTTCACCTGTCTCATCTTTGAACATGACCCATTCCTCCGGCGGGAGGAATTTCTGCTTTTTCGTAAACATGTCCACGATCTTGACCTTGTTCCCAACATAGTAGCCCTTGTATTTGGGGTTTGATATGGCGTTGGACATGGTGGAGTGGCTGATTTTTTTCCCGTTGTGGTTGCGATACCCCCGCTCCCAGAACAAATCCTCAATCTGCTTCATGCTGTATTCGTTGGTAGCATAGAGTGCAAAGAGTTCCCGTATCATTTTGGCTTCCGATTCGTTAATGACAAGCCGCTTGTTGTTTTTGTCATACCCAAACATGCGCCCATTTCCCAGCACAACCCCGTTTTTGATAGCCTGTTGGTGGCCAAACTTTACACGGCTAGATAACCGCCGCAGTTCGTCTTGTGCAATGCCTGACATGATAGTGAGCCGGAGTTCGCTATCTTCGTCAAAGGTGTTGATATTGTCATTTTGGAAGAACACGCCCACGCCACAGGACAAGAGCTTGCGGGTGTACTGAATACTGTCCAAGGTGTTACGGGCAAAACGGGTGATCTCTTTCGTGATGATGAGATCGAATGTCCCCGCCTCGGCATCCCCTACCATGTTGTGGAAATTTTCCCGTTTGGCAGTGGTCGCACCTGATAATCCCTCGTCCACATATCCTGAAACAAATGTCCAATTCGGATGGCTTTTGATGAAGTTGGGATAGTAGGACACTTGATTCTCCAGCGAGTTTAGCTGCTCGTCCTTGTCTGTCGAGACGCGGGCGTAAAAGGTCACACGCAGAGGAATATCACAAATAGATTTGGTTCGCATGAGCTGGCGGATGTCGTAGGTATCCATTAGAGCGCCTCCAAAGTTCGTTTTCTCATGTTTTGATTATAGCATGAGATTGGTCGATTGGGAAGAGATACTTTCTTGATTGCTTCAAGATGATGGGTAAGTACAGGCGGAGATTAGGGGAGCAATTTGCAATGCTCCCCTTGACGCTTTAGTATTTTTCTTTCTTCTTAGCGGCTTCCTGTTTCCGTTCTGCTGCCATGCCGTGGAGTGTTTCTTCTCGCCATCTATCTATGTAAGCCTTGTCCGCTTTAGGCAAGGCTTTTTGCATCAGGGTTCCTTTTTTGCGATATACATCCGTCGCCCGATCAGATTTTTCATCTTGTTCCGTTGGGGTTCAGATATAAGCTGCTTCTCGAAAAGATAGTTATTAAAATAATTGAGCCAAAGCTCTTCTGAGACCGGTTGCGCCTGATCTTTTGGCATAGAAAACCTCCTTCGTGTTCTATTTCATTATCTCCAACCGACGGAATTATCAATCACTACGATCACTTAGGAAGAAGTTGACAATCAAAAAAATTGCACTATAATTAACATGGAGAGATATTTGCGCAGCAGTCCAAAAGGGGCGGCAAATACGAATAATTAAGGACAGGGTGACAGTTGTGGGCAGGCATATAATTAGTGAGCAAGTATACGAATATTTGATGAAAATGATTTTATCTATGGAGTTGAAGCCATTGGAAAAGATTCCTGAAGAAAAAATCGCCAAACAATTTGGGTGCAGTCGCGCACCAATCCGGGAAGCCATGAAAAGGCTGGCCCATGAGGGGATCATTACTATTTATCCGAATAGATATGCGGAAATCGCCAGCTACAGCGATGAATTGATTGAACAGATTGGCGTTGTCCGCGTGTTCCACGATATTATGGCAGTGAAGCTTGCGCTGCTTTACGGGAGCAAAATGAATTTTCTGAAAATGAAGACTCTGGCAGATGAGTGCTTTGAAGCGGCGGAAGTGGAAAATTTTGAACTGAGAATTAAAAAAGACTGTGAGTTCCATATGGAACTCATAAAAATTGGCAGGAACCAGCAGCTTCTTAAATTTGAAAACGAACTTTTTACCCGAATTAAATTTATACAGGCAACCCAATATACCGACCTCATCAGTCCCCAGGATCAGCTGAGAGAGCATCATGAGATTGTGGATCTCTTGATAAACCGTGAGGAGAAAAAAGTCTTAGAGTTGATTGTAAAACATGACTCTCTTTTCCATGGAATATCAGAAAAGTATCCTTTTAATTTTTTTATGGAGAATGACTGATTTCAAGATTCTTTGTGAAAAAAGATAATATTTGTGCAGAAAGAACCGCGAGACATATTAAAAAAGCCAATAAAAAGGTTGACAAGGCAAAAATCGCGTGATATGATGTCGACAATTAAGTGAAAATGTTGACCACGTGATGTCGTGTGGAGTGAAAGATAAAAGCGTTTACGTATGGATATTGTGTCGCAGTGTCAGTAGGCTCTGGAATGTTGTATACCCATTTGTATGCAAAAGGTGACCCAATAATTTTTTTGTTGAGAAAGGAAGGAAGAAAAATGAAAAAGATCGTAGCAATCTTATTGGCCCTAGTGTTGGTGATCGGTTTGGCTGCCTGCGCTTCGCAGACAGAGGATGCAGCTCAAGACGACGAGTTAATCATCGCCCATCTACCTAAGAGCATAGGTGGGGCATGGTATACAAGAATGTTCGCCGGTTTTGAGAGATTTGCTGCGGATAGACCGAATGTAGAGGTCGTTCAGATCGGCCATACAACGGGCGATGCTACATTGCAGATTCAAGCAATCGAAGACTTTATTGTTGAAGTTCAGGGAAGAAATGCGGCGCTTTGCGTAAGTTTTGTTTCTCCTGAGCCGCTGGAAGGGGTTTTGCAAAGGGCAATGGAGGCCGGCATTATCGTACTTGGTGATGAAGGGCCGTTCAATACCAATCTCTACTACAACGTAGCGCCGTTTATTGATGCGGAATATGCTGCAAACGCCGCACATGAGTTGGCCAGCATGATCGGATATGAAGGTCAATACGCTATCTTTGTAAACAATTTGGGCGCTGCACTACATGTGTTGTGGGCGGATGTCATCAGAGAAACGATGGAAACATATTATCCCAATATAGAGCTGGTTACGTATCCTTACATGGAAGGTCTCCACGACCCCCAGAATGCCTATGAAAGGACCATGGAATTGTTCCGTGCGTTCCCTGACCTTCGTGGTATCTATGGCGCTTCTTCGACCTGTTCAGCGGGTATTGCACGCGCTATCGCAGAAGCGGGCAGATGCGATACATTTGCGTTTATTACCAATGGCGTTGCGGACTTATACGTTCACTTCATCCATGATGGCACTGTGAATGCTGTCACCGGATGGGATCCGTCAATGCACGGCGAAGCGATGGCCACTTTGGCATACAGAATATTCAGAGGCGAAAGAGCCTATGATGGTATGGATCTCGGTGTAGCAGGATTTGACGCAGTTAATGTAAGCGGCACACAAGTGACCGGCAACAGATGGCAGTGGCTTACCAGAGATAATATTGATGAAATCATAGAAAGATACTGGTAATATTGCGGAAACAATTCATTCTCTCACATTGGGTGGTGGGAGACCATCACCCAATGTGAGGTTATGTTATTTTCAGGAAGTTGCCGGAGAATACATAAATTCGGCATGGCTTAGTAGATGCGGCTCAGTATAAGCAGGTATTTTCTCATGAAAGGATCTATTTGTGTTATGAGCGACAATGTTATCGAATTAAAAGATATTTGCAAATCCTTTTACGGGGTTCAAGTATTAAAAAATATCAATATGCACATTAAAGCTGGCGAGGCCTTATGTATTGCCGGAGAAAATGGTTCCGGAAAGAGTACGATCATCAAGATTATTTCCGGTGTACATCCCTATGAAAACGGAGAAGTCGTTATCAATGGAACGGTATATAAGTCCATCACGCCAAGCCAATCAATAAGCGAAGGTATTCAGGTCATCTATCAGGACTTTTCATTGTTCCCCAATTTAAGTGTTGCCGAAAATATAGGGTTAAGCTATCATCTACAGAAAAGAAAATCTGGCTTCAGCAGGAAAATATGCAATGAAATTGCACAAAAAAGCTTGGAGAAAATTGGCGTGGAGATGAATCTCGACATGCTTGTTGAGAATTTGTCCGTTGCACAAAAGCAGATTGTCGCTATTGCGCGCGCTATCATGCAGGATGCCAAGTTGATCATTATGGATGAGCCGACGACAACCTTGACCAAAATAGAAATCGAAAGGCTTTATGAAATTATCAATGGCTTGAAAAAATCAGGTGTGGCCGTTATTTTCGTCAGCCATAAGCTGGACGAAATCTTTGCAGTGTGCGACAGGGTATTCGTGATCCGCAACGGAGAGGTAGTTGCAGACGACCCTGTCGATGAATTTGAGCAAGAAAAGCTCGCATATTACATGACTGGAAGCAATATCATCGAGGAAAAACAACCCCCTGTCAAAACAGATGGTGAGTACGTTTTTGAGGTTAAAAATCTTGCCTGCAGGGAGTATTTTAAAAATATTTCGTTTGGTGTGAGGCAAGGTGAAATCTTATGCTTAACCGGAAGACTGGGATCGGGCAGACTGGAACTTGCAAAATCGCTGTTCGGCGCGCTTCCGGCCACTGACGGTGAAATTTTCTTAAACGGCAAGAAAATTTCAGTGCGCAATATAACGGAGGCGATCAGTAACGGCATTGCCTACGTTCCAGAGGATCGTTTGAGCGAAGGACTATTTTTGGATGCGACGATTCGGAACAACCTAAGTGCGGTAGTGTTGAACCGGCTTAAAAAAAAGTTCGGCATCTTAAGAGAGAGGGATAAGGAGAAGCTATCGACGGAGTGGATTGAAAAATTATCCATAAAAGCCAGATCCGGCGACCCAGGTCACAGCCTATCGGGTGGAAATCAGCAGAGGGTTGTTTTGGCGAAATGGATGGCCTCCAATCCTGCGCTGTTTGTATTTAACTGTCCGACTGTCGGCGTGGATGTAAAGTCTAAGTTTGAAATACACACCTTAATCAAAAATATGGTAAAGGAAGGCGTCGCCGTGGTGATGGTTTCAGACGACATTGGAGAGATATTGTACAATTCAAACCGTGTCCTGGTTATAGATGGTGGAGAAATAACGTTTGAATCGGACACGCAGGACCTTACGTATGAAAGCCTGAGCAAAAAAATAACGAAAGGCGCATAAAAACAGGCCTTTGGAGGGTACTCCTATGAATAGCAGTCAGAATGCTTCTGGCACCAAATTTTCCCTAAAAAGTCTCAGTAGAATTTTTTCAGGGAGCGAGCAAATTTTAATTGTATGCATTGTTGCACTATGTGCGCTAATTGCAATAATCAATCCGATATTCTTTTCAATGGATACAGTGTTTGACATGTTGAGAACAAGTGTAGTGGTCGGAATCATCGCCATCGGCGTGGGTCTTGTCATGATAAATGGCGGCGTTGATTTATCTTGTATGTCCATTGCTATTTTTGCAGGTTATACATCCACTCGGATATTTGTTGCGCTGGACCTTCAGGAGCCTATGATTTTAATGTTCCTGATCGGAATTGCAATCGGCGCATCTCTGGGTTTTCTCAATGCGGTTTTCATTGCTTTTTTCAAAATTCCAATTTTTATTGCTACACTTGGGGCAGGGGTTATCTATCAAGGGATTATGCTCCAATTTATAGGTCATATCTATGTAACCCCCGCGCATATGCCCAGCGGTGCGTTGGCCTTAGCGGATAACACTGTACTGGGCGGGCTACATGTTTCCGTTTTCATATTAATAAGCTTATTGGTGCTGACGCATCTCTTGCTTCGCTACACGATGGTTGGCCGCGGGATATTTGCCATGGGCGGTTCTCTGATATCAGCACAGAGAGCTGGCTATAATGTCAAACGGCTTAACATTATGCTTTATACATTCGCCGGCGCCATGTATGCGATTGGAGGAGTGATTCATGTATCCGTCACCAGATTTGCCGATCCCAGTCAGTTGGTTGGAACGGAGCTCGTTGTTGTCTCCTCCGTGGTACTGGGCGGTGTGAGCATTGTCGGCGGCAGGGGAAGTATGTTGGGCGTGTTTTTAGGTACGCTTTTAACAATTCTGATCAGAAACAACCTGGTTCTCATGGGAGTATCATCAGACTGGCAGGCATTTGTATTCGGTCTCGTGCTGATCTGCGCAATCTCATTGCAGGCATACCAGCGTAACCGGGCGCAAAAAAAGCTGGCGTGAGCCGTTCGGAATCAAAACAATATAACGTGATAAGAGAATGGTGAGAATGTGAAAACTAATATTTTTAGCAGCAGAAGAACGCAATTGTTGTTAGTGGGCGCAATTATTTTCGCTATAATGGCCATAACTAGGCCTACAGTCTTTTTGACACCGCTTAGTATGCGGGCAATTCTTGTACAAGTTTCAGATGTTGGCCTCCTTGCTTTAGCAATGGCTGTCGTTATGATCTCTCGGGGGGTTAATTTTTCTATCGTAAACCTCGCCAACCTTTCTGCAATTATCTGTGCGATGATAATTAGGGCGTTAGTCACGGATGTGACAACTTCGCTTCAAGTGTATTTGATATTGCTGATGTGCGTGGGAGTTTGCATTGTAATTGGCCTGATCGGCGGAACTGTAAACTCGTTCCTCATCGCCAACTTAAAAGTACCCGAGATTCTGACCACGTTGGGTACCATGAACTTATTTTTGGGAATTTCAATGATTATAACGGGCGGCCGGGCGATCTTCGGAATTCCACAAGAAGTGGCGCATATAGGCTCGGGGAATATTTTAGGGATACCGATTCCATTTATCATATTCATTGCGGTGGGGGCCATTGTATATCTCATTGTGCATAAAACGCCATACGGGTCTCAATTAAAGCTTTTTGGTGCCAACAGAAATGCGACGTTGTATTCCGGCATCAACAACAAAGTGGTAATCTATAAAACGTATATTCTCTCCTGTGTGCTAGCCGCTTTTGCGGGGCTAATGATTCTTGCGAGGACAAATGCGGCGACAGTAGACTTTGGCGCTCCGCTGGTACTTAACACGCTTTTAATTGGTGTACTCAGTGGTATTAAGCCCTCTGGCGGTGTAGGCAACGTCATTAATATATTCTTGGCAATGCTTGTGATACAACTTTTAAACACCGGGCTGACCTTGCTCCGAATCAGCGGCTTTGTTCGGGAAATGATACCGGCGCTTTTACTCGTAAGCATACTTTCTCTTGAGTATTTGATACAGGTCAGAAATGAGAGAAAGTTAAATAGAATCGCATCTGGAAAAGGCAAAGCGGCATAGTGGATTTGTATATTTATAATTAGAAAGAAGGGAAGCGCTATGATGGAAAGAAAGCAATTAAACGTAGGCATGTTGGGTACAGGCTGGATGGGGAAAATCCATACCCATGGTTTTCGGACAGCGCAATACATGTTCCACCCGAAAAGCAAGTGGAATGTGGAAGTAAAAGCGGCGTGCGGAACAAGCGAGGCGAAAACCAAAGCGTTCGCCGAACGCTTCGGTTTAAAGACGGTATACACAAATTATCATGAAATGCTCAAAGATCCTGAAATCAATGTGTTTGACAATGTCGCCGGCGACTTGGCGCATTACCAGCCAACCCTTGACGCGATCAAGGCGGGCAAGCATGTGATATGCGAAAAGCCGCTGTCCCTAAAGACCTCAGAGGCAAAGGAAATGTGGCAAGCGGCGGAAGCTGCCAAAGTGAAGCATTTATGTTGCTTTAGTTATCGCTTTATGCCTGCCGTGCGTTTGGCGTATGAAATAATTAAAAACGGTGACTTAGGCCAGATATATCACTTTGACTGCAACTATTACCAGGATCCGGGCACAGCCGAATCCTCTGTTGAGGACGTATGGTTTGTGAAAAATCCGGGCAGCGGGGTAGACCAGGGCATCGGGTCCCATATGATTGACATGGCCCGCTTTTTGATCGGGGATATTGCAAGCATAGGCGGCGGTATCGCAAAGACATACGTAACCGAGCGGAACTCTCGAAAAGGCGTGGTAAAGTCAGAGGCCGTAGAAGGCTACCATTATACAATGGAGTTTAAAAACGGCGTTACAACAGGGGCAATGCAGTGCCTTGGTGTCGCTTACGGCAAGCAAAGTGAGTTTTCTTTTGAAATATTTGGCTCTAAAGGCAGCCTTCGTTATGATGTGCTGGATATTAATACCCTCCATGTTTACCAGCCGAATACCCCGACATCAAAAGTGCGCGGATGGGTCAAACTTGGAGCAACAGAGCCTGATCACCCCTTTATGGACATATGGTGGCCCAGAGGCCACGGCCTTGGCTGGGAACATGGACATATTAACATGCTTGCCCATTTCTTGGATTGCGTAGCGGAAGATAAGCCGATTGCACCCCTTGCGGCCACGTTTGAAGACGGATATATCGTGCAGGCTATTATTGATGCAGTTCATCGTTCCTGTAAGGAAGGCAAGCGGGTTGACTTATAATAATAAACGTAGAGGAGAGCGAGAAATGAAAGTGTATGTTGAAGATACCTCTATTGCTGCTCGTAAGGCGGAAATAGATATTAAACTTGCCCGCGTACGAGAACTGATTGACCAAGAGGGCTTATCCGGCGTACTTTTGATGAAGCACCAAAACTTTGCTTGGATCACCGCCGGAAGCAACAGCATTGTAACTTTGTATGTTGAGTTGGGCGTAGCGTATATACTGGTCACAAAAGATACTCAGTATGCGATCACAAATGTAATCGAAGCGCCGCGCATGATCCAGGAAGAAAAGCTGGAAGAGCTAGGCTTTCAATTGGTTGTAACCGATTGGTATGAAGATCAGATTCCGGGTAAAATCAAGGAAATTTGTGGTGATCTCTCAAATATCGCCTGCGACATGCATTACCAGAATACAAAATTCATGCAAGATAAGATCAATCCACTCCATTATTCCTTGACCGAGAACGAAATCGGGCGGTATATGCACTTGGGCGACACCCTTTCCCAGACACTCGAGGAGTATATCGTCACTGTGCGGCCTGGCATGACGGAATATGAAATCACCGGCGGCTTGACAAATGCTTTATGGAGCAAAGGGATTGATCAGGCGCTGTTTCTGGTTGCGACAGATAAACGGGCATATGATCATCGCCACGCCATCCCAACCGGGAAAGTGTTGGAAAAACATTTGTGTATCTCCGTAAACGGCAGATATAAGGGCCTGATTACCACTGTAACACGCATGGTGCACTTTGGTAAAAAAGACGAAGAAATCGCCAGAATATTTGATGTCTGCACCGAAGTGGAAGCCAGAAGTATTGCCGCCATTCAGGTAGGGCAAGATGATATCGCCGGTTTCCGGGCCTGCAAAAAGGCCTATGAGGATTTAGGTCATGGCGATATGTGGCCGCTTCACGGCCAAGGCGGTGCGCAAAGCTATAATAACCGGGATTACATGCTGACAGAAAGCTCCCATCGGATTACTGTCCCCAACCAAGGCTATTGCTTTAATCCCGTTATCAATGGGGCGAAGGCAGAGGATGCCTTTATCGCCACAGAAAACGGCCCTCTGATGATTACAAAGCCCTTCTCTTTTCCGGCAATTGAGAAAAATTGCGGCGGGACATTGGTGAAATTCCCGAATATTGTGTTTGTGGATAGCTAAGCGGTTTTTTAGCCGTAATTATATTGCAGGAGGGCGTGTAGTGTGAATTTAGAACAAATGTTCTCGTTAAAGGGCAAGACAGCGTTTATTACCGGTGCAGCCGGAGCGATCGGCGGCGCAATATCCGAGGGGCTATGGGCCGCAGGGGCGCACGTCGCCTTGACTGATATCAACATGGAACGATTGGTCAAATTTAAGGAAAAACTGGGTGAGCGGGCGGATGCTTTCAAGTTGGATATGTCCGACATGGCGAGCTTTGACCCGGTTGTAGCTGACATTGCAAAGATAAACGGACGTATTGATATCCTCATAAATTGTGCGGGGACGAACAAGCGTGAGGGCGTGGCGGATGTAGAGGAAGCTACATACGACAGAATTATCCAAATCAACCTCAAGAGCGCATTCTTTCTCAGCCAGGCCGTTGCGCCATACATGAAAGAGCAAAAGGGCGGCTCAATTATCAACATAGGTTCGCACAACACCGGTATGATATTGGGCGGATGCAGCGTTTATGGAATCAGTAAGGCCGGACTGGTATCGCTTACGCGCTCAATAGCCGTGGAGTGGGCCAAGTACAACATACGCGCCAACTGCGTGAGTCCGGGGCATATTAGAACCGAACTCACGGCACCTCTTTGGGACCATCCGGGGCGTAGCAAATACTTACTGGATCGCATAGCCCTAAATCGCTCCGGCACTTCCGAGGATATTTCCGGGCTGGTGGTGGCGCTCTGTGCGGACTCGTGTAGTTACATCACCGGACAGGAGTTCCGCATAGACGGCGGGTTCTTCGCAGGCGGGCAACCGTGGGAGTATGATACGAAGTTCTAGCCAAATGGAAAACAGTCGAGGGTACTTGTCAATATCCCCCGGCGCAACAGAAAAGTCACCCTAATCCTGCTGCTCCATCCATTTTGCCAATTGGCTTGCCAGTGCGGAGTCTCCTTTGTCATTATTTTGCTTGTTTTGGTTTCGCAGATAGTTTTCCGTATCTCGCTTTGACGCGCCTGACTCGCTACGACGTTTCTCGAAATCAGAGAGTCTCTCCCTGTGTCCGCAGACGCATACGAAAAGGCGCTTCTCCCCCTCGCCGCGCATCTCCAGCCTTTTGTGGCAGCTGGGGCATCTCGCATTCGTCTGCATAGAAAGGTTTTTGCGATAGCCGCACTCTCTGTCCGGACAAACACGCATGGTTCCCTTTTTACCGTTCACTTCCAACAGGAAACGCTCACAGTCAGGACACTTGTCCCGCGTCACGTTGTCGTGGACGTACTTTGTGTCGCTTGCGGCAACGGCACTGACAAGCTCCGAGGCATACTTTCGCATTTGGTCGATAAATGTCTTTTTTTGCGCCGCCCCACGACTGATAAGCGCCAGCTCCTGCTCCCACTTCGCGGTTAGCTCGGCTGAACGGAGGTCTTCCGGAACCAGCCCCACAAGCTGAATCCCTTTTGAGGTCGGCACAATCTCCTTGCCGCGCCGCTCAATACAGAAGGACGAGAGCAGTTTTTCAATGATGTCCGCCCGGGTGGCCGGCGTACCTAGTCCACTTGTCGTTTTGAGGATGGCGCGAATATCGGCGCTCATTTCCTTGCCACCCGGATTTTCCATTGCGGTGAGCAGCGTCGCCTCGTTATATCGCGCGGGCGGTTTCGTCTTACCGGTTGCGATGTCACAGGATTTCATGTCCAACTTACTGCCTTGCCGTATCTGCGGCAAGGTCTGTTCTTTCACATCGGAATCATCTTCCTCATCATCGTCGCTAAACGCCTGCCCATAGGCGACCTTCCAGCCGGGGGCGCGTATCATCTTGCCTTTGGCGGCAAAGCGTTCCTTGCCGACTGTTACGGTCAATTTGGTCTCCTCATACTCAAACGCAGGGCTGAGTACCGCCAGAAACCGGCGCACGACCAAGTCGTATATATTGCGCTCCTCCGGTGTCAAATATGATAAATCGACTGGCTCGTCCGTGGGGATAATCGCGTGATGGTCGCTCACTTTGTTGTTATCCAAAATATACCGCGTCGTCAGCGGACGCGTTTTCGCGAGAGACAGGGCAAGTTCCCGATAAGGACCCACCGCGACGCTCCGCAGCCGGTCAGGGAGCGTCGGGACAATGTCGTCTGTGATGTAACGCGAGTCAGTGCGCGGGTAGGTGAGTAGTTTGTGATATTCATAAAGCGACTGCATAATCGACAGCGTCTCCTTGGCGGAGTACGCATATTTGCGATTGGCATCCCGCTGCAGTTCGGTTAGGTCATAGGCGGCGGGCGGCGCTTTGTGTTTGTACTGCTTTTGTATATCGGACACGACGCCCTCTTTGCCCGAAACTCTCTGCAGAACCGCCTCCGCGTCCGCTCGGTTTGATAGGCGGGACTGTCCACCCGCGGATAGCCATGTCGCTGAAAATCCGCCGAATTGCACCTTTATGGTGTAGTAATCTTTTGGCACGAAGTTCTTTATTTCTTGCTCTCTGGCCACGATCATGGCGAGGGTGGGCGTCTGTACGCGTCCGGCAGACAGGCTGGCGCCGTGTTTGCAAGTTAATGCCCGCGTGGTATTTAAGCCCACGAGCCAGTCAGCTTCGGAGCGGGCTTCCGCCGACAAGAATAGGTTATAGGTATCCGCGGCGGGTTTGAGGTTTTGAAATCCGTCGCGGATTGCCTTGTCCGTTTGCGAGGATATCCACAACCGTTTCGCGGGTTTTTTGCAGGCCGCCTTGATCAGAATCCAGCGGGCGACAAGCTCGCCCTCGCGCCCCGCGTCCGTGGCTATAATAATGTCGGAAACATCCGCGCGCCTGAGTAGTTTTTGCACAATATGAAACTGTTTGGAACTCTCCTTTATGACCACAAGTTGCATCTTGGAGGGGAGCATAGGCAGGGTTTCCAGGCTCCATGTTTTGTAGTCCTTGCTGTAGATTTCAGGGTCGGCCAGCGTGATAAGATGCCCCAGCGCCCAGGTGACGATGTAGCGGTCTCCGACTATACACCCCTCACCCTTCTGCCGGCACCCCAACACTCTGGCTAAGTCCTTCGCCACCGATGGTTTTTCAGCCAACACTAACGATTTCCCCACAATGAATACTCCCGTCTTCGCACGATTTCTTGGCGATCTAAATCATTGTTAAAGATATCATAAAAATTGCGAATAATCAAATCTTCTCATATACTATTTTATCACAGAAAAAGTGTTGTTTCGATACGAATTTATCCTTGAAAAAATGTAGCAGATAGTATATACTATCTCTACAAACGGAGGTGATCGCAGTGAAGCGTTACGCGATGAGCGAGCTAATTGCTTGGAAAAACAGGTCTGATCAGATGCCTTTGATTATTCGTGGGGCAAGGCAGGTGGGAAAAACATGGCTCATGAAAGAATTTGGTCAGAATGAATTCCAAACCGTTGCCTACGTCAACTTCGACAATAATGAGCGGATGGAGGCTCTATTTAACGGAAACTACGATACTGGTCGTTTGTTGACCGGTCTGCAAATTGAGGCGGGCGTATTGATAAACCCACAGAGCACACTCCTCATTTTCGATGAGATTCAAGAAGTGCCGCAGGCGATTGCCGCCCTGAAGTATTTTCGTGAGAATGCCCCGGAGTATTCTATTGTGGCGGCGGGCTCTCTGTTGGGGGTAGCTTTGCACAAAGGGACATCCTTCCCGGTGGGTAAGGTCGATTTTATGGATATGTACCCCATGAGCTTTCTGGAGTTTTTAGAGGCGGTCGGCCGTGCAGAACTCGTCGAGCTACTCTCAAGCAAAGACTGGGCGCTCATCAAGGCCTTCAGATCAACATATATTGACCTGTTACGGCAATACTACTTTATTGGCGGTATGCCGGAAGCCGTGGCTTCATTTGTCAGCAATCAAGATTATGGCGAGGTGCGGCGGATTCAGAATCGCTTGCTCCAAGGCTATGAACAGGACTTCTCGAAACACGCACCCAATGAAAGTGTCCCGCGTATCCGTATGCTTTGGGACAGTGTACCAGCGCAACTTGCAAAAGAAAACAAGAAATTCATATACGGCCTCATTCGGCAGGGCGCGAGAGCAAAAGAGTTTGAACTTGCCATGCAATGGCTTTTAGACTGTGGTATGATTCACAAAATAAATCGGGTCACAAAGCCCGGGATGCCCCTGTCTGCGTATCAGGACAATGCCTTTAAGCTATACATGTTAGATGTCGGCTTATTGGCGGCGAAAAGCGGCTTGGATGTGAAGTCCTTGCTTGAAGGGAACAGGATTTTTGAGGAATTCAAGGGTGCTTTAACGGAGCAATATGTGCAACAACAGTTGCTTTCCACTCAAGGTATTCGCCCCTATTACTGGTCATCTGCAAAGGGGACGGCAGAGGTGGATTTTGTATTTCAACACGGCATGGAGGTCGTGCCGCTAGAGGTTAAGGCCGAGGAGAATCTGAAGGCAAGAAGCCTCAAGTCTTATGTTGAGAAGTTCAGCCCTGAATATGCGGCACGAACCTCTATGTCGGATTATCGTTGTGAAGAATGGCTTGTGAATGTACCGCTATATGCAATTGGTATGCTTAGCCAGACATTACGTTGACATAGTAGCAGGGCTTGGGGTACTAAGATAGTCAGTGAAAAAAGTGGCGGAGCGCTTCCCGCCACTTTTTTGTGCTCTAAATCCCAACCCAAACATCGTATGTAACCGGCTTCCCGTAACCCGCCACCGTCCTGCACGTTCGGCGGAATCCCATAGGTCGTACGGGACACATGATATTAACCATCTGGCCGCCGATGCTACCGGCTTGGCGTGCGGTCAAGTCGCCGTTGTAACCCTGCTTTAAGTTGACGCCAACTTCGTTGGCAGTTTCCATCTTAAAGCGATCCATGGCCTCGCGGGCGTTGGGATTTAAGAGATTATTAGATCTCGCCATAATAAATGCATCTCCTTCAATTATCGGATGGCTGTATCCGGATGGGATCAACCTCTCCTTTTCATGAGTTGTCAAGTGTCTGACAATCTCGGTACTATCTTTACCTGATCCAAACGTTATATGCAAGCTCTTTCGTGGAAATATCAGCAAAAACTTCGCAAAAATAACTATTTTTCCTCGGTCAAGTGCAGGGTGATGACGGAGACTTCAAAGGCCGTTTTCTCTACGGAGATCCCATTTTCCAACTTTATGTATTTCCGGCTCTGAATTCGGCCTGTCACCTCCAGGCCGGTTCCCACAGGCCATGCGCTGGCCTCCACAGCGTTTTGGCCCCAGGCGATGCAGGGGAGGTAGTCCGAGCGCCCATATCGGCGGCTGATGGCCAGCATGAGGTCGCAGATTTCCCGGCCCATGGGGGTACGGCGCAGATTGGGCGGTTTGCAGAGCACACCGTGGAGGGTCACCTGGTTTGCGTCCTCTCCTTCGGCCAGGGAGATGGTTCTGGCGAAGACCGTGATAATCAGACGATTCCCCCGGCCTGTCTTGTTATTAAACGAGCGAAGTTCTCCCCGCACGGTGATTTTTGATGCGGCTCTGGGCGTGACCTGTTCCATCAGGCTTCTGCGGGCCATGATATTGATGGTATCCGATGCCCCGCTCAGCCTGTGGATGCAGAGGGGGAATATATAATAGACCTCGTCCCGGCTCATGTGGGAGACCACGGGCCGCCCGCCCAAGACCCCGGTCAGCTCCACGCTGTTGTTGATCCACTTCTCATCCAATGGCTCCACCTCATTTTGCTACTATAAATCTGACTGTGTTTCCCCCGCCACAGGCGGGGAAAACAGTTTCCTGTCTTCCAGATTAGCATTGACAATTCCATTGGCAGTATATGCAAAGCAGTACGAGCTTATGATAGGACAGGTATAACGCCCAGCAGTAAAAGGCTGCCGTAGGCGGCCATACTCTCCTCCGAGTCCCGCCCAACAGGGAGGTGGATGGGGAGTTCCTGCCGCTCGATCACTTCGTCTTGTAGGGTCATCAGCTCCCGCTGGAGGGCCAGCACAGCCGCATTTTTTTCGAGACTGGACATTGTGATGGAGTCCTTTCCGGACAGGCCATAACTCACCACCCATTTTGATCGGATTCCCGCAATAGTCTGCCCGGGTACATTGCCCGGTACCAGGAGGGCGCGGCAGCAGATATCCGGCGGACTGGAGAGGCGTTCCAATCCGCTGTGGGCCACGACAAAGAGATCATATGCCCCGGAGAAGGAGTCCAGCTGCTCACCCCGGGTGATGACCACGCAGCCGTCCCGCTCTCCCGCCATAAGCCCATCCCGGATCAGGGTGGTCACCTGCCCATCCCGATCCTCCAACACTGCCACACTGCGCAAAATCACTCATCCCCATTTGTCGTTTGATGCAGTATAGTGTTTTCGCTCCAGAGGCATTTATACATCTGATTGTAAACCGAATTAAAAAAAATAAAGGTTGACAATCGGCGTTGACCTGTAGTATACTCCTCACAGCTAAAGAGAAGCCTTCTATTTCCCCGCCTTCGGCGGGGAAAGCATCAAAAAGAAATGAGGAAAAAATGGAACGAAATAGATTGTCAATTCGGGATATGTGTTTTATCGCCATTTTTACGGCCTTAATTATCGCCGTGGTGCCGATCCGGATTCCCATGCCAACAGGTGTGCCCATGACGTTACAGACCTTTGTTATCCCTCTGGCGGGGGTTGTGCTGGGTTCGCGGCGGGGGACATATTCCGTTTTGGTCTATGTCCTCTTGGGCGCAGTAGGGCTCCCCATTTTCGCCGGCCCCGTCCCCGGTGGGATTGGCGCTATACTCGGGATGACGGGGGGATTTATTCTCTCTTTCCCATTCATGGCATGGGCTGCCGGTATAGGGGCGGCGAAGCGCAATGTGCTATGGCTGACCCTGTGGATTGTCATCGGTATGGCGGTCAATTTCCTGTGCGGGATGGTGCAATTTATGATCGTGACGGGCAGTAGCTTAGAAGTCGCCTTCTACGGCGTGGTGTTGCCGTTTCTGCCGGGAGATGCGATCAAGCTTGTCCTGCTGGTGGTCCTGGGGCCGCAGGTGCGGCGGCTGTTAGAGCGGAGCGGGGTTTTGGTGTGAGGGTTCAAGACAAGAGTTAAAGTGAAAAAGATAGCAAGGGCAGACTTCGGTCTGCCCTTGCTATCTTGTGCCAACCTCAATCTCGGTTATCCATAAATATTTCAACCATAAGTCGAATGCCAAACTTTAAGGTTGCGGTGTAAGTGCCATAGCGTGCGATGCCTTCTATATCGCACGGGCTTGTCAATGCTAAAGGATACTAAATAGAACCTATTTTTTCTAGTGTCACTATGATATTGTTAAGGTACTAAATAGAAAGAGGTGTATTGTATGCCAGCGGCAAAACCAGATAGAATAGCCACGCAATTAAGACTAGATGAGGTTTTTCATGCAAAAGCAAAAATCATAGCAAAAAAAGAAGAAAGACCTTTAAATAGCCAGTTTGAGTATTGGATAAAAAAGGGGGTCGAGCAATACGAAAAAGAATACGGGACGATTCAAGTTGTTCCTGAATAGTAAAGATCAGAAGCTGTTACGTTTTTTTATAGACGATTGCGGTATACCTATGTTATACTAAAAATATCTAATCGTTTTCAATATAGAAGGGGAGGTGGATAGTGGCTGCGCTAAACTTTATTTTCACCGTCTGTATCGCCGTGGGCTTTGCCATTCCGCTGCTCAATATTCTTACCGGGTGGTTCGGTGGATTTCTTGACGTGGGGGCGGATGTGGATCTGGATGTGGACGCATCTGTCGGCGGGAGCGGGATTATTCCGTTTAATGTCATGTGTCTCTGCCTGTTTCTCGTGGTATTTGGGGCCACGGGACAGTTGGCGGAGCAGTTTATGACCAATCCGCTTTTCACCGTACTGCTCCTAATCGCCTGTTTCCTCGTTGCGGCGCTGTTCTATTGGGCGCTGTACCGGCTTTTGATCAAGCGGCTCAAGGACAGCCGCACGGAGGCCATGTGCTTTCGGAATCTGCGGGGGCAAACGGGAACGGTTACCCTCCGGATTGCAGCGGGCTGTATGGGGACCATCTCCGTGCAGGACAGCACGGGTGCGCCTATCTCCTTTCGTGCGAGAATGGACCCGGATCTGCAGGACTGGATGCCGGAGGTCATACCAAAGGGTGAAACCGTCGTTGTCACGGGGATCGACATGGTGAATAAGCACTGTTACGTCTCAGTGCCGTTCAATAGAATGGAACACAATAACACGAATGGAGGATGAGCAAAGTTATGGAATTATCACCGGTTATGGGAACTGTCCTTACAATCATTGGGGCTATTTTGGTCGTTGTGATTGCGATTAGTATCACTTGGAAAAAAGTGCCGTCTGATAAGGCGGGCGTGATTGTGGGTATCGGCAAGCCGAAGGTCATCACCGGCGGCGGTAGTATCGTGATCCCCGTGTTCCAGCGGATGGACACCATCACCCTGGAAAATATCATGTTCCCGGTGGAGATCCGGCAGACGAAGACGAAGCTGGGTGTCCCCATCAACGCCGATGGGATCGTGGTGCTGAAGGTCAAGAACACCGAGCAGTCGATCCTGGCGGCAGTTCAACAGTTCAACTGCGCCAACGCCAAAGATACGGTTATGATGATCCGTACCCAGGCCTCCGAGGTCTGTAAGGGCAAGCTCCGTGAGATCGTCTCCTCCATGAGTGTTGAAGATATCTACGACAACCGGGAGAGTTTCTCCATCAAAGTCCAGGAAGTCGCCGGGAAAGAGTTGGAGGAGATGGGGCTGGAACTCAAATCCTTCACCATTAACGATATCACCGATGAAGAGGGGTACATCGAGGCCCTGGGTAAAGAGCAGATCGCCAAAGTCAAGTCCGATGCGGCCATCGCCGAGGCGGATGCGGAGAAGAACCGCCAGATCAGAACAGCCGAGGCCATGAAGGTCGGGAAAAAGGCCCAATTGGATGCCGAGACTCAGATCGCCGAGGCAGAGAAAGAGCGGAATCTACAAGTTCTCGCCTTTAAAGAGGAGCAGGAATCCCGCCGGGCCAGATCCGATGCGGCCTACCAGATCCAGGAGAACATCACGTCCAAAGAGGTCAAGAACACGGCCATGGACGCGGTGATCCTAGAGGCCAAGCGCCAGCAAGAGGTGGCTGAGGCCAAAGTACAGATTGATATCCAGTCCGAGCAAAAAAACATCGAACTGGCCCAGCGCAAAGCCGAGCGCAAACAGGCCGAACTCCAAGAGCAGGTCATCCGGCCCGCCGAGGCAGAAAAAGAGAAAGTTCGGCTCGTGGCCGAGTCCGAGAAGTATCAGCAAGTCTTGCGGGCCGAAGCGGAAGCCGAAAAAATGCGCCTAGAGGGTGAGGCAAACGCCAAAGTCAAGGCCGAGCTCATCAAGCAGGAGGGTGAAGCCAACGCCCGGGCCATCGAAGTCATAGGCGCGGCCGAGGCGGAGTCCACCCGCCGCAAGGGCTTAGCCGAAGCCGAGGCCCTGGAGCGCAAAGCCGAGGCGTTAGCGAAGATGAACGAGGCCGGTAAGCTGCAAATGGTCATCGACAAGTATCCCGCAATTGTGGCCGCCGCGGCGGAGCCCCTGCGGAACATCGGCAAGATCACCTACGTGGGCGGTGTTGGCGAAGGCGGCGGCGTGGCCGGCGAAGTGGCCGGATACACGGCAGGCGTACTGAAATCCGTCACCCAAGTGTTAGACGAGACCCTGGGATTCGATCTGGTGGAAGTGATGAAGGCCGGGACGTACGATGCGAAGGTGAATAAGAATCTGAAGATCGACGTGAACGGATTGCCCGCAGGCGCAACCCTTGAAGTGGGCGATGTGGTGAAAGAGAAATAGTGAGCTGTGAGAAAGAGAGCGGATGCGGATGCATCGGCTCTCTTTCTGTGTGGGTGTGGTTACTTGATATAGAGGCTCCTTTTCCAAAGGAGGCTTTTGGGAATTCTTTGCACATCGCCTATCGCATATGCAACGCCCGATACCCCTCCAAAAGCGTATGCCACGCCACCGTATCAGTCACCTGTGGCTCCGTCGATTCGCCCAGCAGGAGATCCAGCAGGTGCCGGGGGCGCTTGCGGCCAATGTGCATAGATTTGATACAGGAGACGCAGTATACGCAGACTTCGTCGCAGGGCATGGCGTCCGCTCGCTTGCGCATTTTTTTGTGGATTTCCGCCACAGGTAGATGGGGATAAAAGCTGTCCCCGCAGCAGATAGAGCACGTGCCGGAGTGTTCCGGTTCGATTACTTGGATATTCATCTTACCCAGCAGACTACGGACAGCCCGGTGGACTTCCGGGCGCTCCCGCACGGGACAGGGGTCTTGGATTGAGAGGGCGAGTCCGGCGTAGTCTGGAAAGGGGAACGAATCTGTTTCGTCGAGGATCTCCCAGAGGGATATAGTGGAGACGCCCTCGTATAGAGAGCGGAATCGCCGATCACACCCGGCGCACACGTTGATAATCCGGGAACCAGAAGGGATGTTCGGATCGTAGTGACAGCAGATAGTATGTAGTGTGATATCAGGGGATTTTGTGCTTAAAAATGCAAGTAGAGTACGCACCGCCTCTGGTTTATAAAGGCAGAGCGCACATCCGGAGTTGAAGTAGAGCATATAGGTTCTCCTAAATGTCGGCAGTGTTGTCAGCCCATGGTCGCCCGCACGTATATCAGCAGCAGTACCGTGGTAAAGGCCAAAATCCCGCTGCCGATTAGAAATATGGCCCCCAATGTACGGCTGAAGAAGAAGCTTTTTCCATCTAAGAACTCAAACCGCCAAAGAAGAAAACCCAGAGCGGCAAGCACCAGTGAGAGAGCCAAGAAAAATAAGCCGATAATGGTTTGGATATTCAGATTTGTATCAAATTCTGCCATAAATAACGAGTCCTCAAGCGTTTACTGTATGTTTCCCTTCATAAAACCGCAAGCTCAAGTCCAGGGCGCGGACTGTGTGGGTAAGAGCGCCGATGGAGATGAAGTCCACGCCGGTTTCGGCGACTTGCCCCAGGTCTTTTTCCCCCATGTTGCCGGATGCCTCCGTCAGGGCACGGGCATTGACCAGGGCGACGGCTTGGGCCATGGTGAGATAGTCCATGTTGTCTAACAGGATGATATCCGCTCCGGCGGACAGGGCCTCTTGTACCTGTTCTAAGGACTCTGTCTCCACCTCGATTTTAATCGTGTGTGGGATCGTTTGACGGGCGGCGGCGACAGCGGCGGTGATGCCCCCGGCGGCTATGATGTGGTTGTCTTTAATGAGTACGCCGTCGAAGAGGCCGAACCGGTGGTTGGAGCCGCCGCCTGTTTTCACGGCGTATTTCTCCAGAGCTCGAAGTCCCGGCGTCGTCTTTCTCGTATCGCAGATTCTCGCGTGGGTTTCGGCGATTTCGGCCACGACCTGGGCCGTCTTAGTGGCAATCCCCGATAGATGGCCCAGGAGATTGAGGGCAACCCGCTCCCCGGTGAGCAGGCTCCGGGCGGGGCCTGCGATTTCGGCGATGATGGTGCCGGTCTCCACCCGATCCCCGTCAGAGACCTGGGGATTGACTGAAACGGCGGGGTCCAGCAGGGCAAAGACCCGGCAGAGAATATCCACACCGCAGATGACGCCCGGTTCTTTGGCGAAAAAGCGCCCCTTGGATTGGGCGGTGGCCGGGATACAACTGGTGGTGGTGAGATCGCCTGTGCCGATGTCTTCTGCCAGTGCATGGCGCAATAGGTTGTCTAGTGCCAGATAATCCATAGTGGTTTAATCCTTCCGATAGTGGGAGCCGACGCTCTCTTTGCGGGCCAGGGCGGCGGCGACGATGGACTCGGCTACGGTGACGATGTTTAAAAGCTCAATATATATCCGGCGGTCATCAAAGCCCTGTTCCAGCTCCCGCCGGATGGCGGCGATCTCTGCTTTGGCCTCCAGCAGTCCCGCCTCGCTGCGCACGACGCCACAGTGGGCGCTCATAGTCCGCTGCAATCGGTAGCGCAGGGCGGGTTCGTCAATCGTATAGGCGGCCCGACGGGGGATTGGGGGTACATAGGCGGGTGGCGGCCCCGGCGGAGCGATCTGTAATGCCTCGTTGATCTGCAGGGCGGCACGGCGGCCAAAGACGAGGCACTCCAGCATGGAATTAGAGGCCAGACGATTGGCTCCGTGGACGCCGGTGGCGGCAGCCTCCCCGCAGGCGTAGAGACCAGGGATATTCGTCTGGGCCATGAGATCCGTGACGATGCCGCCGATGAGATAGTGCTGGACAGGACATACGGGGATGAGGTCTCGGCTCATATCCAGCCCTTGATCCAGGCATGTTTGATAGATCGTGGGGAAGCGGTTTGCGAGGAAGTTCCGGGAGCGGGTCCGGATGTCCAGATATACATGGGTGTCATCGTTGGACTCCATCTCCCGTACGATGGCACGGGCCACGATGTCCCGGGGGGCTAAGTCCTTTAACTCGTGCTGGCTTTCCATGAATCGTGCACCCGCCCGGTTTCGGAGGACGGCGCCCTCCCCCCGGACGGCCTCGGAGACGAGAAAGATCTGGCCCGATGCATCCCTTGACCACAGGCCCGTGGGGTGGAACTGGACAAACTCCATATTCTGGAGAGTCACTCCGGCCCGCAGGGCGGCGGCGATGCCGTCTCCTGTGGCCACTTCCGGGTTGGTGCTGGCGGCGTAGACTTGTCCGATGCCGCCGGTGGCGATGACCAAGTGGCGGGTACGGATGATTCGATAGGCACCCTGGGTATGGATGAGGGCACCGCAGGTGGCGCCCGTCTCATCTAAGAGTATGTCCACTAGGAAGGCGCGATCCATGAGGGTGACGTTCTCCTGTTGGGGCAGACGGGCAGAGAGCGCCATTACCGTCTCTTTTCCCGTGGCGTCTCCTCCGGCGTGGACGACCCGGTGCCGGCGGTGGCCGCCCTCTCGGGTAATCCGCAACTCGCCCAGCTCGTCCAGGTCGAAGGGAACGCCCATGGAGACTAGGGTTTGGATATCCGCCGGTCCCTCGTCCACCAGGACGGACACGGCCTCGGGATTACAGAGCCCGGCCCCGGCGATGAAGGTGTCCTCCTGGTGGTAGTGAGGGGCGTCGTCGTCGGAGATGGCGGCGGCAATCCCGCCCTGGGCCAGCCAGGAGTTGGAGAGATCCAGCCGCTCCTTGGTTAGAATACAACAGGAGTAGACCGGGTCGATGTGCAGGGCCGTATAGAGTCCCGCCAGACCCGTACCCACGACTACCACATCAAAGTCTAAATATTCTGCAAGTTGTATGTTGTCACTGACTGCGTATCTCACGATGATAGGGTACCCCTTTGCCAGTGATCTAAAAAGTCCAGCAGGTCGTCTAATTTGGGGCTTTTGGCCTGGCGCACGTAAAATCCGGATGTGGCGTTCCCTGCGACCAGGGCGGCCTCCGGGTCTAAGCCCAGGGTATAGGCGTAGCAGAAGCCCGCATTGAAGTTGTCCCCTGCGCCGGTGGTGAGCACCGGTTTTTCGCAGTAGGGGCCAAAAGCCCGGAACAATCCATCCGCCGTGCAGGCCACGGCATAGCGGATGGGGTGCACCACTAGGCAGTGGATATTCAACTGCTGATACAGGGCGGAGACGACAGCCTCCAGCCGTTCGACTTCCGGGAGGGAATCGTCGGGATAGATGTCGAAGAGCCTTGCGATATCATAGGCCTCTTTCTCGTTTAAGCCCAGGATGGCGCGGAATTTTTGCTCGAATTGTCCAATTTGCCCCATGGCCTCTCGGATATCGTCGGCGCTGCGCTTTTCCGGGTCTGCCAGATCGAAAAAGGCGATGGGCTTCACCGGCTGATCGGGCAGGAGCGGGAAGACCTCCTCCATGAGTCCGGCCCAGATCTCGCCCATGTAGGGCATCATGGTCCAGTTCTCCATGCCGAAGAGTTGACAGCGGCTGATCATAGCGGCAATCTGTTCCGGGCCGCCCAGAGCGGTGCGGAAGTTCTGCCAGTTGACCTCTTTGAGAGTCTGGTGTTTGCCGATCATGAGTTTGCCGTCATAAAACTCCACGGCGTCCGTGAAGCCGGGATTGGCCAGGGAATAGACGGTGGCCCGTTCTGCCATGGGGCGAAATACTGGGTGGATATCTGGTTTTCCCAGACTGCCCACATAGGTCGTACGGACGCCGTACTCCATGAGGGCGTTAGAGAAGATCGGCCCGTTGCCCCCCAGCTTTGCCTGGACGGAGACGTATTCAATATTGGTACTCAACCCCGCCGCCCGGAGGATCCGCTCGCCGTACTCGGTGATGGTCTCCAGCCGGTCAAAGCGGTGGGCGTCATGCCGCTTGCTGACCACGTGGATGATCTCGTCCACAAAGCCGTCTACGCCGATGAAGGCGCTTAATGTTTGATTCCGCTTTGCCTGCAGCAGGAAAGAGGTGCGTTGTAAGGTTTTTGTTTTTATATCAGACATGTGTATCCCCCAAAAAATCGCAAAAAATTACATACTATCATTATTGTATCAGAAAAGAGGGCTGGGGGTCAATTCAAAAATGTGTGTATAGAAAAAATACCCCCAGTATGGCGGCAATACTCTTTTTCATCATAAAAGCCTTTCCCTGACAAAATAGTTATATAGGCATTTATGCGTATCATACCACTGCATAACGGATCGGTCAAGCGCACATCCTAAGCGGGAGAGAGCGAATTTAAATCACTCCCCCTAAGCGGAGATAATGAGTCCCATGGCCAGCATGGCTTGATTGTCGGCGTAAATTTTGTCAAATTGGGAGATGGGGAGCGGGTTGACGCCCCGGCCCACCTCGATGGTATAGCCGGGCCGATTGAAGTGTTGGATGAACCAGTCCCGGTACCCGGCGTGGCCGGAGGCGAAAGGTGTGTCTTCCAGGGCGTAGCCGGAGAGCTGGGCGAAAACCTCGCCGATCTCTCTGGAGTTGGGCGGGAGATAGTCTAGATACTGCCAATAGATTACCTGGCCCTGGCTGTGGTAGGAGAGGGTCAGGGCGAACTCATGGCGGAGGGTGTAGTCGTACATGGCACGACTCTCCGGCTCCGATAGGGCGGAGCGGCCCACGTAATCTCTGGGGCCGGGGCGAGTGAAGCCCTGGGCGAATTTGATCTCTTTCGCCTGCTCCCAGCTGGCCGGGTATTGGAGATTGATATCCACCCCTCGTGCGTTGGCCTTCCAGCCGTCGGGGAAGGGAATATGGGGATAGTGTTCCGCCAGGAGCGTCGCATATTCGTAAAACGGCCCGGAATCCAGTGCCCCCGTGGCGATATCCACCCCGTCGGGACAGACCATGGGGATCAGGTGCAGGGTGGTTGTGGCGTAGAGCGCTGCGGCGTCTAAGTTCCCGATCTGACCGCCTGTGGATTGGGCGTGGGCGTAGTCCTCCAGAAATTTCAATAGGACAGGTGTTGTGATCCACTCGTTGCCGTGGTGTGCGGCGTTATAGCTCACCGCATGGTCGCCGAAGCCGAACAGGAGTACAGGGAGGTCTAATCCGCCCAGGCTCTTGCCGATGCGCTCCTGCCGGATATGGGGATAGCGGACGGTGAGGCCTTTAAGCGTGTAGAAGAGCGCCCGGGATGTAAAGTGGACATTCGTCGGTACGACAGGGAAGCCCAGAGGAATGGTCAGCATATGGCCCGGTTGGAGCGCATCCGGCGCGGCATCCGGATTTGCCGCCTCGATTGCGGCGACAGTGGTGCGGAAGCGGTTGGCCAGGGCGAAAAACGTATCTCCCGGCTGGATCCTGCGGCGGACGTAGCCTACGAGAAACGGGACAAGAGCGCGCCAGTCCACCCGTGTGATTGCGGGGGTGGCGGGCAGATCTCGATCTGCCCGGAAATGCGCCAGGGCGGTTTGAGTCCTGGGGCCGAAGATGCTGTCAATCGTGCCTGGGTCATACCCGGCCCGGATGAGGCCGAGTTGGATCAGGTCAATGTCCGGGTGTTTGGTTCCAAGTGGATAATCTCGCATAATAAAGAGTTCCCCTCATATAATAAATTTTTCGCAGTCCATTTTTTTATTCTATGTGCGAAAAACAAAAATCGTGAAAAGATTCCAGCGTAAAGAACCGCAAAACCAGCCATAATGAAAGAGGTTCTGAAAGGGCTCTGAAAAAAGAAGAGGAGTTATTATTATATGATGTGGACACGTGCAAAAGGCCTGAAACAGCGTACAATAGCTACGGTATTGGCTTTGACACTTTTATTAACAGTTGCACCCATGGCGCTGGCGGCCCAGATGCCGACGGAACTTGTGCCGGTGGGACAGACTGTGGGGATAAATATCAAATGTGACGGGGTCATGATCGTGGCCCTTGGGGAAGTAGAGACAGATACGGGGACGGTCTCTCCAGCTAAGGCGGCAGGACTACTTCCGGGGGACGTGATCACCCAAGTGGGGACGACGCGGATCAGCTCTCTGGCGGAATTCAAGGCGGCCATCGAAAAATCCGGCACCGAGATAATGGCTGTGCAGATAGACCGGGCGGGGGAGACCTTGCAAACACATTTGCTCCCGGCGAGAGATCAATCGGGGGCAAATGTACTGGGCCTGTGGCTCCGGGACGGCATGGCGGGGATCGGCACGGTGACCTTCTATGATCCGGCCAGTGGACTATTTGGCGCGCTGGGCCACTCCGTGAGCGATGTGGAGACGGGTGCCCTCGTACCACTGGGGGAGGGGGCCATTATGCCCGCTACGGTAAAATCCGTCCGCAAAGGCGAAGCGGGTATGCCGGGGGAGTTGCAGGGGGAGTTTGATTTTGCGAAGAAGATCGGAAGTCTGACAGCAAACACCCTCACAGGTATTTTTGGTAAACTGGAGGACAACGTTCAGTTTCAGCAAGAGAAAGCCCTGCCAATCGGTGGCGCCAAGGATATTGCGTTAGGTCCGGCGACAATTTTGGCGAATATCAACGGCAAATCAATCCAGGAGTTTGACATTGAAATCACTCGGATTTTTTCCGGCGGAGATGACCGCAATATGATGATCACTGTGACAGATCCCGCGCTCATTACCCAGACCGGCGGCATCGTTCAGGGCATGAGCGGTAGCCCAATCATCCAAGACGGCAAAATTGTGGGGGCGGTGACCCATGTGTTGATCAACAATCCGGAAAAGGGATATGGGATCTCCATAGAGAGTATGTTGAGAAGCCTTGCACAGGTATAGGTATGTTGTAAGGGGGGTGTAGCGCATTTATACACCACTTAGACTGCCGGGGTTTTTTGATTTTCGGTCAATGGTTTATACAGATCGAAGAAACGCAAGAGATGGCGTTCCAGAGCAAGTCTGGAGCGCCACCTCTCTTTTTCCTGTCAGGCTTATTCGGCGAACAATGCCGTGGAGAGATATCGCTCTCCGGTGTCGGGGAAGATGACCACAATGGTCTTGCCCGTGTGTTCCGGCCTCTTTGCCACCTGGGTTGCGGCGTGGAGCGCGGCCCCAGAGGAGATGCCGACCAGGATTCCCTCTGTACGTGCAACTGCTCGGCCCGCTATAAAGGCGTCCTCGTTGGACACGGGGAAGATTTCGTCGTAAATCGCCGTGTCTAGGATGTCCGGCACAAACCCCGCGCCGATACCCTGGATTTTATGTGGCCCGGCCCGGCCCTGGGATAGGACGGGGGAGTCCGCCGGCTCCACGGCGATGATATGGAGATTGGGGGTTTGACTTTTCAAATATCCCCCCGCCCCGCTGATGGTACCGCCGGTGCCGATTCCGGCTACGAAGATGTCTATTTTGCCGTCTGTGTCCCGCCAGATTTCCGGCCCTGTGGTCTCCCAGTGGATTTTGGGGTTGGCGGGATTTTTGAATTGGCTGGGCATAAAGGCCCCGTCTAACTCCTCTGTTAGTGCCTCGGCCCGGGCGATAGCGCCTTTCATGCCCAAGGCCCCCTCGGTGAGGATCAGTTCCGCGCCATAGGCTTTGAGTAGATTGCGCCGCTCTACGCTCATGGTCTCCGGCATGGTGAGAATCACTCGATACCCCCGTGTAGCGGCTACAGCCGCGAGACCGATGCCCGTGTTGCCACTGGTGGGTTCTACAATAACACTGCCAGGAGTGAGTTTGCCTTTGGCCTCAGCGTCGTCCAGCATAGCGAGAGCGATGCGATCCTTGACACTCCCGGCGGGATTGAAACATTCCAATTTAGCCAAGAGTGATACGGTTAAATCCTGTTCGGCGCTGTAGCGTGTGAGTTCCAACAGAGGGGTTTTACCGATGAGTTCCGATATATTTTTTGCAATATGAGCCATGAGAGATTCCTCCTGTTTTGTTATACGCCGAGGGAGATTGCCAGACGTGTCAGGCAAGTTTCCAGGGTTTTTCTGGGACACGCGGTGTTGATGCGGACGAAGCCGGCACCGGTGGGGCCGAAGGTGTCGCCCCGGTTGAGCCAGACCTTTGCCTCCTGTGTGAGCTTGTAATCCAGGGCGTCGGCGGAGAGCCCCAAGGAGCGGCAGTCCACCCAGGCCAGATAGGTACCCTCCGGCGGGATGAGACGCACCGACGGGAAATTCGCTTTGAGAAACCGATCCATCTCCGCCATATTGGCGGCGAGATAGGCGAGCAGCGCATCCAGCCACGCCGCCCCGCCGTTGTAGGCGGCCCGGCAGGCCACGAGCCCCAGACTGCTGGCCTGGGACAATCCGCTGCGGTTTAACTCCTGGCAAAAGGCCCGGCGCAAGTCCCGATCCGGGATAAACGTGTTGGCCAGGTGCAGGCCTGCCAGGTTGAACGTCTTGCTGGGGGAGGTGGAGAGGATCATACGCTCCGCCGCTTCGGGGATCAGGGCGGGCAGGACGTGGTGGGTGTGGCCGGGAAAGACGAAATCACAGTGGATTTCATCGGAGAAGATCAGGACGTCATATTTCATGCAGATCCGAACCAGTTCCCGCAGTTCCTCCACCCGCCAGACCCTGCCCACCGGGTTGTGGGGACTGCATAGAATGAAAAGCTTCACTTGATGTTCGGCGATCTGCCTCTCGAAGTCGGCAAAGTCGATGGTGTAGGCGTCTCCCGTTAATTGGAGGGTATTCACAACGAGGCGTCGATCATTTGCCAGGATACTTTCCCGGAAGGGGTGGTACACCGGCTCCTGAATTAAAACTGCGTCCTCGGGGTTCGTATAGGCACGGATGGCGGTGCAGAGGGCGGAGACCACACTGGAGGTCAAGACCACCCATTTGGGATTAAATGTGTAGCCAAACCGGCCTGTAAACCAGGTTTTCAGGGCGTCGAAATAGTCCTGGGCCGGCTCCGAGTAGCCGAAAATGCCGTGGCGCACCCGCTCTGTCATGGCGTCCAGGACAGCTGGCGGGGCGGGGAAGTCCATGTCTGCGACCCAGAGGGGTAAAATATCCGCTGGCTTACCCTGGCGGACGGCACCGTCGTATTTGATACAGTCGGTCCCCCGGCGGTCAATGAGGCGGTCAAAGTTGTATTCCATGGGCGTAGCCCTTTCTCGATCAGATATTCAGATATCGTGTATATTAGCATATAGAGAGTTGCCCCAGTTGTCAACGCCCTGCTTTTTTGATACGATTACCCACGTACGAATACGTGTATTTCCCTGCCGCAGGCGGGAGAATGTTGAAACATTTCCCGGTTTCACGTCACCGAACCCTGATTTTTTGTGTCTTTATTAGTGACAGCCGTTATTATACAAAAACAAGGAGGTGGAGGGCGGCGATGTTTGATTTCATACAGCTCCGTGCAGTTCGGCGCAGAAAAGAGAACGCCCTGGAGCAAATCATGGACAGATATGCGGCGTATCTGTGCGTTGTAATCCGCAATACTGTCGGCGAAAGCCTGTCCCGAGAAGATATTGAGGAGACTGCATCTGATGTGTTTTTTGCCCTGTGGGAAAACGCAGACAGGGTGGAAAAACTCAAGCCGTGGCTCGCCGCAACCGCCCGCAACAAGGCGAAAAATAAACTGCGGGATGTCCGTGCTGACGTGCCGCTTGAGAGTGCACACATGGGGGCCGAATCTTACGAGATGGACGAGGCGCTCTCGGCCCGAGAGAAACAATTCGCTGTAAAATCTGCGATTTTGAACATGGACAGCCCTGACCGGGAGATATTTTTGCGATACTATTACGATGCGCAAACCGCCGCTGCAATCGGTGCCGGAATCGGCATGACAGAGGCGGCGGTCAAGCAGCGGTTGGTGCGGGGCAGGAAGAAGCTGGGGGAAATTCTGGGCAAGGAGGCATATACGCAATGAGAGCACAACGTGAGACCTGGGATATACATCGGATCAAAGCGCGCACCATGGAGAAAGTGCGAAACGCCACAGTTGGCGTAAAGCCATCTGCGCCACGCCGGTTTCGGGGCGGGTTTGCGGCAGTTGCGGTAATACTCACCCTTGCGCTGGCTACGACGGCGCTGGCCGTGTCCGGTACGATTAATTTCGGTTCTATCTTCCAGTCGATTTTCAGAGGAGAGAGCGCCGCACCCTACGTCCAAACAGGCGAGGATATCACTGTACACGTAAGTGAGGGGGAGATTGAGGTCGCACTCCTTGCGGCGTTCTTGGAGGATACCCGCATCGGCGGTCTGTACTTGGAGCTGGAAATCACAGACCCCACGGGGGAGCGGTTATCTGATTCGTTTATGCTCCTTTTGCGGGATGAGAGACTGGGATATATCCCCCTCAATTTGCACATGCCCGTCGATGTACGGTTTAAAGACGAACACACGGTGCACGCAAGCTTTTTTCTCCCCCACGTCGATGTGGGGGAGACCGGAGAGATAGTAGTGCAGTTTGACTTCATTGCATCCAACATTCAAAATATTGAGATGCAACCCACGGAGTTTAACATCGGAGCACATATGGGCATGGATGGCCCCATTGTTGTGCCGGGTGCAGCGTTTATTGAAATTACAGAGATCACGATGGACGATACTGGCAGGCTAACGATCACACGCCGGGATTCAGATGTTGCCGTCTATGGCTGGGGCTGGGCAATGCTTGGATTAATGAGACCAGATGGCGAAATCATTTGGCCCAGCGGTGGGACCATTCACTATGGCGTACCGGGAGAGCAGTGCCATTTTGGCCTTGCCGGTATCAGTCCCTATGAGTTGACACTGGTGTGGACGGGTCAGGTGGCAGAGCACGTCATGTCTGGAAATTGGGAGTTTACGATACCCGGCGGGGACACCGCACTTGATCCGGGGGGATTCAGCGGCTATTTTGAGGGGAACCCCACGGAAGTGTTTCTCGGCGGAACAAGTGTTGAAGTTCTGATAACTGTCGTCGGTAGTTTTGATATCTTCCAGGAAAATCCCCTCGTCTTATATCTGGCGGACGGTACGATAGTAGAGCCTAGGTTCAACGGGGCGGAAGGCGGCTTTGATGTGGCTACGCTTCAATACTCCATGGAGTTTATCCACCCAGAAGACGTGGTACGTGTGACGTTCCGTGGGATTGCAATCGGCGGTTAGTTGTTCCCCGACGGGAGACACACCGTGGCCTTGAACAGGTCGCCGTCAATGGCGATGGTGAATTTCCCGCCCTGGGCGTTGACGAAGCTCTGCACGATGGAGAGCCCCAGGCCCGTGCCGCCGTCTGTGCGGGAGTCGTCGCCCCGTTTGAAGCGTTCCGTCAGCTCGGCGGGGTCCACATTTAGCTCCGTGGCGGAAATGTTTTTCAAGACGATCTGGACGAGAGGGCCTTCCTGTACGGCGTCCAGATATACACGGGAGCCGGAGAGGGCGTATTTGAACACGTTGGACAGGAGATTTTCCATGACCCGCCACAGGAGCTTGCCGTCGGCCAGGATATAGAGATGTTCCGGCAGATTGACTCGTAATTCCAGGCCGGAGGATTGGATCGCACTGTCCAGCTCGCCTAAGACTTGGTCGAGCAGGTGAACGAAATCCAGGGTCGTGATGTTCACTTCAATATTGCCCGTGGCGGCCTTGGCGGCCTCGAATAATTCCTCGGTCAAGGCTTTCAGCCGTTGGGACTTCTGCTCCAAGATATCCAGGTATTCCGGTGCGTGTTCGGAGAGTAGACCCTCCTGTTTTAACAGGTCGACGTATGTGATGATGGACGTGAGGGGCGTTCGGATATCGTGGGACACGTTGGTGATGAGCTCGGTCTTGAGCCGTTCGCTCTTCATGCGCTCATCCACGGCGAGATGAATCCCGGCGGAGACGTTGTTGATGGAATCTGCAATCCGGCCCAGCTCCCCGCCGCCGACTTGGATTTCGCTGTCGTAGATGCCGTGCTCCGCCTCCCGTGCGCCCTGTTCCAGTTTGTAAATTCGCAGGGCATAGCGCAGGAGAAAGAATGTGACGACTGCGGTAAAGAGCAAAGACAGGAGGAATATGGGGGCGGGGTGCCATGTGTTTAGCCCCATAACGCCGACCAAGAGCATGAGGAAAAAGGAGACGGTGGAAATCACGATCACCTTGACCGTCAGGGATGCGCCCGCCCACAGGGAGCGCACAAAGTGCAGAATCCTGCGTCCGCATTGGGTGGGGACGACAAAGAGCAGGGTGTGTCGCCAGAATCCCCCGGCTTTGATGCGTTTTGCAAAGCTCAATAGCCACAGCAGGGCCGGGCCGCCGACAAAGATTGCGAATACGGCGAATAGCATGTTCCAGATGGCAACGCTTGGGCCGAACTGCGTCTGATCTACAAAGTAAAAAAAGAGAATCACAGAGAGCGCGGCCCAGCCGAATACGGCTGCCAGGCTCAAATCCAGATAGGGCTTGTCGATCTGGGCAAAGTGGACGCCGTCCACACCCCGCCGCCGTCCGGCACCCAGGAGGGAGATTACCAGCAACGCCAGGATCAGCAGTGCAGATGCGCCCATGATGGCGAAGTCCCGGATATAGGCCGTGCGTACTGCGGCGAACAGGCCGGTTTGGGCAGATACTACTTCGTCGGTAAAGGCGAGATAGAGTGTCGCATCGGGAGGTAACTCCCAGCCAAAGTTGACCGGGTGGGAGGCCGACATCCGGGTATTTGTGTCCGCAGTGAAATAGACGGGATGGGATCTGAAATAATTCACATCCTGCCGATTCCAGGCGGCGACGTTGGAGCGGATGACGGTGCCGGTCTGTAAATAATAGAGGAGCCCCTCTGTGTTGGTCAATTCTTCCATTGTCAGGCGGAAACTACGGAGTTGAGAGGCAATGGCGTTTTGCTCTAGTTGCCTGTGCTCTGGAGAGTTATAGCCAACCGTGGGGCCTCTGATTACGGCGATGTAGTCGTAGTGTTCAGTAGCGAAATGATCGAGAGACCAGCGCATCTGAGACTGCCATCCATGCTGGGGAGACCATTCCCAGTGGTGCACCCCCTGTTCATCAACCTCGTCCCAGTGCATATCGGCTAATTCCCAATGCTCCCAAGGCTCCCAGTGGACGTGCTCCCCGGCACGGATGGATGTCTCGTTTCGGAGGGTCAGGACGCCGCCCGCATTCCACACCGGCAGGGGCATGTGACGGGAAAAGAAGTATTGATTGTCAGACAAGTCATCAAATACAATGCTTGGGCTGACCCGTGTCTCCGACTCTGTCATAACAAGAGCCAGAAAGCGATTGAGTATGACAAAGCACAGTGCGATAATCAAGATAAAACATATAATTTTAACGGCTGGAAGCGCTGTCCAGCCTCTCCATTTTGTAGCCAATTCCCCATACCACCTTTATATAGTTTGGATTCTTCGGATCGAATTCGATTTTTTCCCGGATGCGCCGGATATGTACGGCCACGGTGTTGTCCGCCGCATAGGCGTCCTCTCCCCAGACCCGTTCGTAGATCTCGTCAATAGAGAAGACCCTGCCCGGGTTTCGGATCAGGAGGAGTGCGATTTTGTACTCCAACGGTGTGAGGCGCACATCTGCGCCGTCTACGGTGACGGTCTTGTGGTTGTCATCAATTGTCAGTCCGCCTACGGTGAATACCCCCTCTTGGGGCGTCGGCGCGCTGCCCAGGACGGTAAAGCGCCGGAGTTGGCTCTTGACCCGGGCGATGAGTTCTAAGGGATTAAAGGGTTTTGTCACGTAATCGTCCGCACCCAGGGACAGGCCCATGATCTTATCTGTGTCCTCGCTTTTGGCGGAGAGCATAATAATGGGAATATTCCGGCGCTTGCGGATTTCCATGGTCGCCTGCAACCCGTCCAGCTTGGGCATCATAATATCCATGAGGATCAGATGGATATCGGTCTCCTCCAGGGCGGCCAGGGCCTCCACACCGTTGTGGGCCAGATGGGTCTGGTAGCCCTCATTCGTCAAATAGACCGCAATGGCCGCTGCGATCTCCTTATCGTCGTCGCAGATGAGAATATGCATCGTCATAGGGTGTGCCCTCCGCGTGTTGGAATTGCTCCAATTATACCACATCCTTACTTGAAAAAGAGATAACCTTCGTGCTTCCCCTGCCTTCGGCGGGGAAACACGAATCCCGCAAGATAAGAATAGCAGGGGAATCTTACAAACAAGTTGGCATATTTCTTAAGAAATGCTTACAACGGAAAACCGCCACCCAAATGGGATGGCGGTTGGGGCTGTGTTCGATTCTGCTTATTCTGTACGCAATACAGCTTTTTCTTCTCTGCTGAACTGTTGCGCCGCAAACTCTGCGTACAGGTTATGATTGCGGCTCAATTCTTCGTGTGTGCCGATTCCGGTGACCTGTCCATCCTCAACAAAGACGATTTGATCTGCGTCGACAATCGTCGAAAGGCGATGTGCGATCACGAAGGTTGTGCGCCCTTTCATCAGATTCGCCAAGGCCTCTTGGACAACCGCTTCCGATTGGGAGTCCAGGCTTGCCGTCGCCTCATCTAACAGCAAGATTTTCGGGTTTCTTAAAAAAGCTCTTGCAATTGCAAGTCTCTGACGTTGTCCGCCGGATAGATTTAATCCACGCTCTCCGACTAAGCTCTCAAATTGATCAGGGAGATTTTCAATCACATCTTTTGCACAGGCCAGCTCCACCACATGCCACAGTTCTTCTTCGCTCACTTCACGCTCCAGACCGTAGCATAAATTCTCTTTGATGCTACCGACAAACAAACTGGTCTCTTGCGGCACGTAACCAATCTGTGAGCGCCAGGACCGTAAGGAGATATCTTCAATATTCATGTCATCCAGTAAAATCCGCCCCTCATCTAACTGGAAGAATCGTTCAATGAGTGAGAAGATTGTGGTTTTCCCGCCGCCAGAAGGTCCTGCAAAGGCAATGGTCTCATTGGGATTGGCCTTAAACGAAACATGTTTGAGCACTTCTGTGTCTTCATCATAGTTGAATGTAACATTATCGAAGATAATGGGCTTATCGCTCAAATCTACATCGTGGCCCCTGTGTAAATCCTCGCCCTCTTCGTTTAGAATTTCGATCAGCCTCTCACTCGCCCCGTTTGCTTTTTGCAGATGTGCAAAAAACATACCAAACCCTGCAACCGGCATAATGATCTGGAAGAGATACATGATGAATGCAAACAGTGTCCCGGTGCTTAGGGTGCCGGAAGATACCCGAAGGCCGCCGTAGGCGATCACGCCGAAGATGACTAAAAAGATCATCCCCTGCATGACCGGCTGCAAAAGTGCGTAGATTTTTACTTCTTTTAAACCGTATTTCAGCAGGCTGTTGACCGATGTCTTTTGGCGCTCAATTTCTTCCAGTTCAGCGTTGGATGCTTTCACTAGCCGCATCTCGGTCAAAACTTGGGTGAGCAATCCTGTTAATTCAGCCGTTTTGTCCTGCATTTTCACGGATATCTTGTGGACGATTTTCCCCAGAGGGACGATGACAAAGACTGTCAGCGGCACGGCTAACACAATGATTAACGTCATCTGCCAATCTAAGATAAATAGTATGAGAACAGAGGCCACCAGAGATATGACGCCCTGGATAAATCCGAGGACCTGGTCCGTGATGAGGGAGCGAACAACACTCGTATCATTTACGATACGGCTTGCGCTTTCGCCTGATATGGTTTTAGAGAAGTATGGGATCGGCAAATAAATCATCTTCTCCCATACGGCTTGTCTTACTCTTGCAATCATCTTGTTTCCGGTCAGGCCCATGAGATAAAAGCTAAGGCCTGCCAAAACCAGTTGAATCACAAATAGGCCGGCAATTTGCAACCCAAGTGCAAGAGAAAAATGCTCAAACCCACCGTCGATTAAAGTCCGCAGCAAAAGCGGTATGATGACACCTGCAATACTTGCAACAATGGTACAAACCACGGATAAAATCACAATGAGTTTTGATGGTTTGCCTAGCCGAAGTAATGTTCTAAAATTTTTAATCATTAAAAAATTCTCCTGTGTGGAAGCCGATATTCCTGTGATGCGTTCTATTTTATCATATTTCGGGCAAAACTTCCATAGTTCCCCATGGGACAAGCCCCGTGGGAGCCCCTTTATGCTTGGCGCCGGGCTCCCGGCGGCAGTTACCAATATCCGTGATCCAGCGGGCCGGGGCCTGCGCCGAGGTTCAGCATGGCGGCGATGGCCCCTGTGAGATAGGCTTTTGCCAGGGTTACACTTTCCAACAGTGGGCGCCCCTCTGCCAGACGGCAGGCGATGGCGGCGGATAGAGTACAGCCGGTGCCGTGGGTATTGGTGTTGTCGATCCGTTCCCCGCGGAGCCAGTGGGGGGCGCCGTTTTCATAAAGTAAATCCGTGGCATCCTGCCTGCCGTGGCCGCCTTTGATTAAAATCGACGAGGCGTGGCCGCCGCCGATGACACGGGCCGCATTGCGCATATCATCCTCGCCCTCGATGGGGAATCCGCAGAGGACTTGGGCCTCCAGCAGATTGGGGGTGATTACTCGGGCCAGGGGGAAGAGAGCCTCCGTCAGCGCTCGGATGGCGTCGTCGGGCAAGAGTTTACTGCCGCTGGTGGACACCATGACGGGATCCAAGACAATATGCTTTGCGCCATACTGCCGCAGTTTTTCTGCGATGACGTGGATCAATTCCGGGCGGCCCAACATGCCGATTTTAACGGCATCGGGGACGATATCGGTGAAAATGGCATCCAGTTGTTGGGCCACGAATTCCGAGGGCGTCTCTTGTACACCGAATACGCCGGTGGTGTTCTGGGCCGTGAGGGCTGTGATGGCGCTCATGCCGTACATCCGGTGGGCGGCGATAGTCTTCAAATCCGCCTGGATTCCTGCGCCGCCGCTACAGTCGGAGCCCGCTATAGTCAGTATTTTCAACAAGTGCGTCACTCTCCCGCTCTCATATTTTCTCCGCCGCAGGCGGGGGATGCACAGTGAAACTCTTTGCTTAGAATATGCATTTCGGTCAACTGCCGCAGGGTCGCCGCCGTTTCCTTTGGCGTGGGGCTATCCATAATGGCCCGCACCACGGCGATGCCGTGGGCGCCGCTGCCGTGGAGCACGTCCAGATTCCCGGCGTCCAGGCCGCCGATTGCCACGGCGGGGATTGTTACGCTCTTTAGAATATCACACAGGGTCGATACAGGGGTGAGCACGGTCACCACCTTGGTCTTGGTGGGATAGATGGCCCCCACGCCCAGGTAATCCGCCCCGGCGGATTCTGCGGTTCGGGCCTGTTCCACGGTCTTGGCGGTGGCACCGATTATGGCATCCGGCCCCATGACCGCCCGTGCCGCCCTGATGGGCAGATCGGCGGCGCCCAGATGTACCCCGGCGGCACCGGAGGCCAGGGCGATATCCACCCGGTCATCGATGATCAGAGGGACGTCAAACCGATCAGTCACGGCCCTGACTTTTACCGCCAGATCGTAGTATTCCCGGCCAGAGAGTTCTTTCTCCCGGAGCTGGAACAGGGTCACGCCGCCTGCGCAGGCCTGGGCGATAATACCCAGAAAGTCAGATTCCCTCCGGTTGTCAATGCCGCCGATGAGGTATAATGTGGTGTCCAGTTTCACGATCAATCCCCCCTGATGTAGTCGGTGTAGACGGGCTGCAGGCCCCGGCTTTGGATCATGCGGTGGATTTCCTCCACACTGCGGGCGTCGGCGATTTCAAATTGTTCGTCGCCTTTCGGCTCTAGATCGTGGCCGCCCACCCCCACCAGGACGCCAGCCGAGATCTTCGTGGCACAGAGACCGATGACGTGATCCCGGAACCCCGCCCGCTCCCGGGTGGAGATGGTGAGTCCCGCAAAGGGCAAAAAGAGCCGATAGGCCAGCATGACCTGGAGCAGTTGCCGCTCCCCTACGGGGGAGAGGTCGCGCTCCGATTGGCCCAAAAAGGAACGGAAGCGTGGCACGGAGAAGGCAATTTCTGCGTGGGGGTATTTTTGCTGTAAAAAATAGGCGTGGAGTCCCGCCGAAAAGGCGTCCCGGCGGAACTCGCCCAGGCCCAGGAGCGCGCCGAAGCTGGCGCCCCGCATCCCGCCTCGGATGGCCCGCTCTTGGGCGTGGAACCGATAGGGGAACGCCCGCTTCGGCCCGTCCGGGTGGACACGATCATAGGTCTCCGGGCAGTAGGTCTCCTGATAGACGTTGACAAAATCTGCGCCGCAGGCGTGGAGATAGGCGTATTCATCGGTGTTGAGGGGGTAGATTTCAAGCCCCACGGTGGAGAACATCTCCGATGCTAATTTGACAGCCTCCCCGATGTAGGTGAGATCGGATATCTCCCGGGACTCCCCGGTGAGGAGCAGAATCTCGTCCAATCCCGTGGCGGCGATGGCGGTCAGTTCCCGCCGGGTTTCATCAAAGGTCAACTTGCCCCGGCGGATGGGGTTGTCCCGCCCGAATCCACAGTAGGTGCAGTGGTTGACGCAGTAATTGGCCAGATAGAGGGGGGTGAACAGGGAGACATTGCCCCCGAACTGTCGGGCGGTCTCGACTTTTGCCGCAGCCGCCATCTCCTCCAATAGGGGATCGGCGGCGGGGGAGAGGAGGGCGGAAAAATCTTGGATATCCCGCCGATCCTTGGCCAGGGCGGTGCGCACTTGATCCGCTGTCACCGTATCTGGATTATAAGTTGTACCCAGAGTGAGCACTTGGTCTAAAATATTCGATTCGATGACCTCCATATGGGGCTGATAGGCCATGTGATTGGTTTGCGTGTGGTGGTGTGCCATTTAGTCCTCCAAAAATCCGGTCAATGGGCTGGATGCCTCGGCCATGTCCTCTAAGATGCGGCCCGGCCCGGCCAAATAGGCGGCCCGTCCGGCCTCAATGGCCAGTTTGAAAGCGTGGGCCATAGCCGTTACGTTTCCCGCCGTGGCGATGGCCGTATTGGCCATGACGGCGGCGCACCCCATCTCCATGGCTTCACAGGCCTGGGAGGGACGACCGATCCCGGCGTCTACAATAATGGGCAGGTCGATTTCTGCGATGAGGATTTTAATAAAATCACGGGTCAGAAGCCCCTTATTGCTGCCAATGGGCGCACCCAGGGGCATGATGGCCTGAGCCCCCGCATCCCGCATTCGCCGAGCCGCCTCCAGGTCAGGGTACATGTAAGGGAGAGCCACGAACCCCTCTTTTGTCAAAAGTTCTGTGGCACGGATGGTCTCCAGATTGTCCGGCAGGAGATATCTGGAGTCCCGGATGACCTCGATTTTGACCAGATTGCCACAACCCAGTTCCCGAGATAGTCGTGCGATTCGCAGGGCCTCTTCCGCTGTCCGTGCGCCGGAGGTGTTGGGCAGGAGGGTGACCCCGGGGGGGATGTAGTCCAAAATGCTCTCATTCCCCTTGAGATTCGCCCGCCGCAGAGCCAGGGTCACGATCTCCGCCCCGCCGGCCTCAATGGCCGCCCGGATTAGTTCCAAGGTAAATTTTCCCGACCCCAGAATGAAGCGGGAGGAGAAAGGTTGTCCGCCGAGAGTCAATTTATCCTGCATCAAAGCACCTCTTTCGCTGTATTATTCACTGTCCAATCCCATGAGCAGCCGGATTACCATATTTGCCTGATGTCCGGCGCAGACCGATACGCGGGGGGCCATGAGACCCATCCCCTCTCGGGCCTCTGATTCCAGGTCTCCTACGAGATATAGATTAGAGAATCGCCGTCGGGTCCGGATATTGTTTGCGCTGTCGAAACCAGCCAGTCCCGAGGCCGCCACGATTTTTGTATCTCCGGTGGGGAGGAGGGCGTTAATCAGATCGGCCTTAGATGTCGGACTGTCAAAGGCCTCGACCACGATGGGGTATCCGGCGAAAACTTCCCTGGCGTTTTCCGCCGTGATTTTTATAGCCTGGGTCTGGATTTCGATAAAAGGATTGATCTCCACAAGCTGGCTTTTCAGAGCTTCTGTCTTCGGCGTTGCCAGATGGGAGAGGGTGTAGTGCTGGCGGTTTAAATTACTGGGTTCCACCACGTCGAAGTCCACCAGGAGCAGGGCGCCGACCCCCATCCGGGTCAGCATCACGGCGATGTGAGAACCCAGGCCGCCGAGACCGGCGATGGCCACACGCCCGGCTTTCATCTGACTGTGGACACCGGGGGTGTGGCGGGCGGACATCATGGCCTCTAGTTCGTCCTTGCCGGGCATGATACCCTTTCGGATTCGTACGACCTGATCTCCTGCGCATAGCGGGCGGTCTTCGGCGAGTTGAAAGCCGTTTAGGATGACTACTTCATCGGCTGTCCGCAGAGCAAAAGCCGTGAGTGCGCTGGACTCTATGGGCTTGCCGTTTAAGATGATCCGCATCAGCCGCCACCTACAAAGGAGACGATCTCCAATTGATCGCACTCTTTGAGGACGACAGTCTCGAAGGCGGATTTTGGGACAATTGCGCCGTCCAGTTCCACCGCCACTCGATCTAAGACATAACCCTCCCGCAGGAGGAACGCTTGCAGCGTACAGGTCTCACCCAGGTGAATATCTTGGCCGTTGACACGCATGGGATTGCCTCCTATTCCATAAAAAAACCTTTTCCCGCCGAGGGGAAAAGGTGAAGTATCCGCTTTGGATTTACTTTTCCTACGGCGGCATTACCCGCATCAGGTATAAGGGTCGAAGCAGAGCGCTTCCTCTCAGCCCCGGCTGGAGCTCCCCGTGATGTTGTAGTTAAACCACTTGAAAAATGCGGCAGACATTGAGAGGATTTTCAAGGGGCTTAACTACATGATAACAAGAAGTATGGGTGGGTGTCAAGCAAAAAACCCTGCAATTTTTGAAATTGCAGGGTGGCGTTATACCGAGGGACAAACTGCCCTCAAAGATTCTTTTTAATCTGGCTAATCGCATTCTTCTCCAGCCGTGACACCTGGGCTTGGCTGATGCCCACCTCACCGGCCACTTCCATCTGGGTCTTGCCATCGTAGAACCGCAGGGCCAGAATGTGCTTTTCCCGCTCGCCCAGGCGATCAATGGCCTCGTTTAGGGCGATTTGTTCCAGCCAGCTCTCGTCTGTATTTTTCGTATCCCCCACCTGATCCATAACGCAGATGGCGTCTCCGCCATCGGTGTAGACCGGCTCGTGGAGGCTCACGGGATCCAGGATGGCATCTAAAGCGAAGACCACGTCCTCCCGGCGGATCTCCAGTGCACGGGCGATCTCCTCCACGGTGGGCTCCCGCTGGGTCTCGCCCATGAGCCGTTCTTTGACTTGGAGCACTTTATAGGCCAAATCCCGCATACTGCGGCTGACCCGGATGGGACTGTTGTCCCGGAGATAGCGGCGGATTTCGCCGATAATCATGGGGACGCCGTAGGTGCTGAATCGTACATTTTGGCTGATGTCGAAATTGTCAATGGCCTTGATGAGTCCAATGCACCCCACCTGGAACAGATCGTCCACGTTTTCGCCCCGGCTTAAAAACTTCTGGATCACAGAGAGTACCAGGCGGAGATTTCCGGCGATGAGCTCCTGCCGGGCCTCCCGGTCTCCCTCCTTGGTGCGGCGGAGCAGAGCCATGATCTCCTCATTGCTGAGCACCTTGAGCTTCGCTGTATTGACACCACAAATCTCTACCTTGCCCTGCATAAGCCACATCCTCCTTGGGTTGGATACTGATGCAGACAGTATTTCCCTGGAGGCGGCCTTTGATACGGTGTGCCTCTTTCATTTTCGTTGTAAAAATTTTCCCAAAACGTCAAAACGCTTGGGGGACATAGTACAAACCCTCTGCCGAATATACTGCAACGTAAGGAGGGGTATCTATGAGTTGTACAGCGTATGATCTCCGGGCGAAAGAGATTATCAATCTCAATACCGGCCATCGGCTGGGGTTTGTATATGATGTGGAGATTACCCTGCCGGACGGACAAGTGACGGCACTCATCGTCCCCGGTCCGGCCCGGTTTTTTGGTTTGCTCGGCAAAGGGGAAGATCTGATTATCCTCTGGGATCAGGTCACAAAAGTCGGAGAGGAAATTATTCTGGTGGACATGGAAACCGCCCCACGCCGTCAACGGCAGGAGCGGAGAAGGTGGTTCCCTTAATCTGAAAAAAAGCCTTGCATTTTGGAAGAGGTCGTGCTATTATAATCAAGCATTATGCGCCCGTAGCTCAGCTGGATAGAGTGCCTGGCTACGAACCAGTAGGTCGGGAGTTCGAATCTCTCCGGGCGTACCAAAAGAAAGTCAAGGCCCAGCTAAAACTTTTTAGCTGGGCCTCTGGCTTTTGTAGTATCAATTTAAAATAGAGTCAAGTCTCTTTGTTAGCTGGATAGTGTGAGGCTTATACTTCAAACAGATGTTATATGTTGACCATTAACAACTTTAATACACTTGGAGGAACAGCTTCCTGTTCTTGCCGTACGGACATATTTGCAATAATCATGTGGATTAATATGGGCGTCTGTACAAATCACAGTGTTTAGCCCTACATTGTTTTCACATATTTTGCGCCACGTATGCCCCCCATTTGAGATCAGATTATATGCGCCTTTCGGTGTTTTTTTAGTGAAATAAGGACTGGTCCCGTGGTGCTGGACTTTGACAAACGTATACCTTTTTTTGCATGACGGAACTATGTGTTCAATAATCTTTGCTGGAGCATCGCCAAGAAAAAGAAACCGATTGCCACAATCGCATATGATACTGATGGCATTCATACAGGTCACAAGGCTGTGGTATTGTTGAAGTGATAAATGATTTATGTCGCCTTTCATGCTTTCGTCTATTTTGTCTCTAAATAGTTTGCGCTGCTGCATGAGGCGTTCATATGCCGCGATAGTTGTGTTGATTTCTGTTTTCTCTTCATTGTGAAGTCCAATCAAAAAGGAACTGAAGCATCCTATAAATTCTTGTGTTGTCGCTAATAAATCCCTGTCTCTCTCTCCAATTAATCTGTCAAAGTCGCTTGAAAGCTTTTTTTCGGCATCAAAATATGATAACGAAGAATCAGTTTCGGAGCGTATATTTTTTTCAATTGACGAAAGCTCGTTTCCTCGAATGGAGTCTGGGACATCAGACTTGTCAAGCCGCCTAATCGGAAGTTCCATGTAAATAGAAGCGGGGGTTACATCCGGCCACAATATACGGATTCTATTTTTGTCAAAAGGAATGAAATCTCCTTTTTTTACAAAACGAACTTCTTTGGATATTGCGTTAAGCTTTTTGAACAGGCCTATTATATTTTTGGACAGTTGAAATCCCCAGCTTCTCGGCGATGCAACCGCAAGCAATCGTCCGATTCCCTCTGAATATAAGACTTTTCCATCGATAATGCTATATGGTAAATATGCCGTGTTGATTGAGTAGGTATCAGGAATTTTGAGTATTCCAATGAAATGATCCTTATGAAAGTGTGACACCATTATATCCGTTATGCTCTTATCAGAGACTTCACGGCGGATTTTGCTAAATGAAAACGCTGCGCTATTTGCAAAATTTCCTCGGTTATCGCTTCCGCAGTCGATTAGCAAACAATCGGAGGTGCCACGCAGAATATTACAATCTCCACATTTAACAGCTTTTGAAATAATCTCCATTATTTGATCTTCCTTTTTGCTATATAGATATGAAAACGGGAGCAATCTTTGACAATATATTTTACACTTACAGCTAAAATTTTGTCAATATATGTTTTTTCTGTTTCATATGCAAAACTCAAAAACACTGCAACCGTCAGATTGCAGTGTTTTTGGGTTTTGGGTGGATTTGAAAGCCCTTAATACGGAACTGGACACAACAAACGATTATTCCAGTTCAGACAACTTGACAGTACGTCCTTCCTTGGCGGCCAGTTGGCCTGCTTCCAGTACCTGCATGATCTTCACACCATCCCAGAGGTTGGGGGTTATGGTGGACTTTCCGGCGACGGCGTCCAAGAAGTCTTTCACGGCGTGTACGAAGGTGTTGCCGTAGCCGATGATATGGCCGGGGGCCCACCACGCGTCCATAAAGGGGTGGGCGGCATTGGTCACCTGTATGGTGCGGAAGCCCTGCTCGTCGGCGGGGTCTTCCAGGTTACAGTATTGCAATGCGTTCATGTTTTCGAGGTCGAAAATCAAGCTGCCTTTGCTACCGTAGAGTTCAAAGTAGTTGTAGTTTTTCCGTCCGCCCGCAAAGCGAGACGAGTCAAAGGAACCCAAAGCGCCGTTCTCGAAAGAGGCCAGCATGAAGGAGGCGTCGTCGACGGTGACTTCGCCCATCCCGGCGGACCCCGTGTCAGAGCCTGACGTGAAAGTGGCGGCACCCGCGCCCGGCAGGGGTCTCTCGGTGACAAACGTCTTCATCATGGCGCTGACACTGTCGATTTCGCCCACAAGGTAGCGGGCTAGGTCTACCGCATGGGAGTTTAGGTCAAAGTGAGGCCCTGCGCCCGCGTATTCCTTTTGCAGATGCCACGTCAGAGGGAAGTTTGGATCCATGATCCAGTCCTGTAAATAGGCACCCCGCCAGTGGTAGATCGTGCCGAGTTTGCCTTCGTCGATCATCTGTTTTGCGAAAGCAATGGCCGGAACACGGCGGTAATTGTGGTTTAAGTAGTGCACGACGCCGGCCTTGTCGGCGGCCTGGGCCATCTCCCTGGCATCGGCTGAGCTGAGCGCGCAGGGCTTTTCGCAGAAAATGTGCTTCCCGGCGGCAGCTGCGGCTAAAACCACCTCTTTGTGGTTGGCGGTAGGGGAGCAGACATCAATGATATCAATGTCCGGACGTGCAATCAGTTCACGCCAATCCGTTTCGACATCAATATATCCCCAGTTTTCAGCAAAGCCAGCAGTTGCGTCTTTATCCCGTGCACAGACCGCTTTTAATACCGGGGTATAGGGCGTGTCGAAGAACTTCGGGGCGGCAAGCCAAGCGTTGCTATGGGCTCTGCCCATGAACTTGGTGCCAACGATCCCCACGTTTAGTTGCTTTTTCAATGTTGGATACCCCTTTCGCAAATTAGGCGAGTTCTTCCGCAATGGTGCGTAAATTCTTCACGCTGATGCCGACCGCTTCGTCTTCACAGCCGAACCAATCGGGGTGTGGGTTGTCGATCTCCACTGCGAGGAAGCCCTGATAGTTATGCTTTTTGAGGATAGCGGCCAGCTGTTTGTTGTCGATCAGTCCCCAGCCCACAGGTACGCCGGAGAAGAAGAACCAGTCGTCCGGTCTCGCGTCGGGATTTGGCAGGAGATCTTTTATGTGTGTGGCGAATACGTAAGGGGCCAGCTTTTCCATCCCAACGATGGGGTCGTCGAGGAGGCGTAGGAAGTTGCCGGTGTCGAAGTTTACACCGAAGTCTTTGTTGTCCACCATCTCCAGCAGTTGGAGAATTTCGTCGGCGGTGTAATCGATGTGGTTCTCAATTGCAAGCTTGATGCCATAGTCGTTGGCCACCTCCATGGCGCTTTTGAACTGTTTGGCCAACGCCTCAATCTGGGGGCCGTGGGGCTCGTGGCGGAACATCAAACTACTTCCCACAACACGCATAACCTCTGCACCCATAAGTTTGGCCCTTGGGATAGAGGCGATTAAGCTATCTTCCACGCCCTCGTAGGCCTGTGGGTTCTGGCCGCGCTCCAGGCCATCGGGGTGTCCCCAGGCGTATACGCGGTCAAATCCGTAGTCGTCTAGCTTTGATTTTAACTCTCTAAAGTATCCGTCGTCAAAGCTGGGGAAGAAACAGGATTCCAAAGAGACCCCGTCCACTCCGAGCTGCTTTGCCCGCTCAAGAAAATCATCCATGGTCATATTTTTTTCGGGGGGCTTTTGTTTTGAACGTTCAAAGTTATAAACTTCGCCAAAAAACCTGTGGTAACAATAGCTGTCAATGCCTATCTTCATAGCGGGTTCCTCCCTAAGTTGTTTTGTTTTTCCCAGATATACATATACTTGTAATTAAGAATATATCGTATAGGCCCAAGATTGTCAACACTTTACGAGGGTTCCAGTAAAATATATTGTTATGAGCATGTGGCGTAATACAGCAGCCTGTCACAATCTAAGCTTTGCTTAAAAAACATGTCTAAAATTAATAACAAATCACTAAAAAATGCGACAATGTTCTTGCGTTACACGAGACAATGTGCTATGATGCCTATATATGGAAAGAATGTTGCAAATCGTACTAATGATATAAAGGGAGGGTGTGAATCGTATATGAAAAAGCCAAAGTACAAAACCGCATACAATATCCTGAAACAGGAAATCCGGGACGGCGAATACAAACCAGGTGAACTGTTGCCGCCCGAGCATATGATCGAGAGCAGATTTGGCATCAGTCGCACCACGGTTCGACGTGCGCTTGAACTGCTTGCCCGGGACGGATATGTGGATGCCAAGCAGGGCTGCGGTACCATGGTGCTTGACTTCTCAACGGTACAAAAGCTTGGTGCGCTGACCTCGATCACCGAAACCCTGCGCAGTCAGGGCAAGGAGGTGTCTACCCACAGTATGCACATTGACCATGTGCAGGCGGGTACAAAGGTTGCAAGCGCCCTGCAAGTGAAGGAAGACGATACTGTCGTGCGTATCCAAAGGGTGCAGTACGCCAACGGGCTGCCCTTTTGCATTATGACAAATTATTTGATCCAGTCCCTCGTGCCGGGGATAGAGCGGTATGTTGACCAGTTCACCTCTCTATATGAGTTGCTTGAGAAACAGTTCAATATTGTACTCACCAGCGCCACGGAATACTTAAGCGCAGGTGTAGCCGATTTTGCGGAGGCCCAGATGCTCCATGTGCAAGTCGGTGCGCCGCTACTCATAAGCAAGCGTATTACCTATGATTCCGACGGGCCAACGGAATACGCGATCAACAGAATCCTGGGGGATAAATACGAATATTCCGTCCGCATGGAGGGGAGACCCTAAGCGCTTAACCGGAACATAACAATAGGATAGAGCGGCGCCGGCAGATTGACCGGTGCCGCTCTATCCTATTGTTGTCTCCTATAGAACTTCCGTGTCGAACTGATAAACCTGCGCCAGCGCCAACAACTCGTGCACACATTCGCCCTTGACAATGAGTGCGTGGTGGGAGCAGAGGGTCTGCATAATCTGGTGTCCGTTGTTGTTTTTGAAGTGTATGAGCGCGCCGTTGCGGCAATCGGAGCCGGGGTATTGGACATAGTCCGAGATTTCGGCCTCAATGAGGATCATTTTTTTCATATTCGGATGGATTTTTGCCAAGATGATAGGTCCCGGTTCGATTTCGCAGTCGACCATGAGGGCGTCCTCGCCCACGATCTCCAGCACTCTGGGTTTTAGCTCCCAACGTCTGCAAAAGCTCTGGGGGGCGAGGCCGAAATATCCGCAGTGCACACCTAGGGCGTGGTGGTCGGGATTGGATACGTCGGGAAACGTGTCGATCTTCTCGTGTTTCAAGGCCGCCATACCCACGAGGAAGGGGTAGATATTCGTCATCATAGTGGGGCGCTTCAGGGCGTTATAGACGATAAATTTGCTCACCATGGTGACTGTATCGCCCTCACAAACCCAGATGATGTCATCCTTTTCGTAGAGCATATTCCAGGCGAGGCAGGGGGTTGTCTCGGAGAGGAAGGACTCATTTAAGCAGTTCGCGCCCACGCCGTGGATTTGGCCGACTTCCGCCATGGTATCTTTGACCGCCTTGTAGAGTTTGACCGCCTTGAGATAGTTCTCCCGGGAAACACCGCACAGGGGGACATCCCAGCCGGCGCAGACTTCCTCTGCCTGTTCATCGGACAGCGCTTGCGCTCGCTCGTTGAGTTCCTTGTAACTGCGGTAGAGAATCTTGATCCCAAAAGCCTCCTCCATGCGGGCGGTACAAGCCTGTTCCCACCAGTAGAACCGCTTGAAGATACCGGCCTGCATCCCTTCTCCCGGGGAATCTTGGAACATGAGAAAACGGATCCCGTCGCCCATGGCCCGTTTAGAGCCCAGCGCCCGCAGGATGACTTTTGCGAGTTCTACTGTGTAGGGCGAAAATACCGTCAAGCCCGTTTCCTCTCGGAGGAAAGAGACGATCTCCCAGTCCCACATCTCGACGGTTCCAAATTGAGAGGTCAGCACCACGATGGGGATATTAATTCTGGAGAGGATGTCCTTCGCCTCGAATGCGCTACCGATTAGTTGCGGGAAGACCACAGCGTCCACCTGGGCAGAGATTGTCTCGCCCGCAGGTACGGGGGAGAGGAACTCTGCTTGTTGGCCATATAGTTCTTCTAATATGGCCAACTGATTTATAAACTCCTCTTGCTCGCGCTCATTGCGTCCGGGTAGGTACATGGGTAATAAAGTAGCTCTCATACAGAAGCCTCCTTAAGATGTATTTGTCGGAAGAGCTCCCTGTATGTTTTCCCGCCAAAGGCGGGGGAACATACAAGACAAGCTCTATTATATGTAATTACAACTAGATTTTCAATAGCATGTTCCGTTTTTATGCGAAAAAATTTTAAAGATTTTCTTTTAAAAGCAAGAGGAAAATCGACAGGAATTTGTGAAAAACCGTCTATTGACAACCAAAATGGAATAGATTATAATGAGTATGAAATGTAATTACATTTCATACTATTTCTCGAAAAAGGAGTATGTTTATGATGCCTGCGACCCGACCGACGTTATATTTCATCGGCGTGACGACGAAGTCATCTTCCATCATGAAGGTTTTTCCCAAGTGGGCTGAAGCATTGGGACTGGAAGACACACCGATCAAAGGAATTGATCTGCCATTACATGCCCCTGCGGAAGAGTACCGCAAAGTGGTGGAATTTCTCAAGAATGATCCCCTGTCCATGGGGGCTCTTGTGACGACCCATAAAATTGATCTATTCAACGCCTGCCGCGACATGTTTGACTACATTGACCCCTATGCCGAGGAACTCAGCGAGGTGTCGTGTCTGTCCAAGCGGGATGGGAAGTTTTGCGCCCACGCGAAGGATCCCATCTCCAGCGGACTCTCTTTAGAAAACTTTGTGCCTACAAACTTCTGGAAGGATCATGGCGGGGAAGTGGTTCTTTTGGGGGCCGGTGGCAGTTCTCTTGCCATGTCCCTCTATTTTGCCCAGGAAAAATGGGGCGATAATGTGCCGAAGAGAGTCACAATCTGTAATCGTAGCACGCCCCGGCTCGCCTCTGCGCAAGAGCATCTGAAGCGCGTGGCGGATCGGATCAATCTCACCTGTATCCACTGCCCGACCCCCGCCGAAAACGACGCGGTGATCGCGAAACTGCCACCTTATTCTCTGGTGGTCAACGCCACCGGGCTGGGCAAAGACGCACCCGGCTCCCCGACCACAGACGATGTAGACTATTCAAAAAACAGCCTGGTATGGGAGATCAACTACAGGGGGGACCTTCTTTTTATGCGCCAAGCCGAGGCGCAAAAGGATGCGAAGAATCTGCACGTGGAAGACGGCTGGATCTATTTCATCCACGGCTGGACCCAGGTCATTTCCGAGGTGTTTCAGATCCCCATTGAGGGTGAAATGCTCGAAAAATTAAGCGAGATCGCAAAGAACGCATAAAAAGCATAAAAATAGGGAGGAACAGCGACATGGCATATGATTGGGAAAAAGGGTTTGTACTGGATTTTGATAAAGAGACCGGGTTGTCGAAAACGGCGGTATCGACAAAGCGTCTGCTCTCGCAGATGCAGGGGATGTTTGCCGACTCCGTGGCCGAGGCAGAGTTGATCGCAAAGGGCGATCCGCTGGTGTATGAGTTCTACGAGATTGGCGCACCGGAGCATCCTGGGGATGTGGCCGCCGGGGCATCTATTACATATCCGGGCAAAGTGGGCGAAGAGTATTTCATGACGAAGGGACATTTTCACACCATATTGGATACGGCGGAAGTGTATTACACGCTGTCCGGTCAGGGCTATATGCTGGTGGAGAATCCGGAGGGAGATTGGGAGGCCTATGCGTTAGAACCCGGAAAGATGGTCTATGTTCCCAAGCGGTACGCGCACCGGAGCATCAATACGGGAGATACGCCTCTGGTGACGTTTTTCGCCTTCCGCGGGGATGCGGGACACGACTACGGCACGATTGAGACGAAGGGCTACCGCAAGTTGATCGTAGAGCGGGACGGAAAGCCCACCATCATTGACAACCCCAAGTGGAAGTAAAAGCGAGACGCTTTTGAAGTTAATCTAGTATAACAGGCGGGGCCGGCGTCGTAGCACGCCGGCCCCGTAAAAACGACCCACAGGGAGCTTCCCTGTGGGTCGTTTCAATCAGACTATGACTTTAGGCAATGTTTACTGCACGATTTTTTTCCAGTTAATTGTGCCATCTTCATTCCGTGTCAGATAGTGGTCGTTTGCCGCGGCTAGTACGGATGGGAAATACCAAGCGGTGTCTGCTACATCTGGGAAGCTACGTGCGGAGTTTGCATTCACCAGCTCGGCCAACCCGAGCGCCCTTTGGCTGTCGATCCGGCCTAACATACGGTTCACGGCGGTTGCCACCTCCGCGCGGCTAATGGGATTCTGCGGATTAAAGTTGAGATGGTCGTCGCCGACCATTACGCCTGCACGGTATACCGTGTATACATAGTTCGCTGCCCAGGGGCATACGGTATCGGCATCGAAGAAGGGGTTGATGCCTGCGGGACGGACGTCTCCTCTGGCTCTTGCGAGGACAGCCGCGAGTTCTTGTCTTGTGATGAACTCATTCGGACTGAAGTTGCCTGCATACCCTCGTATCAAATTTGCATCGTAGGCCCAAGCGATATAGAAGCGCGCCCAATGGGCCGCTATGTCGTTAAATGGAAAGCTGGTCATACCGGGAGGCAGAGCGTTGGACTCATAGCCCTCAATATGGGTTCTGGCAAGGATTACTGCGACTTCTGCACGGGTGATACTGTCCCGTGGGTGGAAGTTGCCGTAAGGGTCTCCGAACATATAGGCCGCATGGAACTCCGGGCATGTGCAGGCCGGATATTCTGGGCAGCAGGGCTGCTCATCACAGTTGCAATCCGGATACAGATTGCAGCAGGGCGGTTCGTCACAGCGGCAGTCCGGGTACAGATCACAGCAGGGCGGTTCGTCGCAGTTGCAATCCGGGTACAGATCACAGCAGGGCGGTTCGTCGCAGTTGCAATCCGGGTACAGATCACAGCAGGGTTGTTCGTCACAGGTGCAGTCCGGGTACAGATCGCAGCAGGGTGGTACAACAGAGGTGCCATCCACCCACAAAGCGGGACGGAGTCCATGATTCATAAAAGATTGCGAAAGAGTGATAGCGCCAGAGCCCAGCACCGTTGTGGCCGTAAGCGCGCCCGTATTGCCAGGAGATCGGAGCCACCAACTCGCGCCGCCATATGCCTGACGCGCTTCGTCATCTGCAAAGTATTCATTCGCCTCTGAAATGGAGAGTATAAACAATCCCTGTTGCGACACTGTCGCCCGCGGCCCGGCAGAGGTGAGACCGGCAGGCTCATTTTCCTCTGCGTTAAAGTTGCCAAGTGTGCTACGTACGTCGGTGCCTATGCCGAGCGGCATCAGGGCATTTGCCGCAATCTCCGGTGCGAGACCCGCGCCGTTTAATGCTGCGCGTAGATTAGACTGGGCGAAAGGGACCCAACGGACATCCGGGAGTGTGGCATACCACAGTGCAATTTGTATTTCTTCGGTGATAATCAAACGGTTGCCGTTTCCGTCCTCGTGGAGTACACGCCAAATTAGGCCTGTCGAATCGGCGAACAGCCCGCCCACAGGCGGGAAGTTGAGCTGGGGTGGTGGTGGAGCGGGGGTGTCGGCGGCGGCCCACGTAGCGGTACCGCCCAGTACCAGTACAATGACGAGTGCCAATGCGATGAGTTTCGTCATACCGCGTCCGAACTTGCTTGTCCTCATGACTTCTGTACCTACTTTCCATTGCTGTTGTATAAGGGTATCGACTATTTGTGCTTTATACTACAAAGACGACTATTATAGTCGTCTTTGTAGTATGAGACCATTGCTTATTGTACTTAGGTGGGCCAAGTGACGGCGATCCACCGCTCCATTCCTGCAGTTGACCAGAAGTAGTGGCTGTGGGAAACTTCGATGACTAAGTAGAAGAACCATGTCCCTCTTGCAACGTCCGGGAAGAGACGGAGATTATTTGCGACGTCTGCCAAACTAGCAGAGTTGAGCGAGCCATAACGGCCCAGTGCACGGGCAACAATTGCGGCTGCCTCAGCTCTTTCGATGTCGTCAGTCGGTCGGAGCAGACCGCTTCCGTCGCCGCGCAACCAACCTTCGCGGACAGCAACGTAGATGTAGGGGCGGGCCCAATGGCTGATCTCGCCGGCATCCGGGAAGTTGATTGTGCCAGTGTTAGTGATATCAAGTCCTGCTGCTCTTACGGTCATGGCTGCAAGTTCTTCTCTCAAAACGGGTTCAGTCGGTCTGAATGTGCGGTTGCCTTCCGCGTCAGGCAGATCGCCCCGGACAAAGCCGTGGTAATACGCCCAGGCAATGTAGCCTGCTGCCCAATGGTTGGCGACATCCGAAAATACCGACACCGGGGGATTCGTCGGGTCAGTACCCGGTGCGAAGGTGCGAACCAGAATGGCTGCTACTTCTCCTCTGGTGATGATGCCGTGGGGGGCGAACTGACCATGCTCATTGCCTTGCATGAACCACTTGTGGAACTGCGGTGCTACTAGGTCGCCACTCACCCATAGGGCGGGCCGAACGCCGAGTGTCATGCCGTAGTGTATCCAAGGGCTGATCTCGCCGTCGAGGAGGTGGACAATTGTGGCCTCAGACTGCGTGCCTGGATTGCCGGGGGAGCGGAGCCACCAATGTGTCGTCTGCAAACCAGGCGTATGAATGCTATACGCCAGACGCGCTAGGGGATGTGAAAAGTATTCGTTGACTTCTGAAATGGAGAGTAAAAACAATCCTGTTGCCGCATTTGCAGCCGGAATTGGTAGTCCAGGAGAAGTGCGACCGGCAGGTGCATTTTCATGTCTGTTAAAACTGCCGGGTGTGTTGCGCACATCGGTGTTTGCGCCCAGGGGCGTCAATGCGTTTGCCGCGACCTCAGGTGCAAGGTTCCAATTGTCTAATGTCGTGCGCAAGTGAGAGTCCCCAAGAGGGAGCCATCCGGAGCTGGGGCTGTGGAGCGCCCATTGGTGTACATGCTCGGTGATAATCAGAAGGTTGCCGTTCGCGTCCTCGTGGAGTATGCGCCAAACTACGCCGCTTGAATCCCGAAATCTTTGCACAGCCGAGGCCGCTAATTCCGGCTCCTGCGAATAGTCATCGGCGGAGGCCCACACAAAGGTGCTACCCAGCAGCATTACGACAACGAGCACCATAGATATGAGTTTCATTGTGCCGCGCTTGAATCTGTTTGCTCTCATGGTTCATTTACCTACTTTCTTTTATTGTTATATAAGGCGATCTCAATTATTGTACTCTAGGTAGGCCAAATGATTTCGGTCCACCGCTCCATCTCTCTTGACGTTTCGCCATTCACCACAGTCTCTGTCAGGAAGTAGTGGCTGTGAGAAACTTCAATGATTAGGTAGAAGTACCATGCAGCAGGATTTACGTCTGGGAAGAGACGGATATCGTCGGCGACGTCTATCAGGTTGGCTGTATTGATCGAACCGTAACGGCCCAGCGCACGGGCGATCACTGCCGCTGCCTCGGCTCTTTCGATATCGTCAGTCGGTCTGAGCAGACTATTTCCGTCGCCGCGTAGCCAACCTTCGTTGACGACGGCGTAGAGGTAGGGACGTGCCCACTCGGTGGTCTGGCAGGCGTCAGAGAAATTGGGTACACCGGTATCGGTGAGGTCAAGCTCTGCTGCCCGTGCGACCATGGCTGCAAGCTCTTCTCTCAAGACGGGTTCAGTCGGTCTGAATGTGCGGTTGCCTGATGCGTCAGGCGGATCACCTAGGATAAAGCCATGGAAATACGCCCAGGCAATGTAGCCTGATGCCCAGTGGCCGGCCACGTCTGTAAATACGGTTATCGGGGGAGACGCCGGACTAGAGGCCGGTGCGAAGGTGCGAACCAGAATGGCCGCTACTTCGCCTCTGGTGATGATGCCTTGTGGAACAAAAACGCCGGTATCAGTACCTTGCATGAACCATCTGTGGAGCTGCTCCGCCGGCGACCAGCTCGCGTAGAGACGCAGGTGACCTTCGTCATCGCAGAGAAGGGCTTCCGTCACGTATGTATCGAAGCCTTTGGCTGTCTCATTTGCTGGTTCTAAATACCAGCCGCTAAAAATGTAGCCTTCACGGACAGGGGCGCCAGCAGTTGGCACTGTCAGAGTTGTGCCTAAACGAACTGTGTTCTCATAGAAGAGTTCGTCTTTGTCGTCTGCAACGTCGTAGTTCCAGAAGAACAGAACCTGCGCTACATCACAGTCGCAGTCTGTGCAGTTGCAATCGACACAGTCGCAATTGGCATTGCAGTCACAGGGGGTGCCACAGTCGCAGTCTGTGCAGTTGCAGTCTGCACAATCGCAGTTTGCATTGCAATCACAAGGGATGTCGTCGCAGTCGCAGTCTGTGCAGTTGCAATCTGCACAATCGCAGCCCGTACCGGGGCAGTTGCAGATTGGCGGATCGTTGCAGGTGCAGTCTGTGCAGCTGCAAACCGGACAGTCACAGGGCGGATCGCAACAGTCTCCGGGCTCACACTCGCAGGGATCGCAGGTGCAGTTGGGGTTGCCGCAGTCTATGGGATCACAGCAACAGTCTCCGGGTTCACACGTACAGGGGTCGCAGGTGCAGTTGGGGTTGCCGCAGTCTATGGGATCACAGCAACAATCTCCGGGTTCACATTCGCAGGGGTCGCAGATACAGTCCGGATTGCAGCAGGGCGGCAGAGAGATCGTCCCGTCACTTACCCACAGAGCGGGCCGGACACCATGTGTCATGCTGTGGTGTATCCAAGGGCTGACCTCGCCGTCGAGGAGGTGGACAATTGTGGCCTGGGACTGTGTGCCCGGATTACCGGGAGACCGGAGCCACCAGTGGGTGGTCTGTATCAGTGCACCAGGTGCAAGCGGTGCAGTAAACGCGATGCGCGCTAGGGGATGCGAAAAGTATTCGTTGACTTCTGAAATGGAGAGTAAAAACAACCCTGTTGCCGCAGTTGCAGCCGGAATCGGCGCCCCAGGAGAGGTGCGGCCGGCAGGTGTATTTTCACTTCTGCTGAAATTGCCAGGTGCGGAACGCACATCAGTATCTGCGCCCACCGGCGTCAACGCGTTTGCTGCAAGTTCCGGCGCAAGGATCCAATTGTCTAATGTCGTGCGCAAGTTAGAGTCCGCAAGAGGGCGCCATCCGGAGGTGGGGCTGTGGACCGCCCATTGATGCACATGCTCGGTGATAATCAGATGGTTGCCGGCGCTATCCGCGTGCAACACACGCCAAGCCACGCCATCTGAAGCCAGAAATGTCCCGCCCACAGCTGGGAAGTTGATTGTTGGGGGCGTCTCCGTGTCTGCAAGTGCGGCCGCCGGGAACAGCGTCAGAACCATCAGCACAGAGACAAGAATTGCTAAAAATCGTTTTGCTTTCATGTTAAAATATATTCTCCTTTGCTACTACGTACTGCTATCGTATTGCCATGTAGTTTATTAAAGATTATTTTAACACAAAAAAAACCAATGTCAACATTTTCAACACTGAAAAATGCGAGGGTACAATAGAAATTGTACCAATTTCAAGAAACTTTATAATTTTTGTATAGTTTTATATTGTATCGTTATTTTTTACATATAATGCTATATATGAATGTTATGATGTTTTCAGAGCATTATAGCATTGAAAAACAGCAAAAAATTTAGAGAAAATGGTTGACATTAGGAAAAAAGAAGTGTAATATGAGTAGCAAAAGTTTAGTGTCCTATCGAATTAAGTAATTCTTATCATAGGGACACGTGATTTGTTGGGCATTAAACTTATATAATTATGTTATTTCAAAAAAATTATTATGGAGGTACGACTAAATGTTTGGTGCAGGCACAGGTTCTTGGATCGTAAGAGGTTTTTCGGTTTTTGCCAGCATTGGCGCAATGTTCCAGGCCATTCTCGGCGGGTTCGGCGGCTAATCAAAAACACGTAAACGCGTACGCATGGCGCTTTAATTGCGTTGAAGCTTGAGAAGGTGTCCCCAGTAAGTTTCAATTGTTTTGAAGGGCAACAGTATACAGGAAAGGAGAACTGCAATTATGCTAGGAACTGGATTTCTTACATGGGTTGGCCTGACTTGGTCAGCACTGATGACAGGTGTTGCTTCATTTTTCCTCTTTATCTCTTAAGTTTTTATCACGTAGTAAAAGCGGTGATTTTTTGAAAATAAAGAATAACTGCTTTACGACAAAGCTAATGCCCTGTTCGGCATTCACTTTGCTATTTTCAAAAATATTCTAACGGGAGGTGCAAAGATATGTTTGGTGCTGGTGTAGGTATGTGGCTTACAGGTATGTTCCAGGGGTTTGCAGTTGTTACTGGTTTTATCAACAGCTTTCTTGGAAATCTCGTTGGCAACTAATTAATAATGCGATCTTTTGTTTGAAGAACGTAAAATATATAAGAAAGGAAGGACTGCAATTATGTTAGGATCTGGATTTCTTACGTGGATTGGCCTGACTTGGTCAGCACTGATGACAGGTGTTGCTTCATTTTTCCTCTTTATCTCTTAAGTTTTTATCACGTAGTATAAGCGGTGATTTTTTGAAAAAAAGAGTCACCGCTTATATTGCCAAATAGATGTTTCATTTGGCATTCACTTTTCTATTTTTAAAATTATCCCGGAGGTGGCAAACATGTTTGATTTTCTAAGACGCTTTCTTCTATCCATTTTTGACCGTATTTTTAGTCGTTAATCAAGCCGGAGGAGAATTACACCCGAGCTTTTTACATTGAGGGAGAGCTTGAACGTGTGTCTCATACGCTTCAATTACGGTTTCGTAAGGCGGTGATTTTTTGAAAAAAGAATCGCCGTTTTTCGATTGCGCATCATACAGAGGTATTTCCAAGTGCAACGCACCCGCCTTTTCGGCGCGTTTCGCCGCAATTGGATCAGTTGCAGCTAATTATTAATTAATAATTAAAGCCATTAATTAACTTTTAATTTATGTGAAGTATACGCCCTGTCTTGGAGTTTGTCAATCAAAAAATAGAATGTAACATAAATTGTAATGAAACGTCTTTTTTCTGCCCTGCGTGGCGGTGGAAAATGGTTGCTTCTTTTACGTTTTTGTGATAGAATGACTAAAAACGGTCATAAATATGTTATTGTTCATGGCCTGTTCACAACAAACTGATATACTAAACCATAGCGTTGTTTTTCTTAGGAGGATATTTGATATGATACATATTTTAAAGAAGCGCCGAGGCCTCTTCATTATCTTGGGGATTCTGGCTATCATTTTTCTGATCGTTTTGTTCTTGCCCGGCCCGGCGAATGTGGCCTTGGGACAAGAGAGCTTACGGTCAGTAGAGGTCGTCCCAGGCGAGATCGCCACTACGGTAACGGGGACAGGGAACCTGGAGACCGAAGGCGGAGAAGCAGTGATGATTCCCACGGGCCTCACGGCACAAGAGGTCTTTGTAGAGTCCGGAGATCTCGTATCCGCAGGCGACGTGTTGGCGGTGTTTGATCTCGGCTCCGTCCAGAGCCGTTTGGCCGATATCTACGAAGAGTTAGACGAGTTAGACGGCGAAATCGAAACCGCCCGACGAGATAGCGCGAACGCCACCATCACGACCCGGGTGGCCGGGCGAGTAGAGTCCATTTTCGCCGAGGTAGACGATTCGGTCACCGACACGATGCTGGCCCATGGCGCATTGCTCACCCTCGCGCTTGACGGCGGCGAAACCATGGAAGTTACCGGGACCTCCGGCACCATTTCTCGGGTTCACGTGCAAGAGGGGGACAGTGTGCGCGCCGGCGCGACCCTATTCACGTTGACAGAGCTAGACGTATCCTCCGCTTATCGTGCCATGGTGGCCGAACGGGCGGAGTTGGTAGAGACACTACGCACCTTGTTGGCCCTGGCAGAGACTGGGGAACTAATCGCAGAGTTTGACGGGATTGTGCAAGGCGTAGCCATTGGGGACAGTTCTGCGAACGCCGGCGGCGCACCTCCGGCGGGCGGTGGCTTCCCGGCGGGGGTTCCCGGCGGTATGTTCGGGTTCATGAATCACACGCCAAGCGAGAGCTCAGATGCGCCCGGCGTCGTGCGCCTGTCCAATCGGACCACTGCGGCATCGGAAACGTCCAGTGTCGTGCGCCTGTCTGATCAAGTTGTCCCGGCGGAGACGGAAACCACTGTGATTACAAGCCTATCTGGCTTGTCTCTCGCCGCGCCGTCCCCCGGTAGGACACCCCAGCGGAGCGTAAGCGGGACCGGCTTTACCGGCACCGTCCAGTGGCAGCCTGCCGACTCGACATTTGGACATAGCACCGTCTACCGCGCCATGGTTGTGCTCACGGCAAACAGTGGTTTTGCATTCGGGCAGGCAGTGTTGAATGGGTTGGAGTCCCAAGGGTTCCCCGCGACGGGCGCTTCCATTGTCGGCGTACAGACCGATTCGTGGACACGCATGGCTATCACCGTGGCGTTCCCGCAGACAGCGGCTGCGCCTACGCCCGAACCCACGCCAACTCCGACGCCACCACCAACCCCGACACCAACTCCGGTGCCAACTCCAGGGCAAACTCCGGAGCCGACTCCAGGGCAAACTCCGGAGCCAACTCCGCTACCACCGGGCCTTGAAATTCCGGGTGGTCCCGGTATGCCCCACGTTCCGGGGATGCCCAATATGCCCGGGTTTTCTATGCCCAGCTTTGGCGGCAGTATGCCCGGGTTTGCCATGCCGGATATGGATATGGACGCCCCCGGGTTCCCAGGGATGGACGCTGCTACTGCCAACCAATTCACCGCATTTTCCATCTCACGGGCATACACCATGCGTCTCACCGTGTCGGTGGATGAGCGGGATATTTTAAGTCTATCCACCGGTCAACAAGCGGAAGTGACCCTAGACGCCGTGCTCGGGGAGACGTTCGAGGGTGAAATTTCCCGTATTAACACAGCCGGTGTCGCCACCGGCGGCGGCGCCCGGTACACCGTAGAAATTTCTCTGCCCCGGACCGACCAGATGTTGCCCGGTATGAGCGCCTCTGCCGTGATTACTACGGATAGAGCCTACGATATTCTGCTGATTCCCGCTGAGGCATTGCAGGAAGAGGGTCCGCGGGTATTTGTCTACACCGGTCAAGAAGGCAACGTGCCGACAGATCCAGTGGACGTACAGACTGGCCTATCTGACGGGGTATATGTAGAGATTATTGCAGGGCTCACAGCCGGAGATACGGTATATTACACGGTTCTCAATGCCCCGCGCTGGCCCAACTTCGGGATGGTTCCCGCTGAGGGCGATGTATGATCACCCTAGAACAAGTCACTAAAATCTACCGCATCGGTGATGAGGAGGTGCGCGCCCTGGACGGGGCCAGCCTCCGCATCGCACAGGGCGAGTTTGTCGCCATCATCGGCCCTTCCGGCAGTGGGAAGAGTACATTGATGAATATTGTGGGCTGCCTTGACACGGCGGACAGCGGCGTTTACGAGTTAGACGGCCAACGGATTGAGCGCTACTCCGAGGATGAACTCGCCCGGATTCGCAACCACAAGATCGGGTTTATTTTTCAAAACTTCAACCTCCTCTCCCGGATGACGGCGGAGGAAAATGTGGAGTTACCCCTCATTTACCAGCGGCTCTCCATGCGTGCGCGCAGACAGCGGGTGGCAGAGATGCTGGATTTAGTCGAACTCTCTGATCGAAAAAGTCACAAGCCGACTGAACTCTCCGGCGGGCAACAACAGCGGGTAGCCATCGCCCGGGCGCTGGCCGCAAAGCCCAGCTTGCTGTTAGCTGACGAACCCACAGGAAATTTGGATTCTCGTACAGGCAAAGAGATTATGTCCCTGTTCCACCGTCTCCACGCCGAGGGCAACACGATTGTGGTCATCACCCACGACCAAAGTGTGGCCGACCAAGCCCCGCGGCGGATCCGGATATTAGACGGCCGCGTGCAGGAGGTGGCGTAACTCTATGCTATGGCAATGCATAAAAATGGCGATGAAAGCCATCGCCGCCAATCGGATGCGGGCGTTTCTCACCATGCTTGGCATCATTGTGGGCGTTTTGGCCCTGGTGGTATTGGTCAGTCTCGTCACCAGCGCCGGGGATGCGGTGACAGAGCAGGTGGAAGGCCTCGGCACCGACCAGATCCGGATCACCATCACAGATGATGGTGGACGGCCTCTACGATTGGATGAACTATCTTCCTTCACTGCCCACGCAGACATTGGGGAAGTGGCGCCCATTAACCAGATATCCACTACCGCTCGATTCGGGGACGAGAGCGGACAGGCGACCGTTACCGGTACGACACCAAGCTATGCTGATATCTCAAATCTGGAGTTGATATCCGGTCGATTTCTCCGCACCTCTGATGTAACGAATAACACCCACGTTGCCGTCATCGCCGAAAGCGCGGCCGAGGAACTCTTCGGTACGCCCAATGTGGTGGGAGCAGAAATCCTCCTAGAGGGCAGGCCCTTTCTCATTGTAGGTGTCCTTGCAGACCAAGAGACTTTTATCAGCCTGTTTATGCCGGGCTACACCGTCTATATCCCCTACACCACAGCGGTGCGGATGTCTGACACGCTATCCAGTGCCGTGACCACCATGTTGGTATCTGCCTCCGGTACCGACATGTACGCCGCCGAGGTTGCCATAGACGAGATGCTCTTAAACCGCTTCCGCCGGGACGAGGACGCATTCGACCTATTCAACCAAGCCCTCGTGGGAGAGGTGATGAGCGAGATCACCAATTTGTTAGCAATTCTCATGGGCGGCGTTGCGGTCATCAGCCTTGTGGTGGGTGGTATTGGGATCATGAACATTATGATGGTATCTGTCACCGAGCGGACAAAAGAAATTGGCGTCCGCAAGGCCATTGGAGCCAGTCGGCGGAGTATTATGTTGCAATTTCTCATTGAGGCCCTGACGATCTGCCTCATTGGATGTCTCATCGGTGTAGCGGCGTCTTGGATTGTCCTTCAAGTGGCCACGGCGTTGTTTGGGCATTTGATGAGTTTCCATCTATCACCGGGGGTCGTGATACTTTCGATTGTGTTCTCAATATTCATCGGGCTCATATTCGGGCTATCCCCGGCCAATCAAGCGGCACGGAAAAAGCCCATTGAGGCACTTCGATACGAGGGATAAAACAACGAAACTCTCCTGATTACAGGAGAGTTTCGTCTTTTCAAGGAGGTCGGTTATCATGGTCTATACATACACCCTCACAGCGCAACAGGAAGAGTTCTACAACATCACCCCGCAAGTCCGGGAGGCCGTGGCCAAAGCGACGTCACAGACGGCATTGCCATAATTTTCTGCCCCCACACCACGGCGGGGATCACCATCAACGAAAACGCCGACCCGGATGTGATACCGGATTTGCTCCTGGGATTGGACAGGGCATTCCCCAATCGCCCAGAGTTTCGCCACGGCGAGGGCAATAGTGCAGCCCACCTGAAAGCGTCGGCGGTGGGCTCTAGTGCCACGGTGATTATTGAACAGAGGAGCTGGCGCTGGGTATATGGCAGGGAATCTATTTCTGCGAGTTCGACCCGCCGAGGAATCGTAAGTTTTACGTGAAAGTGCAGGGCGAGTAGGCCGCTATAGTAAAACGCCGAGGGTGACGATTGCTATTTGACGTCGTTGTCCTCGGCGTTGTCGTCTTTGCGCTTGGGTAAAATAAAAATGTTAGGTTCTTTGCTGGAGATATAGGTCTCCTCTGTGCTCAGCTGGGCCTTCTGCAAGAGTACGGTGGCTTTTTGCAGTGCATTTGTGGCCTCTGTTATGGCGTTGAAGAGATTTGATTATAGTTTGGCAATTTTGCCACATCCACTAAAATAACTATAGCAACTTTACGGCTATAAGTCAATGAAATTCTTACGATATTATAGACGAACACATGAGATACTTGGAGGTGAGAAGTGTGTTACGTCTAAATGTTTTGGAATTGCTTGAGAAGCATGGAAAAACGAAGTATTGGCTGTATAAGCAGCTGGGGATGAGCTACCAGGGATTTCATAAAATGATACACAATCAAACAAGGTCAATCAGCTATGAAAATATAGAAAATCTGTGCGTGATATTCTCCGTCAGGCCGGACGAGCTATTTGAATACAATTTTGAAGAGCCAGAAAACGAGTAAGGGCGCACACTGTGCGCCCTTTGTCTGCTCTAAAAGCCTCCTTTTCCAAAGGAGGTGGCACGAAGTGCCGGAGGATTGGAGGATTCTTCCCTGCGCCGCAGGTCAAGGGCGCTCCCTCCGGCACTTCCCCCCCAGAGGGCCTTCTCTTGCCGCAGGGCGGCAATTCACCTTGTGACAGCTCCTTTTTCAAAGGAGCCTATGTCCCGTGGTTCTATCTCAAACCCGCTGTTATACCCCGCTGTCATCTGCATATGGGGCGCAAAGCGGCGATATACGCCCTCGCCGATGATGGCGTACTTGGAGCAGGCGCTGGGGTTGTCTGTGGGCGTAAAGGAATAAAAATTACCGTTTGCGTAGATTTGAAAATTATTGTTTGGATCGTAGGGAATCGCCGGGACAAATTGGAGGGGAAAGAAGAGTTCCACAGCCCTTCCCTTTAGTTCCCCTGCATACCGCCATCCCGTGGGATCGAGGGAGAGGATACCCCGTCCCACGTGGGCCAGCCCGTCTCCCGGCTTTGGGGCGGGCATCCGTACCAGGACGGATACCTGCACGGGGGGCATGTGTGCATGGATGGAGCGCATCTCGTGTATGGTCTGTTCCCTGTTCCATTGGTGTATGGTCTCCGGCACGACACTGTCCGCGTGCAGCGGATGGGGATTCCCGTAGCGATCCAACGCGGCGGCGTTATCGCAGGCTGTGCAACGGATCACATTGCCAGACGTCTCCATGGTGAACTCCCGTTGACACTTGGGGCAATAGTAGAGGAAATGCTCCAACCCCTCTGCTAGGCGGCGGGTGCGGAACAGAGCCAGTGGTTTTTCCAGAGGCTCGGCATCGGCGCCGCTCAGCCGTGCGTCGATCTGATCGTTGATCTCCTCCAGGGTCAGGCGCTGGGCGTCGGCGGAGTCGAATAGGTTAGCCAGGGTCACACGGACGCGTCCGAAGCGCAGGCCGTTGCGCCAGCCGGGCATACAGGTGTAAGAACCCTCCAACCGACAGGAGACCACCGGGGCCTCCAATTTTTTGATCAGCTTCCCGGTGGAGATACTCATCCCCGCATAGACCCCATCTGTGGCGCAGCGTCCTTCGGGGAAAATCAAGATGCGGCCACCCCGCCTATAGACGTTTAGGATATGCTTCACCGAGCGGACGTCAGAATCGAATAAGTTCTTCGGAATACAGCCCATCACGGGCAGGAGCCAACTGAGGGGGCGGAAATAGAAAAATTTCTGTGCCGTCACCGCATTGAGGCGGCGGGGATACAGGGCCATCATCACCAGGGCGAAATCCATGAAAGAGATATGATTGCTCAACACAATAAAAGGCCCTTTGGGCGGCCTATAGTTTCGCCGATCAACCTTCAGGCGGAAGAAGAGTTTCAAAAACGGGTAGAGCAGAAGAAAGGCGATGAAATAGATCAGGCCGTTGGGGATTTTAATCGTCTCTTTGGAGGTGCGCGTTTCTCGTCTCATAGTGATTCTAACACGGCCTCCTTCTCTTTGGGGGTGCCCTCTAGGGCCTTTAGCACCTGGACGTGTCGGTCTTTATTTAGGCGATACCGTGTACAGACGAAAATGCCCATGGACATGAAGATCAGAGGCGCTATCGCCAGGATCACGATGATAGCATGTTGCGCCGAGGCAGGTTGTGAGACTACCTGTGCGGCGCCCTCATAGATGCTCTGCTCCACAAAGCCGGCCGCGCCGATGATAGCCATGACCACGGCGATCCCCGCCGCCTGTCCGATTTGGATGATCATATTGGAGACGCCGCTGAAGGCCCCGGCATCCCGGGCGTTAAACTGGAGTGCGCCCACATCGATCACGTCGGGCAAGATGGCGTGGGGGACCAGACCTGGGCCGCTGATCCCAAAACCCAAGACCGCCGCCAGGATGTATAGATACAGGGGATTGGCGTTGGCGGGCAACACGAAGAGCACCAGGGCGCCGACGATCCAGATCACGGCACCCGTCACATAGGCTGTGGTCTTGTTGGTCTTTTTAATCATGTTCAAATAGACGGGGAGGGCCACAATCTGCATCCCGAATAAAATTGCGGCACCGATGAGGCCGACCATACTGGTCCCGCCTGCGGCGGTCAAATCACGGGAGAAGTAGAAGTCCACATAGAAGAAAAAGAGGGCGCTCATAACTGCCATGGTGATCTGGCAGCAGAGGAAAATGGCCAGATATTGGCGGAAGGGCTTCACTTTGAAGGGCCGCAGGAAATCCCGGAGGACGAATCGCCCCGTCTGTGTGGGTGCGGGGATCCCCTCTTTGGCGAAGATGCCCGTGGCGGCCACACACAGCATAAAGACGACGCCGAAGATGAGGCTCATGGCAATGTATCCGGTGTTGTCGTCGAATAGACCCACAATCACGCCGGGGAGGGCCACGCATACGATGGAGGCGAAGATGGAAAAGCCCAGCCGCAAGACTGTCACCCGGGCCCGTTCGGTATAGTTCTCTGTGGCCTCACTGACCAGAGAGTAATAGGGGATCATGGTGGAACTCTGCACTGCACAGAAGAACATATAGGAGAAGAGGGCCAGAAAAAACCGCAGGGTGAGACTGGGGTTCGAGTATGGATAAAAAGTCAGAAACAGAGAGAGCACAATCAGCGGCGCCGAGACTAAGAGAGAACCCCGCCTCGTCCCGAACCGCACCCGCAATCTGTCGGAAAAATGGCCGATGGGCGGATCAATGAGGGCGTCAAAGATCCGGGCGATGAAAATGACCAGCCCCGCCAAAGCGGGCGGGAGGCCGACGGCCAGGGCCAAAAATCCGGGGTAGAGAAAGTTGATGATGTTAAAAGCGCCGCCCCCAAAGAAGTCCCCCAGGGAAAATGCCACCATTCTGCCGTAGGGTAATCGTGTATGCAATCTGTTTTCCTCCGTAAAGCCACAAAAACCGGCTGTTTTCCAGTGAGCGCAGCCGGTGTCATTGAGGATGTGTAATTTATTGTATTATACCACGATTTTTGTGGAATTCAAGTTTTTGTCGAAGAAAGGCCGCCGCTATTCCGAAAGGAAAAGCGGCGGCCTTTCTATGTCAGAATACCTCCTACAGCATGGTGTACTTTTTCACCATGCTGCGTATACTCATATTGTCTGACCTCGCGGGGTGGCGCAAGCACCTCCCGCCAATGCCCGTGGGATAAAGTAAAAAGATTTTTTGGCACAATTGCAGGTGTCAGGACTAGATATCAGCGCAACCAGTTTGTCACGTCTTGAGGGGCAACATAGGCTTGTGCAGGATTTCGAGATTGTCATTTTGGCACAGGTTTTGGGAATCACCGCTGATGAGCTGTTAGGCGATTTTAAATTACCGTAAAAGTACAAGCACAACACCCCCATAAAATAGGGAGCGTTCAATCCCTATTCTATGGGGGATTTCTGTTTTGCTGAAAACCGGATGCGGGAGTACGTGTCCCGCATCCGGGGGAGTCTTTAAAGAGCAGGAAAAGGTGTAGATTTTTAGTGGGAAGATATGCTATACTTAGACAAGAACACATGCTTAAATTGAGAATGAAGGTGATAGCTTATGGATAAAGCAAACTATTGGCTTGACCTTGCAAAAGAGGATTTAGATGCAGCGCATGTTTTATTAAACAGCAGGAAGCTTTTGCATTTTGGCTTTCTGTGCCATCTTGCCGTAGAAAAGGCTTTGAAGGCAAAAATAGAAAGCGTTGGTGCTATAGCGCCTAAAATCCACAACCTAAACAAACTTGCAGAGTTGGGCGGTCTTTTGGATATACTAGCTGAAGAACAAACTGACCTACTCGATGTGTTAAACCCTCTGCAAATTGAAGTGAGGTATCCAGCATACAAACAACAAATTGAGCGCATTTTATCACCAGACCAATGCCGTCTGCTCATGCGGCAAACAGAGGAGTTGGTTACATGGATAGAACAACAGCTTTAAAAGCTGCCGCCACATACGCTGAGGAAGTCTGTAAGGCATTGAACCCTTACAGCATTGTTCTCTACGGCTCATATGCGAAAAATAGCGCAACAGAGGGTAGCGACATTGATATTGCGGTTATCTTTGACGGCTATACAGGAGATTGGTTGAAAGATTCCGCACTGTTGTGGAAACTGACAAGGAGTATCAGTACAGATATCGAACCCATCTTACTTGACCGTGCACAAGACCCCAGCGGCTTTGTTGAGGAAGTTGTAAGCACTGGCGAAGTTCTCTACTGTGCGTAATACTAAATTTTGAACAGCAAACCAAAAGCAACCCCCATAAAATAGGGAGAGATCAATCCCTATTCTATGGGGGATTTCTGTTTTGCTGAAACCCCAAAGCCTCCTTTTGTAAAGGAGGTGGCAGGCGAAGCCTGACGGAGGGAGTTTAATGCAAATAAATCAACTTCCCATAGGACGGATACGGCCAACACGCCTTGCTCACCAGGGTCTCCAGCGTATCCACTGTCTGGCGGAGGGCCGCCATGGCGGGGAGGACGACGGTGTTGAAGTGTCGGGCAGTGGCGGGAGAGCCGTAACTGTCTAAGGCGACCCCGGCGGAGATGGTGTTTTTGAGGGCTGTGACCTGCTCATAGGTAGTATCGGTGAGGATGGATATCTTGAGGAGAAGCGCCCGCTCGGCTCTACAGGCGAATTCGGCGGATACGCCTGTCTTTGCGACAATGGTGTCGGCCAGATCCTTGCCGTAGTCCATCACGGCGGGCAAAATGTCCCGGAGTACCATCTCCACCATGGTGGCGGCCTCGATCCGGAGGGTTTTGCAGTAGTTTTCCAGAAGAATCTCCTGCCGGGCGTAGAGTTCAGTTTTGGAAAAGACGCCGTGGCGCTCAAAGAGGGCGATATTCTTGGGTGTAGTCAGATGGGGAATCGCATCGGCGGCGGTGGGGAGATGCATGAGACCCCGCTGGGCCGCCTCTTGAATCCAGGCCGCATCGTAGCCGTTGCCAGAGAATAAGATCCGTCTATGCGCCTGGATCGTCTGGCGGAGCAGGGCGTTTAAGGCGGCGCTAAAATCGTCTGCGGCCTCCAACTGGTCGGCGAACTGGGCCAGAGAATCGGCGACGATGGTGTTGAATACAGTCACAGGTCCCGCCGCAGATTGGGAGGATCCGGGCATTCGGAACTCAAATTTATTACCGGTGAAGGCCAGGGGGCTGGTGCGGTTACGATCCGTCACGTCCCGTGGGATACCGGGCAGGGCGTCCACGCCCACGTAGAGTTCGCCGGGGTGCTGGGGATCGTAGTGTTTCCGGTGTTCGATGGCCTCGAAAATAGCCTCCAACTCATCGCCGATGAACATGCTCACAATGGCCGGCGGGGCCTCGTATCCCCCCAGGCGTTGATCGTTGCTGGCGGAGGCCGCGGAGATGCGGAGCAGATCCTGGTGGGCGTCCACCGCTTGCATGACCGCCGCTATAAATAAAAGAAACTGGGCGTTCTGGGACGGAGAGGAACCGGGTTCTAAGAGATTCACCCCGTCTGTGGTGGCAATGGACCAGTTGACATGCTTGCCGCTGCCGTTGATCCCGGCAAAGGGCTTCTCGTGGAGCAGACAGGCCAGGTCGTGCTGCTTGGCCATCTTGCGCATGATCTCCATGGTCAATTGGTTGTGGTCCACGGATACATTGGCGGTGGTAAAGAGGGGGGCCAGTTCGTGCTGGCCGGGGGCGCCTTCGTTGTGCTCTGTCTTGGCCAGGATACCTAAGGCCCAGAGGGCCTCGTCCAACTCTTTCATATAGGCGGAGACCCGTGTTTTAATAAAGCCGTAGTAGTGGTCGTCTAACTCCTGTCCCTTGGGGGGCGGCGCGCCGAACAGAGTGCGGCCCGTATAGGTGAGGTCTTTGCGACTGTAGTAATATTTGCGGTCTACGAGAAAATACTCCTGCTCCGGCCCCACGGTGACAGTGACACGGGTGGCGTCATTGCCGAAGAGGCGCAGAATGCGCAATGCCTGCGTATTGATGGCCTCCATGCTGCGCAGGAGGGGGGTCTTATTGTCCAACGCCTCGCCCCCGTGGGAGCAGAAGGCCGTGGGAATATACAGGGAGTGGCCCCGGACAAAGGCGTAGCTGGTGGGATCCCAGGCCGTGTATCCGCGGGCTTCAAACGTAGCCCGCAGGCCGCCGGAGGGGAAACTGGAGGCGTCCGGTTCGCCCTTGATCAGTTCTTTGCCGGAAAACTCCATGATCACCCGCCCGCTGCCGTCGGGGGTGATAAAACTCTCATGCTTTTCCGCTGTGACCCCCGTCATGGGCTGGAACCAGTGGGTGTAGTGGGTGGCCCCCTTGGTGAGGGCCCAATCTTTCATGGCAGTCGCCACTACATTGGCCACGGAGAGGTCTAAAGGCAGCCCCTCGGCCATGGTCTGCTTGAGGGCCAGATAGGTCTCCTCCGGCAGCCATTCCTGCATCACCGGCTCGTTGAATACCATAGAGCCGAACAGTTCAGGCACATGGATGGGCGTTTTTCCTATCATGGGAGTGGCCTCCTTTACTCAGCACTCTGAATCTGATCCAGAAAATCTTCCAGTAAATTGAGACAGACAGATTTCCGGTATAATGCGGATATCCTGCCGTCAATGGGGTTTAGCTTTGCGCTATACGCTTGCAGATACTGAGATCGCACCCGGTGGAGCTGGGCGACGGGGACGCCGATTAGAATCTCATCCACCTCCGGCAGCCGTACCACCATCTGTTCGATGGCGCCAAAGGCCGTGGCACAGGCGGTGAGTTTCCCGTCCTCCACGGACCAGAGTCCCGCAAAGCTGAGCCGGGAGATCGCCAACGCCGCCCGTGCGCCTACCTTGTGGTAGATATAGCGTTCCGGCATCTGTCGGGGAAGGAGGACTTCTACAATCAACTCGTCCTCGGCTAAGTCCAATTCTTTCCGGCCCTTGTAAAACGCCCGGATGGGGAGTATCCGCTCCCCGTCTGCGTTCATCAGCCGGAGCTTGGCGTCTAAGGCGAAGAAGATCAGTACACTGTCCGCTTTCGCCGAGCCGTTGCCGATATTGCCGCCGACGGTGCCCAGGTTGCGGATGGCCGGGGCGGCGATTCGACTGATGGCCTCTTTTAGAATCGCCGGTGTCGCCGGATGATTGACCACCTGTGTAAACGTACAGCAGGCGCCCAAGCGCAGATAGGTATCGTCCTCTGTGATCCGGGTGAGTTCCGGCACTCGGTGGAGGAACAGATAGGTGCCTGCCCGGTGGTGCTCCGCCATTAAATCCGTGCCGCCGCCGTAGGGGGTGACCTGTTCTCTCCGGCGGATGGCCAAGGCCTCGGTCAAAGTCTGGGGGACAAATCCGTTTTTCATGGCCGGCACCCCTCCTTTGCCGCTCGATCTACGGCGCTTATAATGGCGTTATATCCCGTGCAGCGGCAGAGGTTCCCGGAGAGTGCCTCCCGGATCTCGGCCGCTGTGGGACTTGGATTTCGTTGCAACAGACAGGCGGCGGCGATGATCATACCGGGGGTACAAAAACCGCACTGGACGGCCCCCGTCTCGGCGAAAGTTCGATCCAGGATTTGAAATGCCTCCGTCTCCCGGAATCCCTCGATGGTGGTGATCTCACTATCCCAGACCCGGCCCATGGCGACCATGCAAGAGTTGACCAACTGCCCGTCTAGGATCACGCTGCAGGCACCGCATTCGCCCTCGTTACAGCCGCATTTGACGCCGGTGCAGGTGAACTCCGCCCGTAGTACGTCTAATAGCCGATCTGTGGCGCTGCCGTCCCAGGTGATGGGGGTTCCGTTTAGGGTGAAGGGAATGCTCATAGCGTCTGCACCTCCGTCCATTTAGATAGAGTATCCTCCATGGAAAAGGGGATGTGGTGGACGTCTGCCCCCAGCGCCTGTTCCAAAGCGCTGATATAGGCCCCGGGGATGCCCACGATGGGGAGTTCTCCTGCACCTTTGGCCCCGTAGGGACCCTCCGGGTACTCCTCCACGTGGATCATCACGCCCATGTTCGGCACGTCGGCACTGGTGGGCATGGTGTAGTCGCTGTAGCTGTTGCTGCGGATACAGCCCCGCCTGTCGCAGACCATCTGTTCCATGTGGGAGTAGCCGATGCCCTGGAGCAGCCCCCCCTCCATCTGACCCACGATAACCGTCATATCGATGGGGGTACCCACGTCGTAGCAGCCCCAGGCGCCTAAGACTTTGTGTTCACCTGTGAAGGTGTCGATCTCCAACTCCACGCAGTGGGCGCCCCAGGAATAGGTGGGGTAGGCATCGCCCTGGAAGGTCTCTATATTGAACGGGATGACGAAATCCGGCTCTTGGAATTTCTCTTCAAATCGCTGGGCCTCGCCGTCGACCCACTCCGCTTTCAATCGGGCCGCCGCCCGGCGGAGGAGTTCACCCACCACCATGACGGAGCGGGAGGCCACCGTGGGCCCCGAATCCGGCACCCGATCTGTGTCCGGCAGAGCGATGATGATTTGGTTCAGGGGTAAATGCAACTCTTTGGCGACAATCTTTGCGAACGTGGTCAGAAGGCCCTGGCCCATCTCGGTGCCGGCGGTGAGAATCTCCACCTTGCCGTCCGGATACTTTTGGAGGGCCGCCACGGCCTTGATAATATCCCGCTCCCCGGAGCCTGTAAATCCCGCCCCGTGGAAGCTGAAGGAGAATCCGATCCCCCGGCGGTATCGGCCTGATTGCGTATCATATTCTTTGCGTTTATTCCAGTAATCCACTTCCCGGGTCAGCTTTTCGCTCATCTCCAGCAGGGGGACGGGGAAGTGATATTTGCCGCCTGTAGAAGTGGGATCTCCGTGCCGTGCCACGTGGGCCTCTTTGAATGTCAGGGGATCAATCCCCAAATCTGTGGCGATGTGGGCCATGATCATCTCGGCGGAGAAAAAAGTCTGGGGTGCGCCGAATCCGCGGAATGCCCCGTTGGGGACAGTATTGGTCTTGGCGGATCGGCCCCGTACCCGGAGGTTGGGGATGTGATAGACCCCGTTGGCGCAGATGACGCCCCGCTGGAGCACCACCATGGACATGGTGGTATAGGCCCCGGCGTTGTAGAGGATGTCAATATCCATGGCCGTGACCCTGCCGTCTTTGACGGCCACCTTATATCGGCTACGGGAGGGGTGGCGCTTACTGGTATAGGCCATATCCTCCCGACGGCTGTAGATGGTGCGGACGGGCCTGCCCGCTTTTAGGGCCGCCACCGCTACCTGACAGGCCAAGATGGAGGGGTAGTCCTCCTTGCCGCCAAATCCGCCTCCGGTCACGTCCTGGATCACCTGGACTGCCTCGTGCTCCACGCCCAGGGCCTTTTTCAAGGCCTTGTGGACGTAGTAGGGACACTGAATAGAGCCGTGGACGGTTAGTTTGCCGTCGCTTGGGATGGCGGTCAATCCGTTGGTCTCCAGATAACCGTGCTCCTGATAGCCCGTCCGAAACGTCTCCTCATAGATGCGATCCGCTTGGGCGAAAGCCTGGTCTACATCGCCCTGTTGGTGACTGTAGTCGAAGAAGATGGTCTCCGATGTCTCCGGGTCTAAGACAGGGGGTAAATCTTCGTATTCCACCTGGATTTTGGAGAGGATCTGATCTACCACGGCCTCGTTCGGCCCGGCCACAATGCCGATGGGGTCGCCTAAAAACTCCACCGTATCTGTTGCAAAGACGGGGGTGTCCTCCAGGATGAGTAATACCACGTTTTCTCCCGGTACGTCCCGCCAGTCGGCGAAAACATAGCCCTCCGGCAGTTCCGGCACCTGGACAGAGAGGAGCCGTGCATAGGCTCGGTCAGATCGGAGCAGTTTGCCGTGGAGCACGCCCTCCATGGGGTGGTCCGGGGCATAGAGCGCCTCGCCCCGTACTTTTGGCCCGTGATCCAGCTTGACCACAGATTTGCTGATTGAATCCATGTGGAGCCGCCTCCCTCTGTTTATGATTCAAATATCATGGCGTCCTGCGCGCTGCGCAGTTGATAAATCAGTGTGCTCTGATCCAATTCGACCATATCATAGGTCAAACACTCGCCCTGTTTGGCCGGTTGTTTCATCCTACATCCGGGGGTGATGAGACCGAAGGGCAGATAGCCCGCCGGATCGGACTGGGATTTCTCCATCACTGTGCCGTAGGCCGTATAGCCGCCGATGCCGTCGAGCAGTTCTCCCACGGCCAGGTCTTTTTTCGCAACGGCGATGCATTCAGAGACCAGTCCCCCCCGGGGGACGATAGTCGCTTCGCCGTCGATGACGCATTTGGCAACTGTCAGGGGCGTCTCCAGACTGCACAGGTGATAGGGCCGGTAAAAGGTCCACAGGGGGCCGGGGCCGAGCGCCAGATAATCCAGTTGATAGGCCACCTCTTCGTTGTCGGAGGATACAGTGACAAACACCCCGGGGGCGATGCCCTCTACGAACTCCACTACCCCGTGGCGGTGTAATATCCCGCCGTCTTGTTTGAGCTTATATAGTTGATTTAACCCCATCACGTCACTGGCGATTCCGTGGGCGCCGACGATGTCCGGTACAAAGCCCGTGGCGTTGGACATGGCGGCCAGTTCCACCATGGTTTTCGTGCCGTCCCGGAAGGAGGTGAGCATTTTGGGGTTCATCTTCCGCCGGAGGGCCTCTTCTTCCATCATATCGGGGTTGGCGGTCTGATTTAAGCCATTATTTTTTCCCTTGCCTACGACAAGGACTTCCATCCCCATAGCCCGGGCGAAAGAGTAGAGTTCCATGACCGAACCCGGCTCATCCCCGGCGGACCCGGTGTAGATGACGCCCTGGGTGTCGGCCAAGTGCTTCAAATACGGGCCGATGACCACGTCGGTCTCCACGTTGAGCATGACGATGTGCTTGCCGCCCCGGATGGTCTCGGTAGCGACCCTCGCCCCCACGTCGGGGATGCCCGTGGCGTCCACGACACAGTCCACAGGCCCGGTGGAGGATACGAGAGAGAAGTCGTCCGTGGCCACGTACTTGCCGGATTCGATGTAATAGGCGGCCTCGTCCGCCGTCTTAGCCACGGCGATACATTCCGCCGGAATCCCGGCATTTAAAAAGGCCTGTTTTGCCCGTTCTGTCGTAGTTGCAGAGACGATGGCAGGGGTAATCCCCTTCATGAGCGCCATCTGGCTCACTAAGCCCCGGCCCATCTGTCCGGCACCGACGACGCCGACCCGGATGGCTTGGCCGGACTCCTCTCGGCGGAGCAGTTTGATATCTATATTGAGCAGAGGTGCTCACTCCTTTCAATTAACAGATAACAAGTAACAATGAACAATTGTAGGAATCGCCTGCGGCGATATTTGTAATCCGTCCGCCTTCGGCGGACACAGCCATTTAGTACAATGATCGCTTCCAGGGCGATACGGTTCGCATCTTGACGCCGGAGACGAGGCCCAGCGAGATGAAGGTGGTCACCAGGGACGATCCTCCATAGGCGAAAAAGGGGGGCGCGATCCCGATGACCGGTCCGACGCCCAGAGTCATGCCGATGTTGATCAGGGACTGGAACATGATGAAGCTTCCCACGCCGACACAGGTGAGGGCGGACAGGGTATCTCTGGCACGGGCACCCACATAGAAACAGCGGATGATGACCAGAACAATCAGGGCGATTACCACCAATGCGCCGATGAAGCCGAACTCCTCGGCGGCGGCGGAGAATAAGATGTCTGTATGCTGTTCGGGCACACCGTGTCTGGTCTGGGTCTGGGCACCCTGCCCCAGGCCCTGCCCGAAGATCTGGCCGGAGGCGATGGCAATGCGACTGCGGTGGACTTGGAAACGGACGCCCTGGTTAAGCGGGTCGATGCTGGAGTCAAAGGGGGCGAGAATTCGATTCATTTGATACCCGGCAAAGAAGCCCCCTTCCCAGGCGATGAAGAATAGGGCGATGAGAAGCGCGCCACCCAAAGCGAACCAGCGGAGTTTCACCCCGCCCATAAAAAGTATCACGATAAAGATGAATAGAAAGATTAGTGAGTTGCCCATATCCGGCAAAAGCACAAAAATCAAGACGAAATGGGCCGCCAATTGCATCAGGGAGAAAAAGGAGTTGAGATTCTTATACTCCTTGAGATACTGGATTTGATAGGCCATCAGGATGACAAACGTGATCTTGACAATCTCGCTGGGCTGGATGCCGATCCCGAAAAAGCGGAGCCAGATCCGATCACCGCCCTCAATGCCGACGCCGAACACAAAAAGAGACAATAAGATCAGGACATTAAAAATAAGTATCGCTTTCCACCTGTGGGCCAGGATTTCCACGTCAATAATGGAAAAGAGAACAAAGCAGAACAGTCCCAAGAAAAGCGCTAAAATTTGAATGGTCAAAAATGGAGCGGCCCCGCCGGGGAAGGCGCGGGTGGAACTCCAAATCAGAACAATTCCAAATATAGAACAGATGAGGGAGAGGACCAATAGGAACATGTCCGCTTTTTTGATGTATTCTAAAGTTGCCTTACCCGCACGTCTCACCGTGGCAAACTCCTTTTATAGATTTTTAGCGATTCACACAGTTCAAAATATGCCGTCCTTGTCCGCGCCCCGCCTACGGCGGTGCGAGGACAGCAGGAATAACTGACATTCTACCATAAAAGATGCCATTTGTACAATTGAAAATCCGGTTTGCATCTGATATAATTACTCAACATGAAAAGAAGAAACGAAACAATGACCATACGCACCCATAGCGAAAAAGAGACGGAGCAGGCGGGCTGTGATCTGGCGGTGCGCCTGCCCCGCGGTGTGGTATTGGCCCTCTACGGCGATCTGGGGGCGGGGAAGACTGCTTTTACCCGTGGTTTGGCCCGGGGATTGGGGGTTGCTATACAGGTTACAAGCCCCACATATACCATTGTCAACGAGTACGAAGGTGTAATCCCGTTGATCCACTTTGACATGTATCGCCTGCGTTCCGCCGAAGAACTGTTCGAGATCGGCTGGGAGGATTATCTCCGGCGGGGGGCGGTCATCGCCGTGGAGTGGAGCGAGCGGGTGGAAGACGCCTTTCTGCCAGACACCATACGCATCCAGATCGAAAAAACCGGGGAGACCGCACGGCGGATCACCATTACGGGATTTGCGGGAGAGGAATCGACCTTATGCGGATATTAGCCCTTGAGACCTCTGCCAAGGCTGCCTCTGTGGCTCTCTTGGAGAACGGGAAACTCATTGCACAGAACATGCAAAACGCGGGGTTGACCCATTCCAGAACCCTTCTACCCATGATTCACGCCCTCCTGGACGGCGTGGGACTCGGGGTCAAAGATGTTGACAAGATCGCCGTGGCCCACGGGCCGGGTTCCTTTACGGGACTCCGTATCGGCGTGGCGACTGCCAAAGGGCTGGCCTGGGGGTTGGACAAGCCCCTGGTGGGGGTGTCCAGCCTTGCGGCCATGGCCCATCAGGCCATGCATCTGGGGGAGGGGACCATCTGTCCGGTGATGGATGCCAGGCGGGATCAGGTCTACAATGCCCTATTTGAAAATCGAGATGGTGTTCTTCGCCGTCTGACGGAGGATCGGGCCATTGCCATAGAAGAACTCTTTGGTCAAAAAGACAAAGATTCTCGATATATTCTGGTGGGAGATGGGGCGGCCCTCTGTCATGATTGGCTGATCGCCTGGGGTGGTTCCGCCGAAATCCTGCCGGAGCACTTGGTACAGCAGACCGCCTGGGGCGTCGCCATGGCGGCCATAGAGTTGCCAGGAGACAAGCCCTGCGAGATCAACCCACAATATATCCGACCCTCTCAGGCAGAGCGGGAGCGGGCGGAGAAAAAGGAGATATAGAGTATGAGTTTGCACTTACTGGATCACCCACTGCTACAACACAAGCTATCCCTTCTGCGGGACAAGGAGACCAGCGTCAAAACGTTCCGGGAGGTGGTGACCGAGATGACCACCCTCATGTGCTACGAGGCCACCCGGGATTTGGCTCTGGAGCCGGGGGAAGTGGAAACGCCTGTGGGCATTGCCAAGACGAACCGCCTCGCCGGGAAGAAACTGGCCGTGATACCCATTTTACGGGCGGGCCTGGGCATGGTGGACGGGGTATTGAGCCTGATCCCCTCGGCCAAGGTGGGGCATGTGGGCCTGTACCGGGATCCGGAGAGCTTAGAGCCAGTGGAATACTACAGCAAGCTGCCCAAAGATATCGCCAACCGGAAAGTAATCGTATTAGACCCTATGCTGGCCACCGGCGGCAGCGCCTCGGCGACCATTGATCTCTTGAAGGGCTACGGCTGTCAGCAGATCCGGCTCATGTGTATCCTGGCGGCCCCCGAGGGTGTCCAGCGGATTCAGGCGGATCACCCGGATGTGGAGATTTACGTCGCCGCTGTGGACGAGAAGCTAAACGACCACGGCTACATCGTCCCCGGCCTGGGCGACGCCGGTGACCGGATATTTGGTACGAAATAGATCGGACATTAACTGTAGGGCGTGGCGCCCCGACACGCCGTTTTCACACCGCAATCGTGGAAACGGCGCGCCGAGGGCGTCGCGCCCTACATGCGAAAGACAGGATACTACACTATGACAGATGCAATCAGACAGGAATTTATTACCTTGCGGCGGGAGGTTATCGCCGCGGAGTTTGCCGCCCTCAATGATATGCAGAGAGAGGCGGTCTTGGCCACGGAGGGGCCGCTCCTCCTCCTGGCGGGGGCGGGGAGCGGGAAGACCACGGTGCTCATCAACCGGATTGCAAATCTCGTTCAATTTGGTGCGGGTGCCGATACGGATCGGATCCCGGCGGGGGTCGGCGAGACGGATCTGGCCTTTTTGCGGCTCTATCTGGCCAGCGGGGACAATCCCGCCCTCAGACAGGCGGGGGCGACCAGGGCCAGAGAACTCTGCGCCGTAAACCCCGTCAGGCCCTGGGAGATTTTAGCCATTACGTTTACCAACAAGGCCGCAGATGAACTGAAAATCCGGTTGGAAAATAAGTTGGGGGGATCGGCCCGGGACATTTGGGCCATGACCTTTCATGCGGCCTCTGTCCGGATCCTGCGGCGGTTCATTGATCGGCTGGGCTTTGATTCCGGCTTCACTATCTACGATACCGCCGACAGCCAGTCCCTGATGAAACGGATATTAAAGGATTTAAATCTAGACGAAAAATCCTTCCCCTATCGGAGCGTGCTGGCGGAGATCAGTCGGGCGAAAGACGCTCTGTTGAACTCCAAGGCCTATCTGGAGTCGGCGGAGGGGGCCCAGGACTACCGCAAGCGACACATAGGTGCGGCCTATGCGGAGTATCAAAAGCGGCTCCGTGCGGCAGACGCCCTGGATTTTGATGATCTGTTATATATGACTGTAAAACTGCTCCAATCAGAGCCGGAGGTGCTGGCCCATTATCAGCGCCAGTTCCGCTACGTGCTCATTGACGAGTACCAGGATACCAACAATTTGCAGTATCTCTTTTCCAGCCTCCTAGCCGGTGGCCACGGCAATATCTGTGTCGTGGGGGACGACGACCAGAGTATCTACAAGTTCCGGGGGGCAACCATCCAGAACATCTTGAACTTTGAGCACCAGTACCCGGATGCCCGTGTGATTCGCTTAGAGCAGAACTACCGCTCCACGGGACACATCCTAGGGGCGGCCAACGCCGTGATCAAAAATAATATGGGTCGCAAGGGGAAAAATCTCTGGACGGAACAGGCCGACGGGGAGAAATTGACCCACTACGCCGCCATGAATCAAGAGGACGAGGCGGCCTACGTGGCCCAGGCCATCCTGGATCATTTCGGAAAGGGCGGAAAATGGGGAGAACATGCAGTTTTATACCGGATGAACGCCCTGTCCAACCAGTTGGAGTACGCATTTAAGCGAAACGGTATCCCCTACAAGGTCATAGGCGGTACCCGTTTTTTTGACCGGGCGGAGATCAAAGATGTCTTAGCCTATCTGGCGGTGGTGGCCAACCCCGCCGACGATCTGCGGCTGTTGCGGATCATAAACGTCCCGGCCCGTGGCATCGGCCAGACCAGTGCCGAGCGGTTGCGGGAGAGCAGCTTAACCGCAGGGCGACCCATATCCGAGACCATCCAACACGTCCGGGATTACCCGGAACTCCAACGGAGTGCGACGAAACTGATCCGATTCGGCAATCTGTTGGAGGATCTGCGGGAGAAGGCGGCACAGATGCCCCTGGATCAGTTTTACGACCTGCTCTTAGATGCCACGGGGTATCTATCTATGCTCCAGGAGAAGCCGGAGGAAAACGCCGCCCGGATTGAGAACATCCAAGAACTGAAAAGTAATATTGTCAGCTATATGCAAAATAGCGAGGACGGAAGTCTGAAGGGATTCTTGGACGAAATTGCCCTCTACACGGATTTGGACAACTTAGATCCCGACGCCGATGCCGCAGTGATGATGACCATGCACAGTGCCAAGGGATTGGAGTTCCCCCACGTCTATCTGGTGGGGATTGAAGAGGGGATTTTCCCCGGCCACCGGGTATTGGGCGACCCAGAAGAGATGGAGGAGGAGCGGCGGCTCTGCTACGTGGCCCTCACCCGGGCAAAGTCGAAACTCCACCTGATCAGTGCCAATCAGCGGCTATTATTCGGCCGTACCACGGCCAATCAGACCTCCCGATTCTTAGAGGAGATACCGGCGGACTACGTAGAAAAAGAGGGCATCCACCGCCCGGCCTATGGCAGCGCCAGTTGGGATGTCAGTTTCGACGACGAGGCCCAGGGGGGATACAGTTCCGGGGCGAACACCCGGCGCAGTCAGATGCCGGTGCGGGATAGAAAATCCTGGTCCCATCCCATGTCTCCCACGGGAGGCGCTCCACAAGGGCTGCCCGCCTTCCAAAAGGGCGATCAGGTGACCCACAAGGCCTTTGGCCGAGGGATGATCACCGACGTTCAACCTGTAGGCAATGACGCCCTGATTGAGATCGCCTTTGACGACATGGGGACAAAACGCCTGATGCTCCGGGCGGCGGCAAAGCAAATGACGAAGGTGTAGCGAGGCGGCAATGATCATTTTCGGTATGTTTTTCTCAGTCCTATCACAGATCATTTTTTGGATGGCCACCCTGTTGGTACTGGTGCGTATTTACCGCGCAGCGGGGTGGGGGACGTCCGGGCCTCTGGCCGCCCCGATCTCCAAGAATAGCGCACTTGCGTGGATGCGAAGCTTGATTGTTGTCGATGAAAATTTGACCACCTCGGAGCGGAAACAGAAAACCCCTTACGGTAAGATCATCCTGTTCGCCTTGGGCGTACGGCTTGTGATGCTAATCTTGGGCTATACCATCCTAGTCTTAGACGGGCAATCGCCCTCTGTGTCTGATCTTTTTTATGCCTTCCGCCGAGGGGATTCAACCCACTATTTGAATTTGGCGGAAATCGGATATACTTGGACGGAAAACGACAAACATCTGCTGCTGGTGTTCTTTCCTCTGTATGGATGGCTCATCAGGTTGATCCATGTCCCGGTGGGTCATTACCTGGCCGCGGCGTATATCGTATCTTTTGTGAGTTTTGCCCTCGCGCTGTGCTATTTCTATCGCCTGATCCGGTGTGATTTTAAAGCATCGGTTGCGCGATGGGGGATTGTTTTGATCTCCATTGCGCCTCACTCGTTCTTTTTCGGCGTACCCATGACCGAGAGCTTATTTTTGCTCACGACGGTCATGTGCCTGTACTATATCCGCACCCACAACTGGCCCCTTGCAGGGATCATTGGTGCCTTTGCCATATTGACCCGCATGATGGGCCTGGTGCTCATCGTCGTTGCGGCGGTGGAGTTTATGACACACTACAAAGTGTTTGATCTGGTCAAGCAGACCAAGTGGGAGTCACTACGCCGGCTCATTGCCAGAAAAGGCGCGTGGATTTTGGTCATGCTCTTCGGCGTCGTGATTTATCTGCTCGTCAATTGGCACGTCACTGGTGATCCGTTTCAGTTCATGTATTATCAACGCACCCACTGGCACAACCAGTTTACGTATTTTGGAAGTGTTATTATTTTGCAGTTTGAAAGCATTGTTTATGCCGAGCGGTCCTTTATAAATACCATAGCGGTCCCCAATATTTTGGCCTTTGCCGTTACAGCGCTCATGCTCTTGTATGCCGGCGTGAAACGCTTAAATCCTGTCTATATCGTATTTTTGCTGGGCTATGCGTTTATTTCCTTTTCCGTATCCTGGCTATTAAGCGGTGGGAGATATATGGCCGCCGCCGCGCCGCTGTTTCTATTTTTGGCGCATTTTACGGAGAAGCGCCCGGTCTTTCGCATACTGGTGCCTATCGTGTTTTTGATCGGCCTGCTTATGACCATGCGCTGGTATCTACTGGGCGGGACAGTGTTTTAGTCTTGACAAGTTTCGCAATATGAGATACAATCATCCCATCAAAGGGGAGTAGTTAGTGGGCGCACCCTGCGTCCAGAATAAAGTCGTCATCACATGGAGGTCCCCTCCATCGGCTTTATTGACACCAGATCATGTGTGTTTGACAAGACCTTTGCCAATACTAGTATTGGCAAAGGTTTTTTATTTTGCCGATCAAAGGAGGAAAAACGTGGAAACGTATCGAAACTCCCAGGAAGCGTTGTGGAAAGAGCTTGATTCCTCTCCACAAGGCCTCTCTGTAAAAGAGGCCAAGCGGCGCTTAGAGGAAATCGGCCCCAACGAACTCCGCCAGCGGGCGCGCACGCCCCTGTGGAAACTGCTCCTGGACGCCTGGAAAGACCCCATGATACTCATCCTGGCCATTGTGGTGGTCGTCCAGTTGGCCTTGGGGGAGTGGCTGGAATCTATTGTGATCTTCGCCGTCTTGGTGGTGAATTCCATCATCTCTGTGGTGCAGACGCGGAAAGCCGAGAGTGATCTGGCGGCCCTGCGGGAGATCAGCGCCCCTGTCACAAAGGTGCGGCGGGATGGGGAGACCATCACCGTCCCCGCCCGGGAATTGGTGCCGGGGGATCTGGTGCTCTTAGAGGCGGGGGACTTCGTCCCGGCAGACGGGCGGATTATGGCACTCAGCGCCCTGAAAGTGGACGAGGGTATCCTCACCGGGGAGTCGGAGCCGGTTTTGAAAGTGGGTGAGACCCTAGAGGGGAACCTCCCTCTGGGGGATCGGAAGAATATGGTCTACAGCGGGACTGTCGCCGTCCACGGCAGGGGGGAAGTCCTCATCACCGCCACGGGGAAACAGGCGGAGATCGGGAAAATCGCAGAGCTGATCGAGACGGCGGAGGATCGCCAGACACCCCTCCAGCGGCGGCTGGAGGACTTTAGTAAAAAGCTGGGCCTCGCCATCTTCGCCCTGTGTATCCTGGTCTTTGCCGTTTTGACCTATCGGGAGGTCGTGTCCGGCGGTGATCTGTGGGCTGGAATATTGGGTGCGTTTATGTTCGCCATCGCCGTGGCGGTGGCGGCCATCCCGGAGGCGCTGAGTTCCATTGTGACCATCGATCTGGCCGTGGGGACGAAGAAGATGGCCCAGCGACACGCCATTATCCGCAAACTCTCGGCGGTGGAGGCCCTGGGGAGCACGGGGGTCATCTGCACGGATAAGACGGGAACCCTGACCCAGAACAAGATGACCGTGGTAGATACGTTTTTGCCGGGGGATGGCGAGATCGAAGATTCCCTGCTGATCCCCGCCATCGCCCTCTGCAATGACGCCATCTGCAAGGCAGACGGCACACGGATCGGCGACCCCACGGAGACGGCGCTCCTGGATTATATCGAGACTCTGGGCCAGTCGCCCGCGGCAATCAGAGAGGCATCCCCCAGGATTGCAGACCTGCCCTTTGATTCCCAGCGGAAACTGATGACCACTGTCCAAGACATGGACAAACTGCGGATTTTAACCAAAGGTGCGCCCGATGTGTTGTTTTCCCGCTGTACAACCGTGCTGGTGGACGGTGCAATCAAACCTTTTACGGAATCGGAGCGGGCGGCGTTTCATGCGGCCAATGAGACCTTCAGTCGCCGGGCTCTCCGGGTGCTGGCCTATGCCACGAAAGAGGTGGATTCCGATGAGCGGGATCTCACCCTGGAGGACGAGCACGGACTCACCCTCATCGGCCTCACCGCCATGATCGACCCGCCCCGGGAGGCGGTGTACGGATCCATCGCCCAGGCCAAGCGCGCCCACATTAAGACCGTGATGATCACCGGAGACCACAAGACTACGGCATACGCCATCGCCCAGGAAATCGGGATCGTGGAGGAGGGGGACTTGGCCGTCACGGGCATGGAGTTGGACGCCATGTCCGAGGCGGAGTTGGACGATAAGCTGGAGGATATCCGCGTCTATGCCAGGGTGTCCCCGGAGAATAAGATTCGGATCGTCAAGGCGTGGCAGAAAAAAGGGCAGATCACCGCCATGACAGGGGACGGGGTCAACGACGCGCCGTCGTTGAAACAGGCGGATATCGGTATCGCCATGGGGAGCGGTACCGAGGTGGCCAAAGACGCCTCCGCCATGATCCTGACCGATGACAACTTCGTCTCCATTGTCAGCGCCGTGTCCATCGGGCGGACGATCTTTGACAATATCAAAAAAGCCGTGGGCTATCTGTTCTCCGGGAATCTGGGGGGGATCATCGCTATTATATTCGCCCTGTTGGTGGGCTGGGACAAGCCGTTTACGGCGTTGCAAGTTTTATTTATCAATCTGGTCAACGACGCACTCCCCGCCATTGCCCTGGGATTGGAGAAAGAAGAGTCACAGGTGATGGATCGCCCGCCCAGGGATATGAACGAGGACATCTTCGGCGGGGGGCTGTTCCAGAGCGTACTCGTCCGGGGGATTTTAATCGGTATCGCCACCATTGCGGCCCAGTATATCGGTATGACCCAGTTCTCAACGGAAATCGGCGGCGCAATGGCCTTTACCACTTTGATTTTGGCTCGGACGTTGCAGACGTTCTCCTCTCGCTCTGATCGGCAGACTGTGTTCGAGATGGGACTGTTCTCCAACCCATATGTGGTAGGGGCGGTGGTGATCTGCTTTGGGTTGTATAGTCTGACCATCTTGCCGGGTGTGCGGGAGGTCTTTCAAATCTCGGAAGCGTTCGGGTTCTCCCAGTGGGGGATCGCCGCCGGACTGGCCCTGGGGGCGGTTGTGGTGATGGAGATTGTAAAAGCGATTCGGAATCGGGTGTAGGAAGAGTAAACTATCAAAACGCCCCCGGCTGGGTTCGCTGAATTGGCGAACCGGCGGGGGCGTGGAAGTGCTGTATTAGCAGGGAAGGAGCAACTATCAAAAGGTGTAGGTTTTGATAGTTGCTTTTCTGTTGAAAACTTTACCACATCTAAACTATATGTGCAAGTGTTTTATAAAACTTAATCAGCTAAAATATACAAATTTTCTCGTTTGCT